>JBDUAD010000101.1:0-9419 GCA_040004775.1 bacterium | reverse complement strand
CGTGCGGTCCCAGGTCGGCATGCCCGGTCGCCAACCATGCCCGCAGATCGATTCACCTGTCGCACCACACACGCACTCGCGACCCTGACGGCACACGATCTTCAGAATGACGCTGTGCGGCTGGCTGTGGGGTTTGGCGGCATCGACTGACCGGTGCGCTGGGTCGATCAATGATCGACCATTACAGCACTGTCGCCGGGCTACTCCGCGCTGTGGTGGCCTGACAGGATGGTTGGCTGGAGGGGGCCCGATGACTGCGACCGTTATGCGCGCGTCCGTTCTGACTGCGACGGCGAGGATCGAGATGCAGGAACGTCCGGTGCCGTCGCCGGCAACGGATGAGGTGCTCGTGCTGGTCGCATCGGTGGGTGTCTGCGGCTCGGACGTGCACTACTACCGCCACGGCCGTATCGGCCCGATGGTGGTTGAGTCTCCGCTGGTGCTCGGCCATGAGGTGGGCGGCACCATTGTGGAGACAGGCGCGGCGGTCGACTCGAGTCGTGTCGGGCAGCGGGTCGCCCTCGAGCCACAGCGCCCGTGCCGGCGGTGTCGCGCTTGTAAGACCGGACACCTGAACTTGTGTTTGCGCATGGAGTTTTTCGCGACGCCCCCGATCGACGGGTCATTCTGCGACTACGTCGTGGTGCCGGCGGACTTCGCGCATCCGGTTCCCGATTCGATGTCCGACGCGGCGGTGGCCCTGTGCGAGCCGCTGTCGGTCGGGCTGTGGGCCAACCAGAAGGGGCGCACTGCGGCGGGGTCGCGGGTGTTCATCACCGGGGCCGGGCCGATCGGTGCAGTCGTTGCGCTGGCCGCGCGTGCGATGGGCGCTACCGAGATCATCGTCTCGGACCCGGTGGAGTCCCGGCGCCGGCGGATCGAGGCGCTGGTGGGCGCGAGCACTGTCGACCCGAGCGCCGGCTTCGATGCCGCTGAGGTCGGCGCCGACGTGTTTCTGGAGTGCTCGGGCGCCACCCCGGCTTTGCGCGACGGGTTCAAGGCGGTGCGCTCGGGAGGCGTGGCGGTGCTGGTCGGGCATGGTGAGGAGGAGGTGAAGATCCCGCTCCTGGACCTTCAGATTCGCGAAGTCACGGTGACGGGCATTTTCCGTTATGTCGACACCTGGCCAATCGCTATCTCGTTGGCCTCCACGGGGCGCGTCGACCTCGATGCGCTGGTGACGGCGCGCTTCGACCTCGAAGACACCGAAGCAGCGCTCACGAGCGACGATGACCCGATGAGCATGAAGTCCGTGGTCGTCGTGAACGAAGGCAGCGCATGAGCGGGCCGTTCGACCTGACGGGGCGCACGGCCTTGGTGACCGGCGCCAATCGCGGGCTCTCGCCTGGGCTCGGTTGCGCGTTCGCCGGAGCGCGGGCCGATTTCGGTGCGGACGTCTGGTAGTCGGCCGCGGCGAGAAGCTGACCGAGGTTGCGGCCGCTGGGATTGCTGACTCGTCCGGTCGGCGCCTGAGCGGCAGCACGGGCGACATCACCGACCCGGCTGACGCGCGGCGAATCGTGGACGAACCCATCGCCACGCGCGGGCGGATCGACATCCTCGTCAACAACGCGGGGATGTGCTTCCACCGCCCGGCGCTCGAGGTGCCCGACGCGGAGTTCGAAGCCTTCTCGATGACGCGGCCTACGGTTCACCCATGGAGGAGTTGCTGCGCACAGAGCGGCTCGTGCTGAGAAAGTTCACCGCGGACGACGTCGATTTGCTCGTCGAGCTCGACAGCGACCGCGAGGTCATGCACTACGTCACCGGCGGAGTACCGACCAGCCGCGAAGACATCGTCAACGACTTTCTTCCCGCGTTCCTCTCGTACTACGACCGCCACGACGGCTTCGGCTTCTGGGCAGCGCTTGATCGCGCGACGGGCCAGTTCCTCGGCTGGTTCCATCTGCGCCCCGCGCCCGAGGATCCGCCGGACGAGGTCGAGCTCGGCTACCGGTTGCGCCGCGCTGCTTGGGGACGTGGCTACGCCACCGAAGGCTCCCGCGCCTTGATCGCCAAGGCGTTCACCGAACTCGGGGTGCGGCGGGTGCACGCCGAGACGATGGCGGTGCACCAGGCCTCGCGAGCGGTGATGGAACGCGCCGGCCTGCGCTATGCCCGGACCTTCCATCAGCCATGGCCCTACCCAATACCCGGCGACGAGCTCGGCGACGTTGAGTACGCGCTCACGCGTGAGGAGTGGAGGACCGGCCAGTCCGACTGAGCTGAGCGCGCCTCGTGTCGTCGGCGAAGGGAGGCGCCATGTTCGCTCGCGTTACGCAGCGCGAGCTGCCCACCCGTAACCTGCGCTGTCGATGACGTACCCCTGATGCTGCAGCACCTGCGGGCCCGGGGTTCGTCGTCGGCGTTCCCTCGGCGACACCTCTGGCCGATCCGGCGCGACGGGTGCACGCTCTCGTCGTGACCACCAGTTCCGGCTACGTCATCCGCGGTGGCCGCGCCGGAGCGGACCGGCTCCAGGTACTTGCTCGCGCACTGCGGCCAGGTACGGAAGCGCTGCTGGACCGTGTCGGCGTACCGGTCGGCGCCCGCTGCCTCGACGTCGGCTGCGGCGCGGGCGATGTCGCGCTCGAGCTTGCCCGGCGCGTCGGTGGGCACGGGCGGGTCACCGGGGTCGACATGGATGCCGTGAAGCTCCAGGTGGCCCGCGAACGGGCAGTGGCCGCAGGCCTCGACAACATCACCTTTGTGGTCGGCGAGATCGCGCGGCTGCCCGACCTGCCGGCGCAGGACGTTGTCTACAGCCGCAACGTCGTGCAGCACCTAACCCAACCGGTCAACGCGCTGCGGGCGATGTGGGCGCAGGTCGACGCCGGTGGCGTGCTGGTGGCCGAGGACGCCGACTTTCCGGGCGCCTTCAGCTACCCGCGGCAGCCGGCCGTCGACTTCTGGATCGAGCGGTACTCGGAGGTGTTGCGCCTCCACGGCGGTGATCCCGAGAGCGGGCGCAAGCTCGTGTCTCATTTCCTCGCCGCCGGCCTGCCGGATCCCACCGTTCACGTGATCGCGCGCGCCCACGTGGACGGTGAGGGCAAGCAGATCCCGTACCTCACGGTCCAGGCCACGGCCGAGGCGATGATGGCGGCCGGTGTGGCTACACCGGAGGAGATCGAGGAAGCGGCGGCCCGGCTGCGCGAGCTCAGCACCGACTCGACGGTCCTGTTCGGCATGCCGCTCACTGTGCAGGTCTGGAGCCGGCGCGGCTGATCGCCTGGCACTGGACAGGGACGTCCGTCCAGGCGCGGGACGAAGCGGCGCTGATCTCTACGGTGTCCGTATGCAGTGCCGGATAAACGACGTCCTGATCAACTACGTCGCCCACGGCGTGGGGGTGCCGATCGTCGCTCTGCACGGCGCCGGTGTCGATCACCGCGAGATGGAGGCGGCGATTGAGGCCGTTGTTCCCCCTACGGGGTACCGGCGGATCTACCCCGACCTACCCGGGATGGGTCGCTCGACATCCGACGGCCTGACCAGCAACGACGATGTGGTGGCGCTGCTCGGTGCGTTCATCGATCACCTCGGCGCAGGACCGGTGCTGCTGCTCGGCCACTCCTACGGCGCCTACCTGGCTCGTGGAGTGGCCGGGCAGCGGCCCGACGCGGTGCTCGGCCTCGCGCTGCTGTGTCCCATCGCTGAAGGATCGGCCGACGTGCCCGACCACACCGTGGTCCGCCAGGACGCCGACGCGTACGGCCAGCTCGTACCTGAGCAGCACGCAGGCTTCGACGAGTACTTCGTCGTGCGCACGGCGGCCACCGCCCGCCGCTACCGCGACTACGTCCTACCCGGAGGGTCCCTCGTGGATCAGCCCGGGCTAGAGCGGATCTTCGCCGGCTGGACCGTCGACGTCACGTCGTCCACCTTCTCGGAGCCGACCCTGATCGTCGCCGGTCAACGGGATTCCGTCGTCGGGTACCGCGACGCGACGGCCCTGCTCGAGCACTATCCGCGCGCCGCCCTCGCGGTCGTCGAAGACGCCGGCCACGCGCTTCTGCACGAGCGGCCGGAGCTGCTCTCCGCTCTGCTCGGCGACTGGCTCGATCGCGCCCGCTCAGCAGCGGAGTTACCGCCGGAGGTCGCCGGTCGTATGCGTCAGAGCTCGTAGCGCACGATGGCGCGACGCAGGGAGGGCACGTGCACGATCTCGAAGCCGGCCTGAAGGAACGCGGTGAGCGCTCCGACGTGCATCTCACCCCACGGCACCTCCTTGCCCGGTGCTGGCTTCATCGGATACGCCTCGACCGCCCGGGCGCCACGGTCGCGCGCGAGGCCGATCGTGGCGGCGACCAGCGCGCGGCTGATTCCTTGATGCCGGAATCCGGCTCGGGTCACGAAGCAGGTGACCGCCCAGACGCTGGCGTCGTCCTTGTCCTCGTGGCGGCCGGCCCACGTCGGCTGGCGCAGGTAGCGGTAATCGCTGCGCGGGGCCACCGAGCACCAGCCCACCGGCTCGCCGTCGAGGTAGGCCAGGAGTCCATGGCCCTCACCGATCTGATCGCGCAGCAGCTCGCGGCGGCCCGAGACGTTGTCGGATTGGTGGTCGTACCAGCCCATTCGGTAGCGCTGGCACTGGCAGCGGGCGGCCTGCCCACGGGCACCGAACACGGTTTGGACATCGTCGAAGCGGGCCTCGCTGACCGCCTCGATGGTCAGGGCCATGGCCTGGTGTCAGTTCCGCGTCGTGTCGGCGCAGCGCTCAGTTGCGCAGAGCGTAGGTCAGCACCGCGTTGCCGACGCTGGTGATCGAGCTGTCGATCAGCCGCAACCGGGTCGTCGGCACGGATTCGTCGAAGAGGCGCCGCCCTTCCGGAGTGACCACGGGATGGACGGTGAGGGTCAGCGCGTCCACGAGGCCGGCGAGGAAGAGGCTGCGCGTCGTCTCGATGCCGCCCATGACGAGAAGGTCCCCGGAGCCCTCCTGCCGCAGTTCCTTGATGTAGGGGATCGGGTCACCCTCGATGACGGCGCTGTTCCACTCGAGGTCGCCGCTGAGGGTCCGGCTGAGGACGTGCTTGCGCGCCGGGTTGATGAACTGGGCGAACGGATCGTCACCGCTGACCGTCGGCCAGTACTGCGACCACTCCTGCCACAGCGTGCGGCCGATCACGACGTCCGTGCCGCTGGACAGAACGCGGCCCAGCATCTCGCCCTCCTCCGGACCGAACGCGTCGAACTGCCACAAGTTCGGCGACTCGACGACACCGTTGACCGAGCTGAACAGGTGGGCGGTGGTCCTACGGGACATGCCAGATCTCCTTCGCGCTGACGGCCGAGGTACCGGGATCACAGCATCGCACCGCGGCGCTCAACTGGTCACCAGGACCACCGCCACCGCGGCCAGCCCGAGCCCGATCCGCTGGGTCCGACCGGTCCGTTCGCCGAGCAGCAGAGCGGCCAGCAACACCGTTCCCGCCGGGTAGAGCGCGGTGATCACGCTGGCGATGGAGAGGAAGCCGTGCCGGCTGGCCTCCAGGAAGGCCAGGTTCGCCGCGGCGTCCAGGACGCCGGAACCGATCACGATGAGCAGCAGCTGTCCGCGCAGCGCGCTGGTGGTGACGCGCCGGGCCAGCGGTATCACCAGCGCCGCGGCGCAGATGCGGGCGATCACCACCGGCCACAGACCGGAGTCGTCGTCGCTGCGGGCCAGGCAGACGAAGTAGAGGCCGAAGCCCACTCCGGCCCCGAGGGCCATCAGCACGGCGGCTCGTGAGGCCCCAGCCAGGCCGGCGCCACCGTCGGTGCGGCTGACCAGCACCACCGCGGCCAGCCCGATCGCGATCCCGATCCAGGCCAGCACGGCCGGTCGTTCCCCACCGATGACGCCGACCAGCACCGGCACGCAAGCCGAGAGCACCGCGGTGATCGGGGACACCACGCTCATCGCCGCCCGGCCGAGGGCCGAATACAGCAGGCCGACGCCGGCCAGCCCGACGGCACCGCCGGCCAGGCTCCAGGCCAGCGTGGACCCCGACACCGAACCGGGAAACAGCGGCAGCAGCGCGACCATGACCAGCGCGCCGGCCGGATAGTTGTAGAGCAGAACAGTCAACGCGTGCGTCCGGCGTGAGGCCAGCCCGCCGAGGAAATCGCTCACCCCGTAGGTGGCGGCCGCGATCAGGGCGAGGAGGACGGCCACCGAGCCAGGCTAAGCGCCGCGCCCGAACGCGGCCGGGCTAGCGTCTCCGGTCGTGAGTTCACCCGGTTCCGCGTCCGCTCCGACGCTGGTGTTCATCGGCGACAGCATCACGGAGGCCGGCCGGGATCGGTCGAATCCCGACGATGTGGGTCACGGCTGGGTCCGCTTCGTGGCCACGGCCCTGGCCGACGCGGCGGTGCCGCCGCAGGTGGTCAACCGGGGGATCGGCGGCAACCGGGTCAGCGACCTGGGGCCGCGCTGGTCGGCCGACTGCATCGACCTCGCGCCGGCGTTGGTCACCGTGCAGATCGGCGTCAACGACACCTGGCGCCGCTACGACGGCGGCGAGGTCTCCGAGATCGTCGGGTTCACCGATGCCTACCGGGAACTCCTCGAACGGGTGCGCGACGACACCGACGCCGGCCTCGTGCTGGTCGAGCCGTTCTTCCTGCCGATGGGCTCGATCACCGAGGAGTGGCACGAGGACCTCGACCCGCGGGTCGACGCAGTGGGCGCGCTGGCCGAGCGGTTCGGCGCCCGCTGCGTGCCGCTGTCCGCGGTGCTGACCGCGGCCGGGGAGCGGGCCGGATCGGCCATCTGGACCACCGACGGCGTGCACCCCACCGCGGCCGGGCACGCCCTCATCGCCGCCGAGTGGCTGGCCGCGACCGCATACGCCGAACCGGCCACACCCGCCGGCTGAGGCCCGGCCTCAGACGGAGAGGCGGGTCGAACCGGTGAGGACCTGCTGCACCACGTCAGGCAGCGGTCCGGCCGACGGTCTCGCTGCGGGGGCAGGGTCGAGCAGGGTGCCGGTCACGAAGCCCGCGGCCAGCGACTCGAAAACCTCCCGTCGGCGCAGCATCGTGTGCTCACCGCCGACCACCTCGACGAAGCTGGCGCCGGCGGTCACGCCACCGAGGGTCTCGACGTAGCGGGCCGATGCGCGGGGGCTGGTGACCCGGTCGGCACTGCCGTGCACCAGCAGCACCCGCCGACCGCGTAGCTGCCCGGTCGGTTCGCCGCCCGGCAGCCACGGGGCCAGGCCGACCACGCTGCGCACACCGGCGGCCCCGCCGACCCGCAGCGCCGTCCGGCCGCCCATCGAATGACCGACCAGGGCCAGCGGCACGTCCGGCCCGTACCGCAGGCGGATCTGGTCGATGGCCCACTCGGCGTCGGCCACCGGCGACGCGGCCGCGCCGTTCCAGCCGCGGACGGCGAACTGCAGCCGGCTGACGGCCAGCCGGCCGCTTCCAGCCGCGGCGATGCGACGGGCGATCGGCACCATCCGCAGCACGGACAGCTGGCCGGGGCGGACCCGGCTGAGGCCGCGTTCCCGGCCGCCGTGCAGGACGAGCACGATGCCCTCGGCCGCGGGCGGTGCGGCGACGGTGTGCAGCGACGGCCGCAGGAGTGACGGTCGGCCGGTTCGTTCGTCCTCGAACGGCGAACGGTCGTCGCGACGGGTGGTCATCGAGCCGGGCAGGTGGCCGTGGCCAGCGGCGTCTGCGGATCGATCAGGTACTTCTCCACCGCAGCGGTCACGCACGGGGTCTTCGGGAACGCGGTGTGCCCGTCGCCGTCCCAGCTGAGCAGGACGCCGCTGCTCAGGGAGCGGGCCAACGCCCGGGCCGCGGACAGCGGGGTCGCCGGGTCGTGGACCGTGCCGATGACCAGGATCGGTCCGGCACCGGGCGCGGTGGCCGGCGGTACGGGCGTGGGCGGCGCCGGCCAGGATCGGCAGCTGAGCAGTTCGGCGGCGGCGTTCAGGCCGAACAGCGGATACGAGCGCGCCCAGCGAGTGGCCAGCGCCTGGACCTCGGCGGCGCTGGGCCGCCGAACCTCGTCGTTGCAGGTGATGGTCGTGTAGGCGTCGAGCAGGTTGGAGTAGTGGCCGTCCTCGGCCCGGCCGGTGAAGGCGTCGTTGATGGCGAAGAGGGCCCGGGCGTCCCCCCGGCGGGCGGCGAGCAGAGCGGTGGCCAGTACCGGCCAGCGGGACCGGTCGTAGAGCGCGGCGGCCACGGCCCCGAGCACGATCGCGCCGGTGGCCCGCCGACGGTCACCCGGGCGGCTGGTGCGCAGGGCGGTCCGGTCGGCCCGCGCGGTCAGCCCGGTCACCGCCGCGCGCGCCGGTCCCAGCGGCCGGCAAGCGGTCTGGGTGGCGCAGTCGGCGGCGAAGCGGTCGAACGCGGCTTCGAATCCGGCCGCTTGGCGCTGCGCCGCGACGGCCGGCGTCTGGGCCGGATCCACCGCGCCGTCGAGGACCAGTGCGCGCACAGTGGCCGGGAACAGGTGGGCGTAGGCGGCGCCCAGTTCGGTGCCGTAGCTGTAGCCGAGGTAGGTCAGCTGGTCCTCGGCCAGGGCCCGGCGCAGGACGTCGAGGTCGCGGGCGGTGTCGGCGGTGTTGAACCGGCCGAGCTCGGAGCCGTAGCGCGTCCCGCACGCGCGCGACACCGACGCGGTGAGGGCAGTGACCTGAGCCAGGCCGGCCGCGGTGCGGACGTCAGGGCTGGCCGCGGCGATGCGGTCCTTCTCGGCGTCCGGGATGCACTGCACCGCGTCGGAGAGGAAGACGCCGCGCGGATCGAAGCCGACGAGGTCGAAGTGGTCGAGCAGGTTGTCCGAGACCTCGAGGCCGAGGTTGACCGCGAGCTGGACCCCACTCGCGCCGGGGCCGCCGGGGTTGACCAGCAGTGAGCCGATGCGACGGGACTGGCTGTTGTCGTGCACCTTGACGACGTAGAGGGTCAGCATCCGGCCGTCGGGCTCGGCGTAATCGGCGGGGACGGGCACCCGGGCGCAGCCGAAGCTCAGGCGGGTCACCCGCGGGCCGTTGCCGCCGGGCAGGCTCGGCGTGATCTGGCTCGTGCAGTCGGTGAACTTCGCCTTGGCCACCGCGGGGCCGGCCGACGTCGCCGCCGTTCCCGTCGGCGACGAGGCTGACGTCGCTGTGCCGGTCGACGACGGGGCCGGTGTAGGCGAGCTTCCGGTGCACGCGCTGATCACCAACCCGAGCGACGTCGCGACCGCCGCCGCGCGCACGGATCGGCGCAGCGGCATGGGCCCGAGGTTACCGAGACGGCCCGGCGGTAGATTTCCGATCATGGCCGAATCGCCGCCCGAGTTGCCAGCCGAATCGCCGCCAGCTGAGTCGGCGCGGCACGAGCCGGTCACGTCGCCGCCGGAGGAGCCGCCGGAGGAGCCGCCGGAGGAGCCGCCGGAGGAGCCGCCGGAGGAGCCGTCGGAGGAGCGGGTC
>JBDUAD010000100.1:0-9486 GCA_040004775.1 bacterium | reverse complement strand
CACCGCCGGCTGAGGCGCATTGCGCACCGCCGGCTGAGGCGCATTGCGCACCGCCGGCTGAGGCGCAGCTAGTTGTTCGCCAGGATTGAGTCCAGCAGCACGCCGCGGATGTCGGTCGGGTTCTCGACCCGGTAGGACTGGCCGTCAGTGGCTGCGGAGATCTCCTTCAGCGCTTCGGTGTCGGCATCGCGGCCGAACCCGATGGTCACGATGTGTACCGGCCGGTTGGGGTCGTAGTCGCGCTCGAGTCCGGCCAGCAACGTGGGCAGGTCGAGGTTGCGCCGCGGGTCGACGTTGGCGCCGTCGGTGAGCAGAGCCACCACGTTCACGGCCTTCGGGTCGTAGTGACGGCTGGCCTCGGCGAAGGCGGCCGTGACCGTGGCGTAGAGGGCGGTGTCGCCGTTCACCCGGTCGGGAAGCGAGCGGGCGGCGGCCTCCAGCGTGCTGCGCTGGGTCCGCACCGAGCCGGTCGACACCAGCTCCGTCCAGTCCGTGGCCGGAGGTTTCTTGGTCGAGAAGCTCCACAGTCCCACCGACCAGCTCGCCGGGAGCACGTCGATCGCGCTGGCCGCAGCGGCGCTGGCCACCTTGATCTTCGGCGCGCCGCCCGCATTGGCCGGGTCGGCCATGGATCCGGACACGTCGATGACGGCCAGCAGGCGCGACGGCTTGGCTGCGGCACGCCAAAGCCGGGTCACGGCGGCCTCGTCGGCGGCGGTGACCGTGCCGGAGGCGACCTTCACCGTGGTCGCCTTGATCCCACTGTTCTTCGCGATGTCGGACAATGGCCTGGCGTCCGGGCCGCGTAGGCCGAGGGCCGCGAAGCGAGCCCGGGCGGTGGGTGCGGCCAGGGCCTTCTCGACCAGGCCGGCGGCGGCCGTGGCCGAATCATCGGCGTCCGGCGATGCCACGCGGGCCACGGTGTAGTTGAGCACCGGCGTCGGGCCGCTCGGGTAGATCGCCCTGGCCAGCACGGAACCGTGGGCCCGGTTGGCCTCCAGCACGGCCTGCTCGCTGGTGATGAACGCGGGTGCCCGGTCCGGGTGGGCGGACAGGGCGGTGAAGCCGGCCGCGGACGACGGCAGCAAGGCGGCCTGGAGCCGGATGAACAGGCCGATCAGGGCGGCTGCGCTACCCGGAGCGCTGCCGGCCTGGGATTTGACGGCCAGCGTCATCATCGCCCCGGACGCCGTGGTGGCCGGGTCGGTCACGGTCACCGGCGTGCTGCCGCCCAGGACGCCGGACCATCCGGTGCGGGCGGCCACGTTCAGCGCGTCAGCCTGTGCCGGGGCGGCGGCCACAACCAGCGGCGACGTGGCCACGGAAGGGCCGGGCGTCACCCGGCCGGGGGCGGCCGCAGCCAGTTTGGCACTCCAGATCGGTGAATCGGAGATCCACACCGTCGGGGTGGTGGCGCCGGCCAGGGCCGCGGCGGCAGCGGCCGGGCTCTGCGCGCTGACCTGGGCCTGGGCACAGGTACCGGATACCGAGGGAGCAGTATCCGACCACTGGTTGATCGCCGCCTGGACGGCGGCGCGCAGTTCCGGTGCCACCACCACCGGCACGCTGAGCCCGCCGGAACAACCCGACCCAGAGGCCGTCGACGTGCCTTTGTGCCGAAGCCAAGGCACCGCCACCGCGGCCAACACCGCTGCGACCAGGACAAGAACGACACCGACGGCCACCAAGCGGCGCCCACGGCTGCCGGAGCCTGACCGTCCGTCCGGATGGTGGTGGCCCGCAAAGGCGTCGGCCGGCCGGCTGGGGCCGGTTGCGCCCACCCGGTGACGCGCCCGCTTCCACGACTTGCCGGACGCCTGGTGCCTGCCCCCCATGCCCGGCGATCCTCCTCGAGGCCCATGGAGCTCGGCCGCTGTGCCCTGGGGTGATCCGCGCGAACCGACCCCGGCCCCGATCCGCAGCATGCTGCCGCCCGGGCCCCCCAGCGCCGCTTGCGGAGCCTACCCAGATAAGCCGGAGAGCGCGTGAGCCCCGGCCCGTAGCGGGCCGGGACCGACGTGTTCAGCGAACGCCAGTGGTGCGGGGCGGCACGGGCAGCGGCACGACGCCGGCCTTGAGCAGCACGCCGGCCACGCCGGGCGCCGTGGTCACCGACGTCGTCCCGGACAGGGTCTTGGTCGGGGCGGTGCGGGCACTGGCGGGGGACGCGGTGGCCACGAGGGCCACCCCGGCCAGGCCGGCGAGGGCGGCCACCAATCCGGTCCGCAGGCGGTTCTTGAGCATCGACACTCCTCGAGGACGAGCAGGCGCCGCGGGCCGGCGCCACACTCCGCCTCACGACCGGCTTGCGGACGGGGGACGCAGCCGGCTCCGTCCGGTGCACAAACCGGCAGATATGCCCGCGTCCGGAAAAAGAACTGGCTGCCGGTGCATCCACGCCTGCCTCCGGCTCCGTAGAGCAGTCGTGAGAGGCGGCGAGTGCGTCCCTCTCTCCCATCGACACCGAACAAGGAGTGATCCCCCGATGAAACGACTCGTAGCCGTCCTCGTCGCCGGCGCGGTTGCCGTTCTCGGCCTGCTCGCCTTCGGCGCGCCGGCCCAGGCCGCCGACACCGCCAGCGTCAGCGTGGTCCACGGCATCCCGAAGACGCCGGTCAACGTCTTCGTCAACGGAAAGTCGACCTTGAGCAACTTCAAGCCCGGTTCGGTGGCGGGACCCCTGCAGCTGGCCCCCGGCACCTACAAGGTGACGATCTTCGCCGCTTCGAACACGAAGGGCACCGGCACCCCGGTGATCTCCGGCAGTGCCACCGTCGAGGCCGGCCAAAACTACTCCCTCGTGGCCAACCTGACCGCGGCCGGCAAGCCAACCCTCACCGCGTTCGTCAACGACACCTCGACGATGGCCGCCGGAATGGGCCGGATCATCGTGCGGCACACGGCGGCCGCTCCGGCCGTGGACGTGCGGGCCAACGGCAAGGTCGCCTTCAAGGGCCTGACCAACCCCAACGAGGCCAAGGCCAACCTCCCGGCCGGGACCATCTCGGCCGACGTCGTGCTCGCGGGTACGTCGACCGTGGTGATCGGCCCGGCCGACGTGAAGCTGGCCGAGGGCACCGACACCATCGTCTACGCGATCGGCTCGGCCTCGGACAAGACTCTGGCCCCGGTCGTCCAGACCATCAGTGGCCTGGACTCGGCTCCGGGCGGCGTGCCTGGTGGCACCGGCGGCCAGGCCGACCAACACCCGGGCGCCCCGGTGTGGGTGTACCTGGTGAGCCTGGCCGGTCTCGCCCTCGCGGTCGGCACGGGCAGCCGCCTGGCCACGACCCGCCGCTGACCTGGCGCCGGACACTCCGGCACCCTCGAATCCACCGTCTCCCGTCCGGTCGCATACACGGGCGGGAGACGGTGCAGCACCACCGCTGACTGCACGATCAGCTCGCAGCACAACAGCTTCCAGGCACGGCCGAGATGAAGGGGCGGGGATATGAGCGGGTCGCGGTCGACGCACCGCCGCCTGATCACCACGCTGGTGCTCGGTCTCGTGCTCGCGCTCGCGCCGCTCGGCTGGTGGGTCACCCACCGGTCGGGCGGCCCGGCGACGTACAACTCCGGCGCGGCGGCCGGGCTGGCCGACGGTTCTCCCGGTTCCTCTACCGGCGTCCCGGCCAGTTCGCCGGCCTCGGTGCGAAAGAGCTCGCTGCCTCCGTCGAGCTCCTCGGTACCGTCCCCGTCTCGCTCCTCCGGCTCCACGCCCAGCTCCAGCGAGCGGCCCGTGGCGTCGACCCGTACCGCGCCCGGGTCGTCGACCCGTACCGGTGAACCGATCCGGATCCGCATCGCGTCGATCGACGTCGCGGCTCCGGTCGACGCCGTGGGGGTGGATCGGACCGGCGACATGGCCATTCCCGACAACGTGGAGCGCGTGGGCTGGTACCGCTGGGGTCCGCGGCCTGGGTCCGGCCAAGGCTCGATCGTGCTCGCCGGTCACGTCGACTCCGCGGTGCAAGGCCTTGGGGCGATGTTTCGCCTGCGCCAGATCAGCCGAGGGTCCTCGATCACGGTGACGACGACCAGTGGGCGGAACTGGCACTATCGCGTAGTGGCCTTGGAGGAGTTCCCGAAGACGACCATTCCGCTGGACAAGATCTTTTCCCGGACCGGGGCTCCTCGCCTGACCGTCATCACCTGCGGTGGTCAATTCGACGCGAGCACGCGCTCCTACGACGACAACATCGTGGTCACCGGGGTGCCGGCGTGAGGGTGCCAGCATGAGAGTGCCGCCATGATGGTGCGCCACGACGCCACGGACGCCGACTCGGTGCCCGAGCGCGAGGACCGCCTGCTCGACGCCGCGTTCACCACCGGCGACGAATGGACCCTGCGCGCGGCCTACGCCCGCTACGGCGCACTGGTCTACCGCGTGGCCCGCAACCTGCTGACCAACCCGGCCGACGCCGAGGAAGTGACTCAGGAGGTGTTCGTCTCGGCCTGGCAGGGCCGCTCGACCTACGACCCCGCGGCCGGGACGCTGGGAGCCTGGTTGGTGGGCATCACCCGCCGTCGCGTGATCGATCGCTTTCGCCTCCTTGAGCGCGAGCAGCGCGCACGGACCGCCTCGCGAGCCGAGCCGGTTGCCGAGATCACCGACGGTGACGCCGACCGGGTCATCGACCGCATCGTCGTGGCCGATGAGTTGCGCCGGCTTCCTCAGTCGCAACGCCGGCTACTTGAACTGGCGTTCTTCGACGACCTGACCCACGGACAGATCGCGGCGCTGACCGGACTGCCGCTCGGGACAGTAAAGAGCCATCTGCGCCGGGGCATGGACCGGCTGCGCACGCGAAGGGAGGTCGACGGTGCCAACGCCTGAGGACCCGCACCAGCCGGGCACCGACGACGCCCGCCGGGAGAGGCTCGTGCTGTTCGCACTCGGCGAGCCGGTCGACGAGAGCTTCGAGCGCCACCTGAGCACGTGCGCCGAGTGTTCCGAGGACCTCGACGCCTACCGCCACAGCGTTGCGCTGGCGCGGGCGGGCGCGGACGACCGGTCGGCCTTGGAGGACGTGCCGCCGCCGTCGGTGTGGGCCGGCATCTCTCGCACCCTGGGCCTCGACGCCACCCTTGGCGCCACCCTTCGCGCCACCCTCGATGAATCCCGCGCGGGCACTGCTGACGCTGCCGGCGCTGCCACCAGACCGACCGCGCCGGCCACCCGCTCGGTGCCATACGACGTCGGCCCCCGCTCGTGGTCCCATCCCCGCCGCCCTGACGAGGTCAACCAGGCCCGGTACCGGCGCTGGCGCACCGCGCTCGTCGCCGCGGCGGCGGCCATCGTGATCGGCGTGTCCGTTACCGCCGGTGTGCTGATCGGGCGTGACCACGGTTCGCCGGCGGCAGCCCAGGTGCTCTACCAGGGGCAGCTGTCCCAACAGACCGGAGGACCGGCCAACGTCAGCGGACACGCCACCGTGCACACCCAGGGCGGCGGTCTGGCGGTCAGCGTCGACTCGGCCGGACTGCCGCTTCGCCAGGGCTACTACCAGGTCTGGCTCTACGACCCGGCCCACAAGCACATGCTGCCCATCGGTGTGCTCGGCCGAGACGGCACCGGCACCTTCCCGCTGGCCGCTGATGTCGACCTGCGCCTGTACGACATCGTCGACATCTCGGCTCAGGACTACGACGGCGTCTACACCCACAAGACGACCGTGCTGCAGGGACCACTGCGCCAGTAGCGCTGCGGGGTCACCGGTGTGGCACTCGGCCGCGCCGGCGCTCGCGGACCTCACCGCACAGGTTTGAGCGGTGACCCCGGCGGAAAGACGTCGCTGGCCATCAAAGCCTCCCGTAGGGGGGCGAGCTCGGTCACCAACTCCTGGGCACCGGCCGGGCCGAGCGCGGACCAACCGGCCAGCGCGGCCGCGCGGGTGGCCCGCTCCAGGTTCCGCTTGGCCGCCCGACCGGCCTCGGTCACGACCTCGTCGGCGCCCGCACCGGTCAGCCAACCCCGGTCGCGCAGTCGGGCGGATGCGGCCGCCCAAGCGTCGTCCGACCAGCCCCG
Organism: bacterium; assembly: GCA_040004775.1. Taxonomy (GTDB): domain Bacteria; phylum Actinomycetota; class Actinomycetes; order Mycobacteriales; family Jatrophihabitantaceae; genus JALZBL01. The sequence continues at coordinate 3,458 of JBDUAD010000100.1, read as the reverse complement.
GGTCGACCGCAGGAAGCCCGTTGTACCAGTGGCGTGGCCGTGCAAAATCATCGCCTCGAGCGGATGTATACCGGCCGTGGTCATGGCGGCGACGTGCCCGTCACCTCGGTACTCGCGCAGCAGGGTGGCGTCGTGCCAAAGGGCCATCAACGGCTCGGCCGGACGGGGCAGGACAGCGTGGGCTGCGTAGAGCGGGCGGCCGTGTGGGCGCAGCGCAGCGCAGGCAACGGCGGTGAGTTCGGCGGCACGGGTGACGTCCGTGCCGCCGAGGACGCGGTGCAGCACGGCGGCGACCGCGTCGTGCCGGGTATCGAGCATCTCCTGCGGTGAGTGCGCGTCCCACAACCCGGCCATCCGGGTGCGGACGAAGTCGGGCGCGAACACCGCGAACGTTGCGCTCACCACGTCGGGCGGTACCGCGCCGAGCGCGGCGCTGCGGCCGGCGAAGTAACCGGTCCGCCCGTGCAGTCCGCGGGCGGCGAACGCGTCGCGGACCTCGACCGCGAAGTAGACCACCGTGTGCAAGGTCTCGAGTAGAAGATGGCCGCGCTGGGCCATGGCGTCGACTTCCTCGTCCGCACCGTCGCGCGGAACCGGCTCAGGTTCGAAAGTCACCGACTCAGTCCCAGGTTGGCCATCCGCTCGGAGTGCCGGTCGGTGATGCGGTTGATCAACGCCATCACACCGGTGAGGTCGCCACTGCCGCGCACGATGAGCTCGGTCAGCGCGTCGCGTTCAGCAGCCACCCGTTGGGCCTGGCTGATCGCCTCCCCGACCAGCCGCCGGCCCCACAGCGAGAGGCGGCCAGCCTGCACGGGGTCGGCCGTCACGGCGGCACGGACCTCGCGCACCGCGAAGGCCGCGCTGTCCGCGTCGGCCAGCACGTCGTTGACCAAAGCCCGCGTCGACGGGTCGACGAAGCCGGCCACCTCGCGGTAGAAGTCGGCGGCCATGCCCTCTCCGACGTAGATTTTCACCAGGCCCTCGAGCCACGTGGTCGGACGGGTCGTGGCGTGGTAGCCGTCGAGCGCCGGAACGAATGGCGCCACGGCCACCGACGGGTCGGCGCCCAGGGCGACGATGCGATCGGTCAACTGCCGGTGGTGACCGATCTCCACCGCGGCCAGCTCGGCCAGCGCGCTGCGGCCGGCGATCGTGGGCGCCATGCGGGAGCTCTCGGCCAGCAGGTCGAAGCCGGTCAGTTCGCCGTAGGCCAGCACGCCCAGCAGGTCGACCAACGCCGCCGTGTCCGGACCGCCGTTGGCGGTCTCGGTCTCGGCATCGGTGGGAGGTTCCAGCCCGCCGACCGGCGCGGCGTCGTCATCGGAGGGGACGGCAGCGCCGGGGGACGCGGACGCGGCGTAGGTCATCGGCTCCTCCCGGACGAACGACTGCCCGGCGCGCTCAGCCGTGACGGGTACAGTGTGACCGACGGCGTTGCCCCGTGCATAAGCGCCGCACAGACCCGCGTGAGACCTGCTCCGGTCTCGGGTTCTGGAATCCGACGCGGTTCTCGAATCTACAGGCCGGATGCGTCGGCATCGCCCCGCCCCGTTCCCGGTCAGCCGGCTCGGCGCCACGGATACACGACGTCCGGTCCCGCGCACCGAGGACAGGACGAGGACCACCCATGACCGACCTTCGATCCGCCGATTCCGGCGTGCCCGTGATTCTGGGGCTGGACGCCGACGTCGCACCAGAACCGCTGGCCGCCCACGCACCCACCGCGGCCGAGAGCCCGGCGTTTGCCGACTTCGAGGTCAAGCCCGAGATCGTGAGCGCGCTGGCCGATGTCGGGATCGTGCGCACGTTCGCGATCCAGGAGATGACCCTGCCGATCGCGCTGGCTGGCAAGGACCTGATCGGCCAGGCGCGCACGGGCACCGGCAAGACGCTCGGCTTCGGCGTCCCGCTGCTCAACCGCCTGGATCTGCCCGGCACCGCCGGTGCGGCCCCGCAGGCGTTGGTCATCGCCCCCACCCGTGAGCTGGCGGTGCAGGTGTCCGGCGACATCGCCACGGCCGGTAAGCGCCTCGGGGCTCGCGTGCTGACCATCTACGGCGGCCGGGCCTACGAGCCTCAGATCGACGCGCTTCGCTCCGGCGTGGACGTCGTGGTCGGGACGCCCGGTCGGCTGCTCGACCTGGCCCAGCAGGGTCACCTGGTACTCGGTGCCGTGCGGATCCTCGTCCTTGATGAGGCCGACGAAATGCTTGACCTGGGCTTCCTGCCCGACATCGAAAAGCTGATGGGCATGACGTCGACGGTCAAGCAGACGATGTTGTTCTCGGCGACCATGCCCGGCCCGATCGTCGCTCTGGCCCGGACCTTTCTCAATCAGCCGATCCAGATCCGGGCCGAGTCCGATCGCGTGGCGCCGGCCACCGAGCACGTGGACCAATTCGTCTACCGCGCCCATGCCATGGACAAGGTCGAGGTGCTGGCCCGCGTTCTGCAGGCCCGCGGCCGCGGGCTCACTCTGATCTTCACCCGGACCAAGCGCACCGCGCAGAAGGTGGCGGACGACCTGGTCGACCGCGGCTTCGCGGCCGGAGCGGTCCACGGTGATCTCGGTCAGGGTGCGCGGGAGCAGGCACTGCGGGCCTTCCGAAGCGGCAAGGTCGACGTGCTGGTCGCCACCGATGTCGCCGCCCGTGGGTTGGACATCGAAGCGGTCACCCACGTCATCAACTACCAGTGCCCCGAAGACTCCATGAACTACGTCCACCGCATCGGTCGCACCGCCCGCGCCGGAGCCTCGGGCACCGCGGTGACCCTGGTCGACTGGGACGACCTGCCGAAGTGGAAGCTGATCTGCGACCAGCTCGGCCTGCCGCTGCACGAGCCGGCCGAGACCTACTCCACCTCGCCCCATCTGTTCCTCGAGCTCGACATCCCCGAGGGCGCCGGCAGCACACTGCCGCGCAGCGAGCGCACCCGAGCCGGCTTGGCCGCGGAGACGGTCGAGGATCTCGGCGGGCGGGATGCCCGCCCGCCGCGCGGTGCCGACCGGGCCGGTCGCGGGAGCGGCCGGGGCGAGCGCAGTCGTGATCGCTCCGGCGCGCGTCGCAGTGACGATCGGGCCGAGGGTGGGCGGGGCACCTCCTCTGGACGTTTGGGCGGCCGTCGGCGCTCCGATGACGGCGGTGCCGCCACCGCGGATGCCTCCAGCCGCCGCGCCGCCGATGCCGGTGGATCGAGCGCTGGCCAGGCTGCCGATGCGGCAACCGCGGCGGGGACGCCGCGAGCTCGGCGCCCGCGCAACCGTCGACGCACGCACGGCAGCTCCGCGAGCAGCGGGACCGGCGCGTCCTCCAGCGCTCCCTCGGCGAGCTCGTCCTCGGCCGGCCCGGCGGACAGGGCGCCCGACGCCGGATGAGCTCGCCGGACCCTGACCCCGATACCCGGCCGGACGCGGTGCCCGATCGTGCGCGGAACGCGGTGCCCGATCGTGCGCG
>JBDUAD010000099.1:0-9563 GCA_040004775.1 bacterium | reverse complement strand
TGCCCTTGCCCACCCTGCAGGCCGACGTCTTCGACGAGGCCGGAAGGTGGGTAGGTCGATGTGACTTCCTGTGGGAGCGGTTCGGCGTCGTGGGCGAGGCGGACGGCCTGACGAAGTACACCGATGTCTCGGTGCTGGGAGCCGAGAAGATGCGCCAGGAACGATTGGAACGGACCGGTCTCACCGTCGTGCGCTGGACCGCGAGCGACTTGCGCGACCGGAACCAGTTCAGCATGCTGATTCGCCGCGCTCTGGACCGCGGCTTAGGCGGTGATCGCCGAGCGAGGTGGGCGTGGCGTCCGCTCTAATATGCGCAGCATCCGAACACGGTTTGTGCGGCTCTGGGCCGCAAACCGGTCCGGCAGCGGTCCGGGGCCGCACAATACGTTCAAGGGGGCCCCGACTAGGCGAGCTGGTCTCAGGCGTCGGCCATGGTGGCCGCGTGGCGGCGGTTGCGCTGCTTCTCGCGGTCCTGCGCGGCGAGCATGACCTTCCGTATGCGCACCGTGGCCGGTGTGACCTCGACGCACTCGTCCTGTCGGCAGAATTCGAGCGCCTGCTCTAGCGACAAAACGCGGTGCGGGATGAGCGGCACCAGCAGGTCGCCGGAGGACTGGCGCATGTTCGTGAGCTTCTTCTCCTTGGTCGGGTTGACGTTCATGTCGTCCAACCGGGAGTTCTCCCCGACGATCATCCCCTCGTAGACCTCGGTGCCCGGGCCGACGAACATCGTCCCGCGGTCCTGCAGGTTGGCCAGCGCGAAGCCCGTGGTCATGCCCCGGCGGTCGGCGACCAGTGAGCCCGAGGGCCGGGTGCGAAGGTCGCCGTGCCACGGCGCGTAGCCCTCATGGATGTGGTGCAGCAGCCCGGTGCCACGGGTCTCGGTGAGGAACTCGGTACGGAAGCCGATCAGCCCCCGCGCCGGGACGATGTATTCCATCCGGATCCACCCGGTGCCGTGGTCCACCATCTGCTCGAGGCGGCCCTTGCGCAGGGCCAGCAGCTGGATCAGCACGCCCTGGTAGTCGGCCGGGGCGTCGATGGTCAGACGCTCCATCGGTTCGTGAACCTTGCCGTCCATCAATCGCGTCACCACTTGCGGCTTGCCGACGGTGAGCTCGAAGCCCTCGCGACGCATGATCTCTACCAGGATGGCCAGCTGTAGCTCGCCGCGCCCCTGTACCTCCCAGGTGTCCGGACGCTCGGTCGGCTCGACGCGGATGGACACGTTGCCGACCAGTTCCTGGTCGAGGCGGCTCTTGACCAGCCGCGCCGTCACCTTGTTGCCGCTCTGCCCGGCCAGCGGCGCGGTGTTGATTCCGACCGTCATGGATATGGACGGCTCGTCGATGGTGATCACCGGCAGCGGGTGCGGGTCCTGCGGATCGGCAAGTGTCTCGCCGATGGTGATCTCAGGGATCCCGGCGATGGCGATGATGTCGCCCGGCCCGGCGCTCTCGGCCGGCACCCGGTCCAGCGCCTTGGTCAGCAACAGCTCGGTGATCTTGACCCGTTCGATCGTGCCGTCGGCGCGGCACCACGCCGCCTGCTGGCCCTTGGTGATGGTTCCGTTGTGCACCCGGCACAGGGCCAGGCGCCCCAGGTAGGGCGAGGAGTCCAGGTTGGTGACGTGGGCCTGCAGCGGCGCGCCCTCGACGTACGTGGGCGCCGGCGTAGCGGCCAGGATGGTGGCGAACAGCGGCCCGAGGTCGGGCTCGGTCGGCATGGCTCCGTCGTCCGGGCGGGTGAGCGATGCGCGGCCGGCCTTGGCTGAGGCGTAGACGATCGGGAACTCGATCTGGTGCTCATCGGCATCGAGGTCGAGGAACAACTCGTAGGTCTCGTCCACCACCTCGGCGATGCGCGCATCCGGACGGTCGACCTTGTTGATCACGAGGATGACCGGCAGCTTCTGCTCCAGTGCCTTGCGCAGGACGAAGCGGGTCTGCGGCAGAGGTCCCTCCGACGCGTCGACCAGCAGGACGACGCCGTCCACCATGGACAAACCGCGTTCGACCTCGCCACCGAAATCCGCGTGACCGGGCGTGTCGATGATGTTGATGATCACATGCTCACCGGCCGGCGTCACGTGCTCCACCGCGGTGTTCTTGGCCAGGATCGTGATGCCCTTCTCCCGCTCCAGGTCCATCGAGTCCAGCACCCGGCTCTCGATCTCGCCGGTGTCGGCCTGGTGGGCGGTGAAGGCGCCGGACTGCCACAGCATGGCGTCGACCAGGGTGGTCTTGCCGTGGTCGACGTGGGCGACGATCGCCACGTTGCGCAGGTCGTTACGGGTGGACATGGTTCTCCAGTAGGTCAGCGGATCGACGCGGGAATCAGCGGTACTCGGCCGGGCCAACCGGACCCCCGGCGCGGCGGGCGCTTCGACGAGGACGTCGCTCGGCGGCCTGAGGATGGCGGGCCGCCGGACGGCCCGAGGAGTGAGCCGAAGCCGGTCGGGCCGAGGAGTGGGTCAAGGCCGGTCGGCCCGGGGACGACGGGCGGCTCGAGGACGACGCGCGCCCCGACGCCGACGCGCGCCCCGTCCCTGCGGTGCGGGAGGACGTGGCCTCCGTAGAGCCGCTGCGCTCCGACACGGGCACGCCGCTGGGCGCACGGGCACCGGTCAGGCGGCCCACCTCCGGGTCATCGAAGCGCAGCCGGTGCTGCTCGGCGCGCACACCACCCTGGGTGAGCAGCTGACGTACGGGCCGCTCCTGCTCCGGCGTGGCCAGTACCACGACGGTGCCCGACGCGCCGGCCCGAGCGGTGCGGCCCGAGCGGTGCAGGTAGTCCTTGTGGTCGGCCGGCGGGTCCACGTGCAGCACCAGGGAGACGTCGTCAATGTGGATGCCGCGGGCGGCGACGTCGGTGGCGACGAGGACCGGGACGCTGCCCTCGCGGAAGGCGGACAGGGCCCGGGTGCGCTGGGGCTGGCTGCGGCCGCCATGCAGCGCTCCAGCCGCGACGCCGACCTTGCCGAGCTGGCGGGCCAGCCGGTCGGCTCCGTGCTTGGTCCGCACGAACATCAGCGTGCGGCCCTCGCGGCTGCCGATTCGCGCGGCCAGGTCGACCTTGTCCCCGGACGAGACCGTGAAGAGGTGATGGCTCATCGTGTCGACCTGGGCGGTGGCGCTGGCCACCGCGTGGGCGGCCGGATCCTGCAGATAGGCCGCGACCAGCGTGGCGACGTCACCGTCGAGGGTGGCCGAGAAAAGCAGCCGCTGGCCGCCGGCCGGGGTGCGGTTGAGGATGCGACGCACGGCGGGCAGGAAACCGAGGTCGGCCATGTGGTCGGCCTCGTCGAGGACGCTGACTTCGACCGCGCCGAGGTCGCAGGCCCGTCGCTCGAGGAGGTCCTCGAGCCGGCCCGGGGTGCAGACCAGGACGTCGACCCCGGAGGCAAGAGCGCTGATCTGGCTGCCGATCGGCAGTCCCCCGGCCACCAGGCGCACGGTCAGCCCGCAGGCGCGAGCCAGCGGGGTCAGTGCGTCGGTGACCTGCATGGCCAACTCACGGGTGGGCACCAGCACCAGCCCGCGCGGACGCCGAGCGGTGGCGCGGCTGCCCTCGAGGCGGGCGAGCAGAGGAAGGCCGAAGGCGAGGGTCTTGCCCGAGCCGGTGGCGGCGCGACCGAGGACATCGCGCCCGGCCAGGACGTCACCGATCACCGCGGCCTGGATCGGAAAGGGCGTCCGGATGCCGGCCGTGAACAGAGCGTCGGTCAACCGGCGGGGCAGGCCGAGGTCGGTGAAGCCGGGCAGGTCGGCCGGGTCGAGGTCGTCCAGCGGGATTTCGTTCCACTGGTACGTCGAACCGGACGGATTGTTGGTCGAGCCGGACGGCTGAGCAGCCGCCCGCGCAGAGGTGTGGGTGCGCGGGCGAGAACCGCCGCCACGGTCGCGGTCCGCAGAGCGGTCGCTGGACGAGCGGTCGGAGGAAATACGACGAGCAGGGCGGGGCACAGAGGTTCCTTTGCACAGGTCGGCACGCGACCCGAGCCGGCGCACCGGTCTGGCGCCCCGAGGGGGCGAACCGGCTGGCCGCTTGGAGAACGAGCCCGACGCGATCGGCGTCGACGTTCGCGGACGGGGATCGTCCGCAGGGCCGGGGCGGGCGGCGCGATTCGCAGCAAGCAAGCCTGCGCCTCAACCCGGCACCGTTGAGTCTAGCGGTCGGGACGGATCGGTGCCGGGATGCCCCGGCGCCGGGCGCGGGCCGCGCCGACGGCGAACCATGCCCAACCGCCGAGCACCACCAGGCCACCCGCCAGTCCGGCGACCGTGGCCGTGGGGTTCCATCGGGCCGGCAGAGAGATGATCTCCGCCTGCGGGTTGAGCACCACGCTGCGGCGCTGGCCGGTCCGTAGCCGGTAGTCACCCAGCACGTTGCGGACCACGAGGCGGCCGTCGTCGCTGGTGAACGTGCCGGCCACCTGGCAGACGTTGCCGGTGCAGCTACGCAGGTCGGCGACGAACGTGCCTCGCACCCCGACCGGCTGGGCATTGACCCGGGTGGCGAACGTGGCGCTGGCCGCTATCACCACGGCCAGTGCCAGCAGCGGAAGGACGACCCAAAACGCCAGCCCGGCGACCCGGGCCCGGGTGTCCGGATCCGGCGACTCGGGCACCGGCGCCGGGCGAGCCTCCGCGGCCGTGGTCATGGCCCCAGCATGGCAGCCGTGGCCCGGCGTGTGGTGTCGGCGCAACCGCGGTCGGGACGTCGGCCACGCTCGGCGGCCGACCGGCTCAGGACCCGGGACGGGGAGGCAGCGGCGCCGGCGCCCGGGACGGACGCGTGGCCGGGTCGGGCGGCCCCAGCGGCCGGTCGGTCTCCAACGCGCGGGTGATCTCGGCCAGCCCGGCGTCGAGCTGGGGATCCTCGCCGGCCACCCAGGCCTGCGGCGGCATGGGCACCTCGACGTCGGGATCGACGCCGTAATTCTCCACGCCCCAGCCGACCTCGTCGAACCAGAACGCGTAACGCGGCTGGGTCACCACCGTGCCGTCGACCAGGTCGTAACGACCGTCGATGCCGATCACACCGCCCCAGGTCCGCGTGCCTACGACCAGCCCGAGCTGCATCAACTTGAACGCCTGGTTGACGATGTCACCGTCCGAGCCGGCCATCTCGTTGGCGATCGAGACCAGCGGCCCGCGCGGGGAGTCCTGCGGATAAGGAGTCGGCTGGTGATGCCGGCCGCCGCCCCAGGCGATCACCCGGCGGGCCAGCCGTTCGATCACAAGTTGAGACGTGTGCCCGCCGTTGTTCTCCCGGGTGTCCACCACCAGGGCCGGCCGGGCGATCTCGCCGCGCAGGTCGCGGTTAAACTCGGCCCAGCCGGTGGAGACCATGTCGGGCACGTGGACGTAGCCGACCCGGCCGTCACTGCGCTCGTGGACGTAGGCCCGCCGCTTGACCACCCAGGCCTGGTAGCGCAGCGGCGTTTCGTCGGGCACCGGCACCACGACCACCGAGCGGGTGGTTCCGTCCTCCTCGACGGTCAGCTCGACCGGCTTGTCGGCCAGCCCGGCCAGTAGCGAACCGGGACCGGCCGGCGGCACCGGGCGGCCGTTGACCGCGACGAGCACCGCCCCCGGACCGACGCCGGCGCCGGCGGCCAACAGCGGCGAGCGCGCGGCCGGCACCGAGGCCTCGCCAGGCAGGACCCGCTCGACCCGCCAGCGGCCGTCGTCCTGGCGGGCGAGATCGGCGCCGAGAAAAGCCGCCCCGCGCCCGGCCTTGGGCTCGCCCGGCTGGGCCCGCTCGTAGGCGTGGGAGGTGCCGAGTTCGGCGATGAGCTCCCACAGCACCTCGGACAGGTCGTCGCGGGTGGCCAGGCGGTCGACCACCGGGCGGTATGCCTCGAGCACGGCCGGCCAGTCGACACCGGCCATGTCGTCGACCCAGAAGTGGTCGCGCATGAGCCGCCAGGTCTCCTCGGCCATCTGGCGCCACTCGGCACCGGGATCGCGCTCGATCTGCAGACGGGACAGGTCGACGGTGACCACCTCCCCCGGAGCCGGGTCCTCGACCTTGTGGTCGGCCGGGCCGATGCGCAGCTCGCTGCCGTCGCGCACGGCGATGCGGGTGCCGTCGCCGGACAGGCTGTAGGAGTCGACGCCCTCGACCAGGTCGCTCACTGCCCGTTTGGCGAAGTCCCAGCGGCGCAGCGTGGCCCGCGGTTTCTTCGACCCGACCGGACGGTCGTCGCCGATCTCGCCGGCCAGTGGCGTGGCCAGCCACAGCAGCCCACCCTTGGCCGCGGTCAACGCGCGGTAGATCCCGGCCTCGACCGGCACGGCGACGATGCGCTCGATCAGTCCGTCGGCTTCGACCCGGACCGGTGATGTTCCCGCCCCCAGCGCGCCGACCGCCGCAGTGTCCGTCGCCGCAGCACCGGTCGGCCGGTCCACGGGTGGAATCGCTTCGGCCGACGCAGGGGTCAGCGCCGGATCGGGCTGCTCCGAGCCACCCTCGGGCGGTTCGCTGCCGGCCAGCGGACGGCCGGCCAGCTCCGGCTCGAACGGCGATGGTGTGTCGGCGGCCAGGGGCAACAGGTAGGGCCGGATTCCGACCGGGAACGCGAGCTCGAAGTTGTGGACGTCGTAGACCGGGTCGAACGTGCGCGCGGACAGGAAGGCCAGGTGGCGGCCGTCGAGGGTGAAGGCCGGTGAGGTGTCGGTGAAGCGGGGCTCGGTGGCGTCGACCACGGTGCTTCCGTCAAACGAAGCGAGGCGGATATTGCGCATCGGCTCCGGGCCCTCGGCCGACCAGGCCAGCCAGGCCGAATCGGGCGAGAAGCACAGGCCGCTGGCGTCACCGTGCTCGTTGCGCTCGAGTTCACGCACGGCCCCGTCGGCCAGCTCGACGGCCAGGACCCGGCCGTCGTGAGTGGCCAGGGCCGCGCGGCGACCGTCCGGGGACAAGGCCAGGTCGAGGACCCGTCCGATCTGTCCGCTGAGCATCCGCCGCGGCTGGGCAGCATCGACATCGAGCACCTCGAGCGCGTCGTCGCCGTCGGCGTCGGTGATCCAGGCCCGGGTCAGCGGCCGCGCCGGTCCGGCCCCGGCGGACGGGCCGGCTTCCGGCGCCGCCGACGCCCCGGTGGCTCCGACCGACGTGGACGGCGAACCCCCGGTGACACGAGGCAGGCGGATCCGCACGCCCGGGTCGGTGGCCAGCGCGGGAACGGGACCGTCGAGATGAGTCAACCAGTGTGCGGTTCCGCGCAGCTCCACGATGCTGGCCCGGCCGGTCTGGTCGGTGGTGACCTCGCCCAGCGCGTCGGAGCCAAGGTGCACGAACGGCTGGCGTCCCCCCCGAGCGCCGGGCACGCCGACCTCGATGCGTGCGGCCTCGGCGGCCGGGTCGAGATTGCTCACGACATACAAGTCGCCCTCACGCTGGTAGGCCGCCCGCGTGCCGTCCCCGGCCAGGTTGCGGGCGTACATCCCCTCGTGGTCACTGTGCCGGCGCAGGTCGGAGCCGTCGACGGCCACTGAGTAGATGTTCCCGAAACCCTCGTGGTCGGAGACGAGAAGGAGCCGGTCGCCCAGCCACACCGGGTCGGCCAGCTGTCCGTTGAGCTCGCGCAGGAACGGCTCGAACCGGCCGGACCCGTCACGGTCCAACCACAGCTTGGCCGCCGTGCCGCCGCGGTAGCGCTTCCAGTCCGCGGGCTCGCGAAAGACCACCGACTGCAGGGCCACCGGGCCGTCGGGATGCAGGGCCAGGCCGCTGATCGGGCCGTACGGCAGTCGCTCGCCCGGCTCGCCGCTGACCGGCACGGCATAGGCCCAGGTGTAGGTGGCGAAGGGCTGGCCGATCGCCGAGGAGGCGATGACCCGACCGTCCGGCGTCCACCCGAGCACCCGGGTGTGCCGCAGACCCCAGTAGGTCAGGCGGGTGGCCGGTCCGCCGTCGATGGCCATGACGTACACCTCGGGATGGCCGCCGTCGCGCCGGCTGAGCCAGGCCACCGAGGTGCCGTCGGGCGACAACCGGGGCCGGGCCACCGGCGCCCGATCGGAGGTCAGCCGTACCGCCCGACCGCCGGTCGCGGTCGTGAGCCAGACGTCGTCGTCGGCCGTGAAGGCGAGATCGTCGCCGTTGATGTGGGGAAAGCGCAGATACGGGCGGGTATCGGTCACTCGATCGACCCTAGTGCCGGTCCGGGGAGACGCGAAGCAAGTATTTCGGATCTAATGTGCTCTGCTTCGATCAGGGCGGACGGACTGAGCGAAGAACGCTGAAGGGGCTTTCCGGCCGCAGTAAGAAACGGAGTCGACGTGGGCGCACCGATCGTGGTTCCGGCCGGGCTGCGCGCGGCGGCCGACACGGCGTACGGCCCGGACCTGCAACGCTGGGTGGCCGGGCTGCCCGAGGCAGTCGCAGCGGTCCGCGCCCACTGGTCGCTGACGCTCGGTCCTGTCCTGCAGCCGGGCGGACGAGGGTCATGGGTGGCGCCGGTGGTCGATGGTGGTCCGGCCGGCGCGGTGGCGGACCTCCAGGACGGGCTGGTGGTCAAGATCGCTTTCCGGCATCCCGAGGCGGAGGCCGAGGCCACGGGACTGAGACTGCTGACCGGCCGGTCGGCGGTCCGTCTTGTCGACGAGTGGCAGGACGAGCGGACCGCGGCGCTCCTGCTCGAGCGCTGCCGTCCGGGCGTCGAGCTGGGGCGGGCGCGGGCCGGGCCGGAGCAGGACGCCGTGGTGGCGGCGATGCTGCGGCACTGCTGGTCGGTGCCGGTCGGGGACGCCCGGCTGCCTTCTCTGGAGTCGATGGCCGCGTACTGGGCCGACTCCTTCCGCGAGCAGCTAGACCGCACGCGGGCGGTGACGGAACGGGAACGGGCGTCGGCCACCGTGGACCCCGGCCTGGCCGCCGAGGCGCTTTCGGAATGGAGCGACCTGGCCCGACCCGGGCCAGGTGACCGGATGCTGCTCACCGACCTGCACGCCGGCAACATCCTGTCCGCCCGGCGCGAGCCGTGGCTGCTGATCGACCCCAAGCCGCACCTAGGCGACCCCGCTTACGACCCACTGCAACACCTGCTGAACTGTCCGGACCGGCTGACTACCAATCCGGCAGCGTTGGCCGACGGCCTGGCCGAGCGCTGTGGCCTGGACGCGGCACGCCTGCGCCGCTGGCTATTCGCCCGCTGCGTGCTGGAGTCGTTGGACCGCCCGGAGTTGGCCGACGTCGCGCGACTCCTGACCGGCCGGTAGCCAGGGGTGCTCGCGGCCACACACCGATGGTCGGCGAGCGATCGACCGCCGCGGCGGTTAGTAGACGCCGGCCCGGCGGTACGGCACTCTCTGTTGCGTCGCGCCCCCGAAGAGAGTGGATCGGTCACCATGAGCCAGTTCGGCCAGCCACCTCCCGGCGACAACCCGCCCCGTGACCAGTTCGAGCAGGATCCAGCGAGCCAGCCCCCGCAGTACCAGCCGGGACAGAGCCCCGGCGGCGGTTACCAGCCCGGCCAGTTCCAGCCTGGGCAGAGCCAAGGTGGCGACTACCAGCCGGGCCAATTTCCCGCCGGCCAATTCCCCGCCGGCCAG
>JBDUAD010000098.1:0-9684 GCA_040004775.1 bacterium | reverse complement strand
GGGGACGTCCGCGCCGGCGGACAGCCCGACACCGCTCGGGTCGATCCCGCCGTCGACGACCCCTTCGGGCCGGTGACGGTCATCGACCGGCGGGCGGCCTCGTGAGCGCACGGCGGGCGAATCGCGCTCGGTAGTCTGCGGGCTGTGCCCGCTCGGCTGGTCGTCCTCGCGTCCGGTTCGGGGACGACGTTGCAGGCCGTGCTCGACGCTCACCGCGAGCGGGTCGTGGCCGCCGGAACGGACCGGCCGGGCTGCCGGGCCATGCAGCGGGCCGAAGCGGCCGGTGTGCCGACGTTCGCAGCGGCGCCCGGCGGTCAGCCCGACCGTGCGGCCTGGAATAAGGCCCTGAGCGACGAGCTGGCCGCCCACCGTCCGGACCTGGTCGTGCTGGCGGGGTTCATGCGCCTCCTCGGCGCCGACGTCGTGGAGCGATTCGATATGGTCAACACGCACCCTTCTCTGCTGCCCGCCTTTCCAGGCGCGCACGCGGTTCGCGACGCGCTGGCCTACGGGGTGAAGGTAACCGGCGTGACCGTGCACCGGGTCGACGCCGGCGTGGACACCGGGGCGATCCTCGCCCAGGCCACCGTCGAGGTGGAGCCCGGTGACGACGAGGCCACCCTGACCGCCCGCATCCAGGCCGTCGAAAAGCCGTTGTACGTGGCCACCCTGACCCGCCTGATCGAGGAGTTAGAGCAGTGACCGCACCCAGCCGGATCGCCGTGCGCCGCGCCCTCGTCAGCGTCTACGACAAAACCGGCCTGGAAGAGCTGGCCCGCGGGCTCGCCGCGGCTGGCGTGCAGATCGTCTCTACCGGCACCACCGCGGCCACGATCGCCGGGTACGGCCTGTCCGTGACCGCGGTCGAGGAGGTCACCGGCTTCCCCGAGATCCTCGGCGGGCGGGTCAAGACCCTTCATCCGCACATCCACGCCGGACTGCTGGCCGACCAGGCCGACCCCGCCCACCTGGAGACGATCGCCCGGCTGGGCATCGAGCCGTTCCAGCTGGTGGTGTCCAATCTGTACCCGTTCCGCCAGACCATCGCCGGCGGCGCCACCCCGGAGGAGGCCATCGAGCAGATCGACATCGGCGGCCCGTCGATGGTGCGGGCCAGTGCCAAGAACCACGCGTCGGTGGCGGTCGTTGTTGATCCGCGTAGCTACCCGGCAGTTATAGAGGCGGTACGGGCCGGGGGCTTCGACCTGCGCCAGCGCCAGGACCTCGCTGCGCTGGCCTTCCGTCACACCGCCTCCTACGACATCGCGGTCGCCGGCTGGCTCGGGGCGCAGGTCGCGCCGGATGAGAGCAGTGCGGGCTTCCCCGCCTGGATCGGGCGCGACTGGGAGCGGGCCGCCGTGCTGCGCTACGGCGAGAACCCCCACCAGCAGGCCGCGCTGTACGTGCAGCCGGACGGCATCGGGCTGGCTCAGGCCGACCAGTTGGCCGGCAAGGAGATGAGCTTCAACAACTACGTCGACGGTGACGCCGCCTACCGCGCGGCCTATGACTTCGCCGAGCCGTGTGTGGCGATCGTCAAGCACGCCAACCCGTGCGGCATCGCCGTGGGAGCGGACGTGGCCGAGGCCTACCGCCTGGCCAACGCCGGCGATCCGGTGAGTGCGTTCGGCGGGGTCATCGCCAGCAACCGGCCGGTGAGCGTGACCATGGCCGAGCAGGTGGCCGAAGTGTTCACCGAAGTGATCGTCGCGCCGGCCTACGACGACGGCGCGGTGGAGATTTTGACCGCCCGCAAGAACCTGCGCGTGCTGGTGTGCCCGGCTCGAGACCCGCTGCAGCACGTGGAGCTCAAACCGATCTCCGGCGGCGTGCTGGCCCAGACCGCCGACCGGCTCGACGCTTCCGGCGACGATCCGACGACCTGGACGCTGGCCAGCGGTGAACCGGCGGCCGATGTCCTGGCCGACCTGGCCTTCGCCTGGCGGGCGGTTCGGTCGGTGCGCTCGAACGCCATCCTGTTGGCCGCCGGCCGGGCTGCAGTCGGCGTCGGGATGGGGCAGGTCAACCGCGTCGACTCCGCCCGCCTGGCCGTGGCTCGGGCTGGGGACCGGGCGGCCGGATCGGTCGCCGCCTCGGACGCCTTCTTCCCCTTCGCCGACGGACTGCAGGTGCTGCTCGACGCCGGCGTGCGCGCCGTCGTCCAGCCCGGCGGCTCGCGTCGCGACGACGAGGTGGTCGCCGCAGCCAAGGAAGCCGGCGCGACGATGTACTTCACCGGTGCCCGGCACTTCACCCACTGACCTGGCCCCCGAACGAGCCGAGAGCACGGTAATGAGCAGGGACGGCGACGCGTCGGCCGAGGATTCGCCGCTGTTCCGGGGCGAGAGCTTCGACGACGGCGACCTGCACGGGCAGACGTTCGAGCGGGCCACATTCGAGCGGTGCACGTTTTTCGACGCCGGCCTCGAGGACGTGCTCACCTCGGCCGCCCAGTTCCTCGACTGCGACTTCACCGGCTGCGACCTGTCCGGCTCGGTGCACCGTTCGAGCGCGTTCCTCGCCTGCCGGTTCGCCCGCACGAACTTGCGCGGCACGTCGTTCGAGGGCTGCAAGCTGACCGGCTCGGTGTTCGCCGACACCCGGCTGAGCTGGATCCGGGTGGAGGGCGGTGACTGGTCCTACGTCTCCTTCGGTGGGGCCAGCCTGGCCGGGCTGGACCTCAGCGACGTCCGGCTCACGGCGGCGAATCTCGTCGGCTGCGACCTCAGCCGCGCCGTCCTGCGCGACGCCGACCTGCGCGACGCCCGGCTGACCGACGTGGTGCTGCGCGAGGCCGACTTGCGCGGTGCTCGCATCGAGGGCCTCGATCCGCGGGTGATCGACCTGCGCGGGGCGCGCGTGGACGCCGCCCAGGCGTTGCAGCTGGCCGCCGCGCTCGGTGTGGTGGTCGGATAACCCGGGCGACGCGGCCGGTGTGGGTTAATGACGGCGCGCGGACCCGGCCCGGTCCGCACCACTGGAGAGGATTTCCGTGTCCGACCCCTCGTTCCCGCCTCCACCCGCTCAGGACCCCGACCGACCGGCCCCGCCGTACGGCTCGCCGCCCACCGCCCATGCTCAGCCGTACGCCCAGCCTCACGCGGAGCCGTATGCCCAACCGGAGCCGTATGCCCAACCGGAGCCGTACGCCCCGCCGCAGCACTATCAACCGGGGACCTATGTGCCGGCTCAGCAATATCCCGCCGCGCCGGAGGGCCGGGGTTCGGTGCCGGGCATGAACCCGGCGGCGCTGGGACGGAGCCGGGCGTTCCTGCTCTCCGCGCTGGCCGGTCTGTGCGGCCTGCTCGGGCTCCTCCTGCCGTGGTTCGATCCTCAGCTGAGCAAACCGATCAACGGCATCCAAAACCTGAACTCGGCCTATCACTCGTGGAGCGGCTTTGCGTTCCTGGCCCTCGGGCCGCTGCTACTGATCATCGTGGCGGTGCTGTGGGTGCTGGCCACGCAACGCACCTTCGTTGGCCGGCTGCGGGCCTCGGCCGATCCGGCCCGGTCCCTGTCGTTGATGGCTCTGGGTGCGGGAGCGGTGGCAATCCTGGCCGCGTTGATCGCCTTTCCGCTGATGACCCACCACTACGCCGACTGGGACGAGGCGGCCCGCGCCGCCAAGGCGGCCGGGTCAAGTCTGGACAAGAACCCGCAGATCGGTCTGTGGCTGGTCCTCCTCGGCGGAATCCTCATGCTCGCGGCTGGCGCACTCGCGCTCCTCGCGTCCCGTAGGCCCGGTGCGGCCGAACCCCGCGGCAACGGCAGCGGGCACTGACGCGGTCTGAACGCCGGGCGCTGGCAGGATGGCGCACGTGACCGCGCGCATTCTCGACGGCAAGGCCACGCTGGCCATTATCAAGACCGAGCTGGCTGTCCGCGTGGCCGCGCTGGGGGCGGCCGGTGCGCCGGTCGGGCTGGGCACCGTGCTGGTCGGCGACGACCCGGGCAGCGCCTGGTACGTCGCGGCCAAGCATCGCGACTGTGCCCAGATCGGCATCGCCAGCATCCAGCGCGAGCTGCCGGCGACCGCCACCCAGGGCGAGGTGGAGGCGGTCGTCGACGAGCTCAACGTCGATCCGCAGTGCACCGGGTATCTCGTCCAACTGCCGTTGCCGCGCGGGCTGGACGAGTACCGCGTCCTGGAACAGGTGGATCCGGCCAAGGACGTCGACGGACTGCACCCGGTGAACCTTGGCCGGCTCGTGCTGGGTGAGCCGGGACCGTTACCGTGCACGCCGCACGGCATCGTCGAGCTCCTGCGCCGCTACGAGATCGACATCGCCGGAGCCGACGTCGTGGTCGTCGGCCGGGGCATCACCGTCGGCCGCCCGCTCGGTCTGCTGCTCACCCGCCGCAGCGAGAACGCCACGGTGACGTTGTGCCACACCGGCACGCGCGACCTCGACGCCCACCTGGCCCGAGCCGACATCATCGTCACCGCGGCCGGTTCACCGGGGCTGGTAACCCGCGCCGCGGTGAAGCCCGGTGCGGCCGTGCTCGACGTCGGCGTGAGCCGCGTGGACGGGCGCATCGCCGGTGACGTCGCCGCGGACGTGGTTGAGGTGGCCGGCTGGGTGGCACCGAACCCGGGCGGAGTGGGGCCGATGACCCGGGCCATGCTGCTGACCAACGTGGTCGAGGCGGCCGAGCAGGCCGCCACGCGGTTCGACGTGGTGGGGGCGTGAGCGCGCCGACCCGGCGGGACTTTCGCACCCGGGACCTGCACAACGTCCCCTACCTCGCCGTGCTAGTTGCCGCCGGAGCCGGCCTGGCCTACAGCGCGGCCCAACCGGTGCACTGGCTGCGCGGGATAGGTGTGGTCGGCCTGGCCATGGGCATCGCCGGCCTGCTGCGCTGGTTCCTGACCGATCGCCAGGCCGGCTTGCTGGCCGTGCGCCGGCGGATGTTCGACGTGTGCTGCTACTTCATGCTGTCCGGGGGCATCCTCGGCGTGGCCCTCGTCCTGCCGCATTGACGATCCGGTTGCTAGCGTCGCGGCGATCCCGTCCTGCCCGCGCGTGCCCCCTAATCCCGGCAAAGGAGCCGACGTGAGTTCACCTTCGTCCCCGGTCAAGGTCGCCGTCACCGGCGCCGCCGGGCAGATCGGCTACAGCCTGCTGTTCCGCATCGCCAACGGTGATCTGCTCGGTCCCGACACGTCCGTGCAGCTGCACCTCCTGGAAATCACCCCGGCGATGCGCGCGCTGGAGGGCGTGGTGATGGAGCTCGACGATTGCGCGTTTCCGCTGTTGCACGACGTGATCACCGGCGTCGACCCGGCCACCGTGTTCGACGGCGTGAACGTCGCCCTGCTGGTCGGCGCGCGACCGCGGAGCAAGGGCATGGAGCGCGCGGATCTACTCGAGGCCAACGGGGGCATCTTCACCGGACAGGGCCGGGCCCTGAACGACCACGCCGCCGACGACCTACGAGTGCTCGTGACCGGCAATCCGGCGAACACCAACGCCTTGATCGCCCAGACCAACGCTGCGGACGTCCCGGCCGAGCGTTTCACCGCGATGACCCGCCTGGATCACAACCGGGCCTTGGCCCAGATGGCGGCCAAGGCCGGCGTGCCCGTGCGCTCGGTACGACGGATGACGATCTGGGGCAATCACTCGGCGACCCAGTACCCCGACCTGTTCCACGCCGAGATCGACGGCGCCCCGGCGGCCGAGGTGCTGTCCGACCGGGCGTGGCTCGAGCAGGACTTCATCCCGACCGTGCAGAAGCGAGGCGCGGCGATCATCGAGGCCCGCGGTGCGTCGTCGGCGGCGTCCGCGGCGTCGGCGGCGGTCGACCACGTGCGGGACTGGATGCGGGGTACCCCGGAGGGCGACTGGGTGTCGATGGCCGTGCCGTCGGACGGCTCCTACGGCGTGCCCGAAGGACTCATCTCTTCGTTCCCGTGCACGACGTCCGACGGCTCCTACCAGATTGTCGGCGGCCTCGACATCGACGACTTCTCCCGTGCGCGCATCGACGCGTCCACGGCCGAGCTCGCCGAGGAACGAGATGCCGTCCGGGCAATGGGACTGCTCGGATGAGCCCAGCGTTGGCCAGCACCGTCCGCCAGTCACCCCGTCCACCGTCGACGGTGACCTCCCGGTGAATGCGCCGACGCCGGCCGAGCGCAGCCGCGGCGTCGCGGCGATCTTCGACCGGGTGGCCGACACCTACGACGCGGTCGGGGTTGAGTGGTTCCGCCCCATCGCCGCTCGCCTGGTCGAGCTGGCCGAGCCCGCACCGGGGGAGGACGCGGTCGACCTCGGCTGCGGCCGCGGCGCCGCCCTGTTCCCGCTGGCTGAGGCGGTCGGCGCGGGCGGGCGGGTGGCCGGCGTGGACCTGGCGGCCCGGATGATCGAACTCACCCAGGCCGACGTCTACGCGCGCGGGCTCGACCGTGTCGACCTGCACGTCGCCGACGTCGCCTCGCCCGGCCTCGGCCAACGGCAGTTCGACCTCGCGGTGTCGTCGCTGGTGATCTTCTTCCTGCCCGACCCGGCCGCCGCCCTGCAGACGTGGCGGGAACTGCTGCTCCCGGGTGGCCGGTTGGCCGTCTCGACGTTCGTCGACCGTGACCCGCTCTGGGTCGAGGTCGACGCGATCTTCCGCCCGTACCTACCGGCCGAACTGCTCGACGCTCGGACCAGCGGCGAGAACGGGCCGTTCGCCAGCGACGAGGGCGTCGAGGCTCTGTTCGCCGACGCCGGCTTCACCGACGTGCGCACCGTTCACGGAGCGGTCGACGTCACCCTGGCCGACGTGCGCGAATGGCAGACCTGGAGCCGGTCGCACGCCCAGCGGGCGATGTGGGATGCCGTGCCGGCCGACGAGCACCCGGCCCTGCTCGAACGCGTCGACGCCGTCCTGGCCGGCGCTCGCGGAAGCGACGGCCGCATCCGCCTGCACCAGACCATCCGCTACACCCTCGGCCGCCGCGCCTCGTGATCTCGGCACCGGATCCGGCTCCGGCGACGTCGGCCCCCGCTGACCTGATCGTCCTCGCCCCGGTCTGGACCGGTGTGTCCGCGGCACCGTCGGCCGAGGCGGTGGCGATCCGCGGCGATCGCATCGTGGGCCTGGATGCCGCGGCGCGGAGCCTGCGGGGTCCGGCCACCCGGATGGTCGAGGCGGCGGACGGCCTGGTCGTGCCGGGTTTCCAGGACGCCCACGTCCACCCGCCCACCGCCGGGCGCAAGCTGCTGACCGTCGACCTCGACCCGCTGGACGGGGGCGAGGCCTATCTGCGCGCCGTCGGCGAGTATGCCGCCGCCCATCCGCAGGAGGAGTGGATCGTCGGCGGGGGCTGGGCGATGGAGCACTTTCCGGGGGGAACTCCGCGGGCCGAGGACCTCGACGCCGTGGTGCCCGATCGGCCGGTCTTCCTCTTCAACCGCGACGTCCACGGCGCGTGGGTGAACTCCGCCGCGCTGGCCCGCGCCGGGATCGACGCGCGCACGCCGGATCCTCCCGACGGGCGCATCGAGCGCGCGGCCGGCGGTGCCCCCACCGGCACCCTGCACGAAGGCGCGGCCTACTCCTTCGAAACCCGGCACGTGCCGGCGCCCACCGCGCAGCAGTGGCAGGAGGCGCTGTCGGCCGCGCAGGCTCATCTGCATGCCCTCGGGATCACCGGCTGGCAGGACGCGTGGGTCACGCCGGACACCCAGGACGCCTACCGGTCACTCGCTGCGGCCGGGCGGCTCACCGCGCGCGTGGTCGGGGCGTTGTGGTGGGACCGGCACCGCGGGCTCGAGCAGATCGATGAGCTGCTCACCCGCCGCGAGCAGTCCGCGCCCGGCTTCTTCCCGACCACGGTGAAGATCATGCTCGACGGCGTGCTCGAGAACGGCACCGGCGCCCTGCTGGAGTCCTACTGCGACGGCGGCGGCGGGTTCACCGGCGAGCGCGGTCTGACCTACGTCGAGGACGATGTGATGACGGCGGCCGTGACCGAGCTGGACCGCGCCGGGTTCCAGGTCCACGTGCACGCAATCGGCGATCGGGCGGTCCGCGGGGCGCTCGACGCCTTCGCCACCGCCCGCGCAGCCAACGGCCCGCTGGACAACCGGCACCACATCGCCCACCTGCAGCTGATCCAGCCCCGGGACGTGCCCCGGTTCGCCGAGCTCGGCGTCACCGCCAACTGTCAGACCTACTGGGCCCAGCACGAGCCGCAGATGGACGAGCTGACCATTCCGTTCCTCGGGCCCGAGCGGTCGCGGATGCAGTATCCCTTCGCCGACCTGCTGCGAACCGGAGCCCGCCTGGCCATGGGCAGCGACTGGAGCGTCACCACCGCCGATCCGCTGCAGCAGATCGAGGTGGCGGTGCGACGCGTCGACCCCGACAACCGGGAGCGCGAGCCGTTCCTGCCCGAGCAGCGGCTGGAGCTGGCGGTCGCGCTGGCCGCGTTCACCGCCGGCTCGGCGTGGATCAACCACGACGACGAGGCGGGCGTGATCGCTGTCGGGCGGCGCGCCGATCTGGCCGTGCTGGACCGCGACCTGTTCGCCCCCGACGTCCTGCCCACCGACGCCCGGGTGACCCATGCCGTGGCCAGCGGCCGCGTTGTCGCCGAAGCCTGAGCGACTCACTCCACCCTGAGCCGCCGACGCGCTTACAGTGGCTGGTAATCAGTGCGAGTTCGTGTCAACCGGGTGAATCGACCGCAGGTACGGGGGTAGGGGTGGCCGACGAGCCGCACGCCGCCGCGCTCTCGGTCGGCGCGGTTGCCGCGCGGTTGGGCGTCGCCCCGGAGACGTTGCGCAGCTGGGGCCGGCGCTACGGGCTGTTGCCGTCCGCACGCTCACCTGGCGGCCACCGTCGCTACTCCGCCGCCGACCTCGATCGGCTCGTGCGGATGCAGCACCTAGTGACGGCCGGCGCCACGCCGGCGCGCGCCGCGCGGGAGGTGCAGTCGCCGGCCGGGTCACCGTCTACCGGGTTACCGTCTACTGGGTCACCGTCCGCCGAGTCGCAAGATCAGGACCTCGGCGCCGGCCCGTCGCCGTTCGCCACCCGCCGTCGCCCCGGCGGGCCGGGAGGCCGGGTCCTCGCCGTGCCGGGCGGATCGCCGCAAGTGCGTGGTCTGGCTCGCGCCGCCAGCCGCCTCGACGCTCCGGCGATCAGTGGCATCGTCGGCGATCTCCTCTCCGTGGAGGGGTCGGTCACCACGTGGAACACCCTCCTCCGGCCGGTCCTGGTGGCCGCCGGGCGCCGCTGGGCGGAGACCGGGGAAGGCGTCGAGATCGAGCACACGCTCAGCGAATCGATCGTCGACGCGCTACGTGCCCACCGCGCGATCCAGGTACGCCCGATACCGGGCCTGCCTGTCCTGCTCGCCTGCGCGCCGGAGGATCTGCACGTATTGCCGCTGTACGTGATCGCCGCGGCATTGGCCGAGAAGCGTGTTGCCGTCCACATGCTCGGAGCTCGGGTGCCGATGGCCGCGCTCGCCTCGGCCAGTCGGCGAACCGGCGCGTCCGGCGTGTTCATCTGGCGCCAGATCGCCGACGACAACGGGCCGAGGGTCGACCTGGGCGCCACGCGTCCGCGGCCGCTCGTGGTGGTGGGCGGCCCCGGTTGGGCCGGCGTCGACGTCGAGCCCGGCGTACACACCGCCCGCGACCTCGAGCACGCAGTGGAGCTGCTGGCTTCCGCGGCGTCGCCGAC
>JBDUAD010000097.1:0-9687 GCA_040004775.1 bacterium | reverse complement strand
GCCGAGACCGAGGACCGCATCGCCGCCGGCCGGCGCTATTACAACGCCAACGTCCGGGCCATCAACACCCGGATCGAGGCCTTCCCCTCCAACATCGTCGCGGGGGCGTTCCACTTCAAGCAGGAGGAGTACTTCGAAGTCGACGACCCCGCAGTACGGGCCAATGTCGGCGTCGACTTCGGGGAGCTCGGCTCCCGCGGCGGTGTCGGGAGCGTGGCGCCGACCCCACCACCGCCGGCCGCCTCGTTCGCGCCGCCGGGTTCCGCGCTGCCGCCCACCGCGCTGCCGCCCACCGCGCCCCCGCCCACCGCGCTGCCGCCCTCTGCGCAGTCCGGACCGCTGCCGCCAGCTCCACCGCCCTCCGCATAAGCTCCACCGCGTGCCCTCCCAGCTCGCCATACCACCGGAGCTGGCCGGTCACCCGGCTGTCCTGCGGGCCGAGGAGCTCGCTGCAACACTGCTGGTCCCCGCCGCCCAGGACGTCGACCTCCACGGACTCTCCCGCTCGCACGTCGAGGCGGTGCGCGCCGCCGGCCTGATGCCCGCCACGGGGCCCCCGCCCCTCGTACGCGCCGTGACTGAGGTCCTCAGCGGGGCGTGCGGCACGACGTGGTTCGTCGTGACGCAGCACGCCCTGCCACTGGCGATGGTGGGGGGGTCGGCCAATCGCGCCCTCCGCGACTCATACCTTGGGCCGCTGGCCACGGGCGATCTGCTGGCCGGTGTCGCCTTCACCCACGTGCGCCGGCCCGGCCCGCCGGTCGTCCGCGCGCACCGATCCGCTGGCGGGTGGGTCATCGACGGCGCGGTCCAGTGGCTGACCGGGTGGGGGCTGGCCGACGTCTTCCTCCTCGTCGCGCAGATCGTCGACGCGCCCGGGGACGACCTCGTCTTCCTGCTGGTCGACGCGCGGGAGCAGCCCGGGCTGACAGCCGGTCCGGAGCTGCAGCTGGCCGCGATGGGGGGTACGCACACCGCGTCGGTACAGATCTCCGGCCTGCAGGTGGACGCCGACCGGCTCGTAGATGTCCTGCCGCGCCGGCCCTGGCTCGACGCCGACGCGAGGAGAACGGCGAACGTCACGCCCGCAGTCTTCGGCCTGCTGCGAGCCGTCGTCGCGGAGCTGGAGCGGACCGCCGACCGCCGATCCTCGGCGGAGGCTGCGGAGCTGGCCCGGCTGCTCGACGCCAAAGGCGGCGCACTGCGCAGTGCTGCTTACCGGCTCATCGACGAGGTGCCTGCTGCCGAGGGGAACGACGAGCGGCTGCGGTTGCGCGCTGCCGCCTGCGAGTTGACGGTACGGGCCGGTGCCGCGCTGGTCGCGGCGCAGGCCGGCGCTGCCATGCTGCGCAGCGCACCGGCGCAGCGCTGGGCCAGAGAGGCCTTGTTTCACCAGGTCCAGGCGCAGACGGTCTCCGTACGCGCGGCTCAACTCCGCCGTTACGCCGAGGTGGGCCGGTGAGGCGTTGCTCCCGATGAGGCGGTGGGCCGTCTGCGACGCCGACTGGAACCACCGCGCCGACGGGCTGGCCGACGCCGAGATCTGGCCGGCAGCGGTCAGGGCCGGCTTCGCGGGAATCGAGGCCGGCGTGCGCTCCGCCGCGGCCGATCTGGCCCCGGCCCGGCTGGCCGAGCGCGTCCGGCTCGCCGCCACCTACCGGCTGCCGGTGCGGGCGGTGCTGCTCTGCCTGCCGGCCGACCGTTGGCCGCAGGGTGCGCTGACCGGGGACGTGCAGCGGGTCGTCACCGAGGTGGCGGCCTGCGCCTCGGCGTGCGTCCGGCTGAGGCTGGACCTGCTCGGGGTGGCGCCGGATGCCGACGATGACGCGGCGTCGTGGTCACGGCTGATCGCCGGGCTGGCCCGCGTACGCGACATCGCTGCGGCCCGGGGAGTCGGGGTGGCGGTGCAGTACGCGCCGGGCACAGCAGTTGCAGACTGTGCCGATGCGATCCGGCTGGCCACCGACGTGCCGGGCACCGGTGTCCTGCTCAATACCGGTCACGCCTGGGCCGCCGGTGAGGACCCCGCGCAGAGCGTGCGCCGGTTGGGCAACCTACTTTGGCACGTCCACCTCTCCGACGGGGGCCTTCCGCTGGGCCGGCAGCACGACGTCAGCGCGGTGGTCGACGCACTCGACGCCGGCTATGTGGGCCTCGCGACCGTCGATGCATCGGGCGCGGGGGTTTCCTGC
The DNA here is from genome assembly GCA_040004775.1 of bacterium. GTDB lineage: Bacteria > Actinomycetota > Actinomycetes > Mycobacteriales > Jatrophihabitantaceae > JALZBL01. The sequence goes on along the minus strand of JBDUAD010000097.1, from coordinate 7,495 downwards.
ACCGGCGTCGAGGCGGCCGCCGAGTCGTTGCAGGCGACACGCCGATAGCGCTTTCTAGCGGTATCTAGGGTCAGTCTTAGAGACGCGAATAAAGTCCCATCATGGATCCGATACGCAATCCCTACGCGCCCGGAGCCGGCCAGCGCCCACCGGAGCTGGCCGGCCGCGACCGCGAGCTCGCACAGTTCGACATCGTGCTGGAGCGGGTGGCCGCCGGCCGCCCCGAGCGCAGCCTGGTGCTGACCGGGCTGCGCGGGGTGGGCAAGACGGTGCTGCTCAACGCGATGCGCAGTGCGGCGATCGGCCGGCTGTGGGCGACCGGCAAGATCGAGGCCCGTCCTGACTCCTCGCTGCGCAGGGCGGTGGCCGGCGCGCTGCACATGGCCGTACGCGAGATCGCACCGCGACACCGCGCGCCCGAACGGATCGACGCGTTCCTCGGCGTGCTCAAGGCCTTCGCCGTGCACGACCCGGCGGCGCCCCGGAACGCGACGCTGCGCTGGCAGCCGGGCATCGACGTGCCGGCCAGCCGCGGTCGCGCCGACTCCGGGGACCTCGAGATCGACCTGGCCGAGCTGTTCGCTGACGCGGCTTCGGTGGCCACCGACCTGGGAGTGGGGATCGCACTGTTCGTCGACGAGTTGCAGGACGTGCCACCCGACGGGGTGAGCGCCCTGTGCACCGCCTGCCACGAATTGAGCCAGTCGCGCTCACCGCTGATCGTGGTCGGTGCCGGGCTGCCGCATCTGCCGGCGGTGCTGAGCAGCAGCAAGAGTTATTCCGAGCGGCTGTTCCGCTACCTGCTGATCGACCGGCTCGACCGGCCGTCGGCCGACCGGGCGCTGACCGTTCCGGCCGGACGTGAGGGGGTGGAGTTCACCGTCGACGCCCTCGACGCGCTCTATGCCGCAGCCGATGGTTTCCCGTACTTCATCCAGTCCTACGGCAAGGTCGCCTGGGACGCCGCGCCGGAGTCCCCGATCACCGACAAGGACGTGCTGGTCTCGGCACCCGAGGCCGAGGCGGAACTGGCGGTGGGGTTCTTCGGCAGCCGCTACGAGCGGGCCACGCCGGCCGAGCGGGAGTACATGCGGGCGATGGCGGCCCTCGGTGACCGGCCGGTGGGCTCCGCCGAAGTGGCCGGGTCGCTGGGGCGGCGGCCCTCCAGCCTCTCGCCGGCCCGCGACAGCCTGATCAAGAAGGGCCTGGTCTACAGCGCCGAGCGGGGCAGCATCGCCTTCACCGTGCCGCACTTCGGGCGCTACCTGCGCGAACAGCCCGCGTGAATCAGGACGACGAGGTGCTCCTCGAGGTCGGGGTCGGGCCCTGGGAGGGGCCGTGGCCGGATGACCCACGCTATGACCCCGAACTCCTGGCCACCGGCGACCGGCGCAACGTCGTCGACCGCTACCGCTACTGGACCCGTGCTGCCATCGTGGCCGACCTGGACACCCGCCGGCACGACTTCCACGTGGCGATCGAGAACTGGCAGCACGACTTCAACATCGGCACGGTCGTACGGACCGCCAACGCCTTCCTCGCCCGTGAGGTGCACATCGTCGGCCGGCGCCGGTGGAACCGTCGCGGGGCAATGGTCACCGACCGCTATCAGCACATCCGCCACCACCCGGACATCGCCGGACTGGTGGGCTACGCACGCGATGATGGTCTGAGCCTGGTGGCAGTGGACAACCTGCCGGGCGCCGCACCCCTGGAGGCGACGGAACTGCCGCGGCGCGCGCTGCTGCTGTTCGGGCAGGAAGGGCCGGGACTGTCGGCCCAGGCCCACGCCGGCGCCGACCTGGTGTGCTCGATCGCGCAGTACGGCTCGACGCGGTCGATCAACGCCGGCGTGGCCTCGGGAATCGCCATGCACGCCTGGATACGGCAGCACGCCACCAGCTACGGCTGATGGCGTGCTGACCGCATCGCGGGTCAGACGGTGTTGGTGCCCCTGACGCGGTCCTTGGCGAGCAGTACGCCGAGCGCGATCATGCCCAGGCCGAGCAACAGGTGCAGCCAGTTGTCGGCGGAGTTGAGTGGCACGAAGTTGGCACCGCTGCTCTTGTCGATGATCAGGCCGTACAGGAACAGCACCAGGTAGATGACCCCACCGCCGAGCAGGTACGTGCGGGCACCGGCACGGCTGCGGGCCATCAGGATCCCGGCCACGCCGAAGAGCAGGTGGACGATGTTGTGGAGTACCGATACCTGGAAGAGGCCGAGCAGTTTGGCGGTCGACTCGTGCCCGGCGGCGCCGAGGTCGCTGAATTGGGTAGTGATTCCGGGGATGAACCCGAGGATCCCGATCAGCAGGAACGCGGCGCCGACGGCCAGAGCGGCGGTGCGCAGTGTGTCCCGGCCGGTGCTCGAACGGTCTGTGAATGCCATGCTGCTTCCTCTCGAGTGGGGTGTTGACTTAGCACCCGATACCCGGGACCCGCCGTCCCACACATGGTGTCCCGTCAGTCCGTCGACTCGAGGATCACTACGGGGATGTCGCGGTCGGTCTTTTCCTGATAGCCGCCGTAACCCTTGTAGGCCTTGACGATCGCCGGCCACAACTCGGCCTTCTCCTCCGCCGTCGCCGTGTGTGCCGACATCGGCCGCCGCCTGCCGCGCATGGTGAGCACCACGCCGGGATCGTCGCGGAGGTTGAGATACCACAGCGGGTGTTCGGCAGCGCCGCCCTTGGACGCCACGAGGACGACCCGGCGGTCATCGTGCACCGGACTGAGCAGCATGGTGTCGCGTTGTCTGCCTGACTTGCGGCCGGTGGTGGTGAGTTTCACGACCGGCAGGCCGGCGGTCTTGCCACCGACGTGCCCCCTGGTCAGGTCGAAGACCGTGCGGTGGATGCGGTTGGCCACCTTGAAGAACGCATCACTGGGCACGACGTCGATCAGGCTTGCTCGTCAGCCGGCGCCGCGTGACCGGGACAGCCCGGCGGCGGGTCGTCGGCCGGGTCGATGTGCCAGGGCTGCGCTGGTGCGTCCTGCTCTTCGCTCATCGGGTCATCGTGCCATGCCTCAGTGCGACGCCGTGGCGGACGGCCGCGGGGTCGGGGTCAGGAGCAGCGACGGGGTGGGCTGCAGGTCGTTGACCGGCCCGCTCGGGCGGACCGGGCCGTGCCGGGCCGAGGCGACCGCGCCCAGGATGATCGCCATGACGAAGGCTGCGGCGGCTATCGCGACGAGCAAAGAGACCGGCGGGAGCGCCGGCGGACCTGCCCGCCGCCCGCTCGCATGCCGGCCCATCCCGCCATGATCGCCCTTGCTTGGCCGAGTCGGGACACTGTGGCTAGCCGCGCGGGCCGGCTTGCGGTAGCTTGCCCGCATGCTCGCACTCATCGCCGCCGTACTGTTCGGCCTCTACACCCTCGTGGTGCTGTTCGGGATCGACATCTCTGCCAAACTGGCCGGGGCGCTCGTGCCCCTCGGTTTGACGCTGCTGGCGCTGCACTTCGTGTTCGACCTCGCCTCGCCGCTGGGCCGGCGTCGGCGGCGCTAGGACCGTCGGCGGGAGCGCAGCAACTCCACAGCGATCGGGATGAAGGACAGGGCGACCAGCCCGATCAAGATGAGTTCGACGTGCGCCCTGACGAAGGCCACCTGGCCCAGGAAGTAGCCCAGGACGGTCACGCCGACGGTCCACAGGGCGGCGCCGACCACGTTGTAGACCAAGTAGGACCGGTGCGACATCCGGCTGACGCCCGCCATGACGGTGATGAAGGTACGCACTACGGGCACGAAGCGGCCCAGCAGCAGGGCGCGGGCGCCGTACTTGTCGAAAAAGGCAGCGGCCCGGTCGACGTACTCCCGCCGGAAGAAGCGACCTTCCTTGCGCCGGAAGACCGCCGGTCCGCCGCGGTAGCCGATCGCATAACCGCTCTCGTTGCCCGCCACCGCCGCGACGAACAGCACCGCGATGACCAGCCACAGCGGCGGGGACAAGGCGCCCTTGCTGACCAGCAGGCCGGCGGTGAACAGCAGGGAGTCACCGGGCAGGAAGAAGCCGACGAGCAGGCCGCACTCGGCGAAGACGATGATGACGGCGCCGAGCAAACCGAAGGTCTGCAGCAGGTGGGTCGAGTCGAGGAGGCTGCCGCCGGCAGAAAGGGTGCTCACGTGGGTGCACGCTACCCGGCTGACCGGAGCGAGGGACTCGGCTACATTCTCGCGCATGGCAACCCGGTGGGCCTCCCGCGTGGCCTTGGCCGGATGGCTGAGCTTCGTCCCGCCCGCGCGTGACGTTCCCCCTACCCAGCTACCTACTAGGAGCCCACTGTGCCCATCGCCACTCCCGAGGTCTACGCCGAGATGCTCGACCGCGCCAAGGCGGGGGAGTACGCCTACCCGGCCATCAACGTCACCTCGACGCAGACCCTTAACGCCGCCCTGCAGGGCTACGCCGACGCCGGCTCCGACGGGATCGTGCAGATCTCGACCGGCGGCGCGGAGTACCTCTCCGGGCAGCGGGTCAAGGACATGGTCGCGGGTGCTTCGGCGCTGGCGGAGTACGCCCACGTGGTCGCCGCCCACTACGACGTGCACATCGCCCTGCACACCGACCACTGCCCCAAGGACAAGCTCGACGCCTATATGCGGCCGATGATCGCGCTCAGCCAGGAGCGGGTGGCCGCCGGGGGTCTGCCGTTGTTCCAGTCCCACATGTGGGACGGCTCGGCCGTCGATCTCACCGAGAACATCGCGCTGGCCGAGGAATTGCTCGCCGGGTGTGCCCGGGCGCGCATCATCATGGAGATGGAGATCGGCGTCGTCGGCGGCGAGGAGGACGGCGTCGTCGGTGAGATGAACGAGAAGCTCTACAGCCATCCGGACGACGCGATGGCCGTCGCAAACGCGCTCGGCACCGGGGAGAACGGCCGCTACATCCTGGCCGCTACATTCGGCAACGTGCACGGCGTCTACAAGCCCGGCAACGTCAAGCTCCGCCCGGAGATCCTCCGCGACATCCAGGACGCGGTCGGCGCCAAGGTCGGCAAGGACAAGCCCTTCGACCTGGTCTTTCACGGCGGCTCCGGGTCGGCGCAGGAGGAGATCCGCGAGGCGCTGAGCTACGGCGTGGTGAAGATGAACGTCGACACCGACACGCAGTACGCCTTCACCCGGCCGGTGGCCGACCACATGTTCTGCAACTACGACGGGGTGCTCAAGGTCGACTCCGAGGTCGGCAACAAGAAGCAGTACGACCCGCGCGCCTGGGGCAAGGCCGCTGAGGCCGGGATGGCGGCCCGGGTGCGGCAGGCCTGCGAGGACCTACGGTCGGCCGGCACCCAGATGGGCTGAGCCGCCTCACCCCAGGCCGCCTCACCACCTAGCGTTTCAAGCCCTCGAGGAAGCCGCCGACGACGTCGAGGAAGCGGGCCGGCTCCTCGACGAAGGACATGTGGCCGGAGTGTTCGAAGATCACGCAGCGGCCGTCGGCGACGCCGTCGGAGATGACCTCTGCCGCCTCCGGCGGGCAGGTCCGGTCGTGCCGGCCGGCCAGCACGAGCACCGGTTGGGGCACCTCGCCGAGGCGAGCCTGCAGGTCCAGGCCGGCGAGATCCAAGCCTGTCGCGCGGAGGACGTCGGGGGCGTAGACGGTGGCTGCGCTGCGCTGCTCGTACTCGGCGATCCGGGGGTCACGCGGGTCGGCGAAGTGCCACGGTAGCTGGTCGTGCATGAGTTGGGCGTACTCCTCGGGCGTGCTGACATCGGCCTCGCGTGCCCAGGAGTCCATGACCTGCCGACGCAGCTCGGGCGGTTCGAAGGCGACCAGTCGGTCGTCGAGGTCGTCGAAGAAGCGGGCGGAGGGCACACCGGAGGACACTACGGTGCCCAGCGCCGCGCTGGGTGCATCGCAAGCGTGCTGCAGCGCGACGATGGCGCCGTAGGAGTGCCCGAGCACCGCGTAGTCGGACAGGCCCATGACTGCCGCCATGCGGGACACGTCGTCGGCCATCGTCTCGAGCGTCCATGTCGCCGGGTCGCTGTCCCGGTCGGATCGGCCCTGCGCCCGCTGGTCGACCAGCAGCAGCCGGTTGGTCCCGGCCAGCGGGTCGAGGTAGTCGGCGAACTCGTGGTGGTCCAGGCCCGGGCCGCCGTGCAGCACGAACACCGGCAGTCCGTTGTCGGGGCCGCGCCGTTCGACGTAGAGTCGCGTGTCGCCGACGTCGACCAGCCGGCCGCCGGTCCCCTCCGGTTTCATGCTCCCCAGAATGCCCTGCGAGGATGGGGCCATGACGCATTCTCACGGTAATTTGATGGGCGAGCCGCCGCAGACCCTGCTGCCCGACGTGGCGGAGGCGCGCACGGCGCTCGCTGCCAACGGCGCCGACCCGGCAGAGGTGGCGGCTCGGTTCCCGACCTATAGCGGTGCGTGGGCGGAGTTGGCCGACCGCGCCTTCGCGGCGGGGGAGACCATGGAGTCCTACGCCTATGCCCGTACCGGCTATCACCGTGGCCTCGACGCCTTACGGCGCAACGGATGGAAGGGCTACGGGCCGGTGCCCTGGTCCCACGAGCCGAACCAGGGCTGGTTGCGCTGCGTGTTCGCCCTCGGCAGGGCGGCGATGACCATCAACGAGACCGACGAGGCGACCCGCTGCACCCAGCTGTTGCGCGACAGCGACCCGGTCGCCGCCGACGCGATGGCTTCCTGACCTCGAGGGGGTCAGCCTCCGGCGCCCGATCGATCCTCAGGGTTGCCCTCGCTGTCGGCGTCGAACGGTGGCCCCTGGGGCACCGGCTCGCCGGCGGAGACCCGATCGGAGATCCGCGCACCGAGGATCCGCTGCGCCCCGCCGGAGCCCACCTCAGCCGGCGAGGGCCCCGGCTGCAGCGGTGTCCCTCGAGCGCCCGGATCGCCGTCGACCCTGCCCTCGGTGACCCCCTCGACCTCGGGCATCTGTTCGACCCGGGACTCGCCCGACTCAGCCTGGCCCGACGGGGTGTGGACTCCCTCGACCTGGCTACCGGCCTCGGACTTGGCGACCGCGTCGTCGATCGTGGGGCCGCTGCGGTCGTGGTCGGGTGCGCCCTGTGACGGCGCGGAAGCGGCAGGATCGTGATCGCTCAACGTATTCTCCCACTCGTTGCGTGTGTCGTGACGGGATGGTGAGGGCTATACCCAGCAGCGCCGCGGCCACTCATCCAGCAGGGCAACCTACGCTGGACGCTGTGACGCCAACCCAGCTGCGAGCGTTCACGGCGGTGGTGAGGCATGGCTCCGTCAAGGACGCGGCTGTTGAGTTGGGCGTGAGTGAGTCGGCGGTCTCGATCCATGTGGCCCAACTGCGCAAGGAGCTGCAGGATCTGCTGTTCACCCGTACGGCGGCCGGCATCGCCTTCACCCCCGGAGGGCTGCGACTGGCCAGCCGGGCCACCGAACTGCTCGGGTTGGCCGACCGCACGGTCCATGAGGTGAGCCATGCCGGTTCCGGTCGCCGCATGCTTCGAATGGCCACGTCGAGCCTGTTCGCCGAGCATGC
>JBDUAD010000096.1:0-9772 GCA_040004775.1 bacterium | reverse complement strand
GGGCACCGCGACCCGGATCGTCGTCGCCCTGGCCGCTCTGGTCAGTCTCAGCGGGTTGACCGCGTGCGACAGCAAGGTCGGCGCCGCGGCCTACATCGACGGTGAGCGGATCTCCGAGCAGCAGCTCAACACCTACGTTTTGCCCGGCGCCAAGCCCTTCCAGAACCAGCAGGGCCGGACGCTGTACCCGAAGACCTACGTGCTTCAGCAGCTCATTCAGGGCCGGGTGGCGGACCGGATCATCGCCGACCACGGCGGCACGATGACCGCCGCCGAGGCCCGCGCCGCCCGGGCGCAGGTGCTGGGCAGCAACACCGAGGACCAGATAATCGAGCAGGTAGCGGCCAGTGGTTTCTCGGCCAAGGCCGAAGGCGTGCTGGTCGACACGGCCACCCGGCTGGTCGTTCTCCAGAAGCGCTTCCCCGCAGTGGCCGACGCCAGCCAGCTGCTGGCGGCGGTGCAAAAGGCCGATGTGCGGGTCTCCGTGAGCCCGCGCTACGGGAAGTGGGACCCCTCCACCCTGTCGGTCACCAACGGTCCGGCCCGCGGAAACTTCATGACCGGCACCAACGTCGCGGTCGCCTCGACGCCGGCCGCGCCGGCGCAGTAAGCCGGTGAGCCACCCTGACCCCGACGTGCCCTTGCTGCGGGCCGTCGCGGTCATGGACCGGCTGCGCTCGCCCGGTGGGTGCCCGTGGGACGCGGCGCAGACGCCATCGTCGTTGGCGCCGTACCTGCTGGAGGAGACCTACGAGCTGCTCGAGGCCATCGACGGGGACGACGCGGCGCTGCTGCGCGAGGAACTCGGCGACCTGTTGTTGCAGGTGCTGTTCCACGCCCGGCTGGCCGAGGAGCGTCCGGACGGTGAACGTTTCGGCATCGACGACGTCGCGGCGGACCTGGTGGCCAAGCTGGTGCGCCGGCACCCGCACGTCTTCGCCGACGGCCGCGCCGACACTCCGGGTCAAGTGGCCACGGCCTGGGACTCGATCAAACGAACCGAGAAACACCGGGAGTCGGTGACCGACGGCATCCCGGCCGCGCAGCCGGCCCTTGCCCTGGCGGCCAAGCTGCTGAGCCGCACGCGCAGGGCCGGTGTGGACGTCGCGCTCCCCTCAACCGAGCATCTCGGCGGTCAGCTGTTTGCTCTGGTCGACGAAGCCGTGCGCTCCGGCGTGGATCCTGAGCACGAGCTGCGGCGGGCGGCCAACCACTACCGCACCGCGGTCCGCCGCGCGGAGCAGGCCGTGTCGCCGGCCCGCGATACCAACCGTGACATCGGGCCATGACCGGCCGGTGCCTGCGCCCGTCCTGATCCGCCCGGCCACCGTCGCGGACCTGACCGAGGTGGCCGCCATCTTCGCCGGCTACGTCCGCGACAGTGTCGTGACGTTCGAGCTGGATCCGCCCGGGCTGCGCGTCTGGGAGGAGCGCCTCGACCAGCTGACCGGCGCTGGCTGGCCGTTCCTGGTCGCGACGATCGAGGATCAGCTGGCCGGGTACGCCTACGTGGCGCCGTGGCGGACCAAGCCGGCCTATCGCCACACGGTCGAGGACTCGGTCTACCTGGCGCCGGCCTGGGCCGGCCGCGGCGTCGGCCGGGTCCTCCTGCGCGCACTCATCGACGCCGCCACGGCGGCCGGAGCGCGGCAGATGATGGCCATGATCAGCGACACCGGCGACGGTGCGTCCACCGCCCTCCACCGCCGGCTGGGGTTCGCTCCCGTCGGACGGCTGACCTCCGTCGGCTATAAGCACGGGCGGTGGATCGACGTTCAACTGCTGCAGCGTTCGCTCGGCCGGGGCGCGGACACCGATCCCGACCCGGCCTGAACGGATCAGCCCTGTCGCCCCTGGGTGGCGATGCCGTCGAGGATGTAGCGCTGGGCCAGAGCGAACACGATGATCATGGGGAGGGTGGCCAGCACGCTGGCGGCCATGATGATCTCCCAATGCTGTTCGCCACCGGCCTTTCCGTACGTGTCGAACACCGACTTGAGCTCGCGGGGCACGGTGAACAGCTGCGGGTCCTGCAGGTAGATCAGCGGCTTGAGCAGGTCGGTCCAGCTGGCCTGGACCTCGAAGATTAAGACGATGATCAACGCAGGCCGGGCCAGCGGCAGGGCCATGCGCCAGAACAGGCCGAAGAAGCCGCAGCCGTCCACCCGAGCGGCTTCGAACAGCTCCCGCGGCACGCCGAGGAAGAATTGCCGTAGCAGGAAGATGTAGAACGCCGAGCCGAACAGGTTCTGAGCCCATAAGGGCACCTGGGTACCGGTCAGGCCGAGCTTGTTCCGGATGAGGAAGACCGGAATCATCGTCACCGCGCCGGGCAGCATCATCGTGGCCAGGACCAGACCGAAGAGCAGGTTACGAGCGGGGAAGCGGAAGTAGGCGAAGCCGAAAGCGACCAGCGAGCTACTGATCGTCACCGAGATCGCCGCCGCGAGCGCCACCACGGTGCTGTTGATCATCCAGGTCAGTAGTGGGGCGTAGTCCCAGAGCTCTCGGTAGTTGGCGAAGCGGAAGTGCTGCGGGATGAGGTGGTTGTCGAAGACCTCGGTGCGCGGCTTGACCGACGCACTGAGCAGCCACACGTACGGATAGAGGAAGACCACGCTGGCCGCGATCAGGATCACGAAGTGCACCGCCCGGGCCAGCACGTCGTGGCCGCTGTGTTCGGTGCGCACCGAACGCCGGCCGGACGGTGGCGTGGTGCCGGCGGGCGCGGCGTCGGTCCGCGCCCCGGGAACCAGGTCGGGAACCGGGGCCACGGCTGCGCCCGGAGCGCCGGGGGTCTGCTGGGATGCGGTCACCCGACTCAGCCCTGTCGTCCTCGTAGTAGACGAACCGTCGGCTGAGCCGCACCTGGATCACGGTGATCACCATGATGATCAGGAACAGCAGCCAGGCCAGCGCCGACGCGTAGCCCATGCGCAGGAAGCCGAAGCCCTCCTGGAAGAGGTAGACCACGTAGAACAGCGCGGCGTCGTTGGCGTAGGTCGAGTTCTGCTGGCCGCCGAAGAACATCGTGTAGGCCTGGTCGAACATCTGCAGGGAGTAAATGGTCTGCACGATCATGGTGAAGAAGATCGTGCCGCTGATCCTCGCCGTCCGAGGCGACGTAGGGTTTGGACGCAAGGTGGGCTGTCCGAGCGGCTCCTGGCCGAACCGGCTCGACCGTAACTCCGTAGAAGCGGTTCTCGCTAGAGCCGCGCGCCATGGATGGTGCGCTGAGGGTGTCCGGTGGTGACTCGGTGCCGCCTGCATGGCCGGTGCGTCGGTGCGCCAACCGTGTTAGCGTCACGGGCTACGGGCGCGCCGAAAATCCGTGCGCGCGGCCGAGGCCTGCCCTCAGTGCCAGACCGTGTCCTCTAGAGAACGGCAACGGCACCTGCGCCGACGGCCCGCTTCCCGCGACTGAACCGCCGAGGGATTCCCCTAGCCGTAGTAGGCCCAATACCGGATCCGTACGAGCGAAGGATGACGATGACCCAGGAATACCCGAACCAGTCGAACTATCCGACCGAGGAGTCGTCCTACTCCACCGGGGGAGACGACGCCGTAGCAGCTTTCGGCGAGCACGCCGCGGACCCGGCGACGGAGTACTCCTCCACGCCGTACTCCTCCACCACCGACTACTCGACCACCGAGTACTCGACTACCGACCCGACGCCATACCCGCCGGCCGGCGGCTCCTCCGGCACGGTCGACACGGCCAAGGAGCAGGCCAGCAACGTGGCCGGCAACGCCAAGCAGGCCGGAGCCCAGGTGGCTGGCACGGCCAAGGAACAGGCGGCCAACGTCGCGTCGGAGGCCAAGAACCAGGCCCGTGATCTGCTGCACCAGACCCGCGGCGAGGTCAGCGACCAGGCCCGTTCGCAGCAGCAGCGCGTCGCCAGCGGCATCCGCTCCCTCGGCGACGAGCTCAAGTCGATGGCCCAGAAGTCCGACCAGCAGGGCCTGGCCAGCCAGCTCGCGCAGCGCGTCGGCGACCAGACCCACCAGGTCGCCGGCTTCCTGGAGAACCGCGAGCCGGCCGACCTGATCAACGAAGTCCGCACCTTCGCGCGTCGTCGCCCGGGTGCATTCCTGCTCGTCGCGGCCGGAGCCGGCCTGCTGGCCGGGCGCCTAACCCGCGGCGCGGTAGCCGACGCCAAGTCCGAAGACTCGGGCTCGGGCACCCACCGCCAGAGCACCGACTACAACACCGGCAGCTACAACACCGGCAGCTACGACGCCGGCAGTTACACCACGCCCGGCAGCTACGACACCGGCTCGCACCTGACCGATACTCCCGCCGGTGGCTCCTACGGCACGGGTGTCGACTACGGCGCGACCGGTGACCCGGGTACGGGGAGCGGCTACAGCACGGCCGGCGGGTACGGCACGGCCGGCAGCCAGACCGACGGTGGCACCTTCGGGCGGACGGAGGGCACGCTGTGACGTATCCGAGTGGACCCAGCAGCTCGGCCGCGGGATCCGGTTCAACCGCGGTGGGCGGCACGTCCGACGTCACTGGCTCCACCGGGGCTACTGCCTCCACGGGCGCCACTGCCTTCACCGGTGCCACTGCCGTTACCGGCAGCACTGGGTCCACCGGCTCAACCGACACGCAGTCGCTGGGCCAGATCCTGTCCGACATCACCACCGATCTGTCCACCCTGATGCGTCAGGAAGTGGCGTTGGCCAAGGCCGAGGCTCAGCAGTCGGCCAAGCGCGCCGGTACCGGCGTGGGCATGTTCGCCGGCGCCGGCATCGGCGCTCACTTCGTCCTGCTGTTCCTGTCCATCGCGCTCTGGTGGGCGATCGGTGACAAGACCGGCCGCGGCTGGGCTGCGCTGATCGTCGCGCTCGTGTGGGCGATTATCGCCGCTGTTCTCGCCCTGCGGGGCCGGGCGGAGATGAAGAAGGTGAAGGGTCTTCCTCAGACCAGCGAGACGGTCAAGGAGATCCCGGGCGCGGTCAAGCCGAACGCCGAGGCCGGCGCCGCCAACAGCCACGCCGCCTACAACCCCACCGCTTACAACGTCAACGAGGAGCAGGTATGACCACGAGCAACGACCCCGACGAGATCCGCGCCCAGATCGAACAGACGCGCGGCAACCTCAGCCAGGACGTCGACACGCTGGCCGATAAGGTCACCCCGTCGCACGTGGCCAAGCGCCAGGCCGACAAGGCCCGCTCGGTGCTGAGCAGCGCCCGTGACACCGTCATGGGCAAGGTTTCCGACGCCAAGTCCTCGGTCTCGGACTCCACCTCGTCGGCGGGCTCGTCGCTCGGCGACGCCGCCGGTGGGATCAAGGAGCGTTTCTCCTCGAGCGGCGGCTCTGACTCGGGCTACAGCGGAAGTTCCGGTGCCGGCCATGACCTGACCGGTGCGCTGTCCTCGGCGCCGGACGCGGTGCGCGGGCGGGCGTCGGGCAATCCCATGGCCGCCGGCGTGATCGCGTTCGGGGCGGGCTGGCTGCTCGGCTCGCTGCTGCCGGCTACGTCGGCCGAGGCCAACCTCGCCGGCAAGGCCAAGGAGAACGCCGCGCCCCTGACCGACAAGCTCAGTGACGCGGCCAAGGAGGTCGGCGAGCACCTGCGCGAGCCGGCCCAGCAGGCGGTCGAGTCGGTGAAGAGCACGGCCAGCGACGCCGCGGAGACGGTGAAGGGCGAGGGCCAGTCCTCGGTCCAGGACGTCACCGCGCAGGCCCGCGACGCGAAGGACACCGTCCAGGAGAGTCGCCAGTGACCTCACCCTCGAGCACCGCCGGCCAATCGGCCGGCGGTGCGGAGGACAGCGGTGCGCAGGACAAGGGCACGGGCCTTCGGTCGGACCGTAACGGTCGGTCGCCGTCGGGTTCCGACGGTGACGACGCATCGCCCGACACGCCGACCCAGCTCAGCGACACGTCGTGGAAGGGCGTGCTGCGCCGCTCGATCCGCGAGTTCAAGACCGACAACCTCTCCGACTGGGCGGCCGCGCTGACCTACCGCGGGATCATGGCCCTCGCGCCGGCGCTGGTCGTCGTCGTGGCCGCACTCGGCCTGCTCGGCAAGTCGACCACCCAGAAGCTGCTGGACAACGTCGGCAGCCTGGCGCCGGGCAACACCAAGTCGATCTTGCAGACGATGATCACCAACGTCCAGGGGAACCATTCGACCGCCGGCATCGCCGGGATCATCGGCCTGGTGCTGGCCTGGTACTCCGCGTCCAGTTACATCGCTGCGTTCATGCGCGCCTCGAACGCGATCTACGAGGTGGGCGAGGGGCGTCCGGCCTGGAAGACCATCCCGCTTCGTCTCGTCGTGACGCTGGCCATGGTCGTGCTCATCCTGATCAGCGCGGTGATCGTGGTGTTCACCGGGCCGGTGGCCGATCAGGTCGGCAAGGCTATCGGCGTGGGTAGTACCGCGGTGACGATATGGGACATCGTCAAGTGGCCGGTGCTGGTGATCATCGTCAGTGTCATGCTGGCGATTCTCTACTTCGCCGCGCCGAACGCGAAGCAGCCTGGCGTGCAGTGGGTGAGCCCCGGCGGCGTGCTGGCGGTGTTGATCTGGCTGGTGGCCTCGGCGCTGTTCGCCCTGTACGTGGCCAACTTCGGCTCGTACAACAAGACCTACGGGTCCCTGGCCTCCGTGATCATCTTCCTGATTTGGTTGTGGATCACCAACCTCGCCATCCTGCTCGGCGCGGAGTTCAACGCCGAGATGCAGCGGGCCAAGGCGATCGAGGCCGGCAAGGCCGGCGATCGCACTCCGTTCGCCGAGCCCCGCGACACGCGCAAGCTCGACGCCGACAGCCAGGAGCAGGCCAGCGCCCTCGAGAACAAGTAGGGACAACAAGTAGGGGACAACGACTCAGGGCCCGCGCGTAAGGCTTGGGACGTGATCCGTACTTGGAGTCCGTCGGTCGGGCCCGGCTGCAGACCTCTGCAGCCGGGCCCGCCGTCGTGGCGACCAGTCGTGGTGACCAGCGGTGGTGCTGCCGTCGTCGGCGACTCCGCCCGGCGGCGAGGCGGTGCGCAGGCAGCGCGGTGCGCCGATAGGCTCGCGCCCGGATCGGCACGGACCGGCAGGAGCAGCAGTCGAGAGGACGCACGTGGCGAGCATCGAGGCGGTAGGTGCCCGGGAGATCCTGGACTCCCGGGGCAACCCGACGGTGGAGGTCGAGGTGGCCCTCGACGACGGCACCCTGGCCCGAGCCGCTGTTCCCAGTGGAGCCTCGACCGGTGCCTTCGAAGCGGTGGAACTGCGCGACGGGGGTGATCGCTACCAGGGCAAGGGCGTGCAGAAGGCGGTCAACGCCGTGCTTGACGACATCGGCCCGGAGCTCGTCGGCTACGACGCCGACGAGCAGCGCCTCGTCGACCAGGCGCTGCTCGACCTCGACGCCACGCCGGACAAGAGCCGCTTCGGCGCGAACGCCATTCTCGGCGTATCGCTGGCCGTGGCCCGCGCCGCCGCCGGATCGGCCGGCCTGCCGCTGTTCCGCTACGTCGGCGGACCAAACGCTCACCTGCTGCCCGTGCCGATGATGAACATCGTCAACGGTGGGGCCCACGCCGACAGCAACGTCGACGTGCAGGAGTTCATGATCGCCCCGATCGGCGCTCCCACCTTCGCCGAGGCGCTGCGGACCGGCGCCGAGGTCTACCACTGCCTCAAGAGCGTCCTCAAGAGCAAGGGGCTGTCCACCGGCCTGGGCGACGAGGGTGGCTTCGCGCCCGACCTCGACAGCAGCCGTGCCGCGCTGGACCTGATCTCGGAGGCGGTCGAGCGGGCCGGCCTGGTCGTCGGCCGCGACATCGCCTTCGCCCTCGACGTGGCCGCGACCGAGTTCTACACCGACGATGCCTACCGCTTCGAAGGCGGCCAGCGCTCGGCTGAGCAGATGATCGAGTTCTACACCGCCCTCATCGGCGACTACCCGATCGTCTCGATTGAAGATCCGCTGGCCGAGGACGACTGGGCGTCCTGGGCCGCGCTGACCGAGCAACTCGACACGTCGGTGCAGATCGTCGGCGACGACCTCTTCGTCACCAACCCGACGCGGATCCAGCGCGGGATCGAGCAGTCGTGTGCCAACGCCCTCCTGGTCAAGGTCAACCAGATCGGCACGCTGACCGAAACCCTCGACGCGGTGGAGCTGGCTCACCGCAACGGGTACCGCACGATGATGTCGCACCGGTCCGGCGAGACCGAGGACACCACCATCGCCGACCTCGCCGTCGCGGTGAACTCCGGGCAGATCAAGACCGGCGCGCCAGCGCGCAGTGAGCGGGTGGCCAAGTACAACCAGTTGCTGCGCATCGAGGAGGAACTCGACGACGCAGCCCGCTACGCCGGGGTCCGCGCCTTTCCGCGGTTCACGGCGCAGGGCTGAGGTGACGCAGCCGGCTGGGGTGGCGCGGCGGCCCCGGCGTCGCCCGGTCCGCGGTGGCCTGACCGGGCGGGCACTGGTGCTCGGGTTCGTCGTCGTGCTGACCGCCCTCGTGCTCGCCGCGCCCATGCAGCGCTTCCTGCAGCAGCGGCAGTCGGCCAGCCAGGCCGAGGAGCGCCGGGCCGAACTCAGCGCTCGGGTCGACGCTCTGCAGCGGCAGAAGGACCGCTGGGCCGACCCGGCGTACGTCGAGCAGCAGGCCCGCGCCCGGCTGCAGTACGCCCGTCCCGGCGACACCGTGTACGTCGTGGTCGAGCCCGGCCGACCGGTGGGCAACGCCTCGGCCGAACAGGCCGCCCCGGTGGGGATCACGCCCGACCAGCGCAGCTGGCAGTCCAGGGCCTGGACGAGCCTGCAGGTCGCCGACCAACCGTGATCGGCGCGGGCACCCCGGCCGATGGCGGATCGCAGGACGGCAGTTCGAAGGGTGCAGACCGCACGGTTGTCGCCGCCCAACTCGGCCGGCCGCCGCGGGCGATGCGGGCGGTGGCTCATCGCTGCCCGTGCGGCAATCCGGACGTCATCGAGACCGAGCCGCAGCTGCCCGACGGCACGCCGTTCCCGACGCTGTATTACCTGACCTGCCCCCGGGCGACGTCGGCGGTGGGCACCCTCGAAGCGTCCGGGCTGATGAGCGAGATGACCGACTGGCTGAAGCTCGACGACGACCTCGCGCGGCGCTACCGCCGAGCCCACGAGGCCTATCTGGCCCGGCGGGCCGAGCTCGGCGACGTGCCGCAGATCGCCGGCATCAGCGCCGGCGGCATGCCCGACCGGGTCAAGTGCCTGCACGTGCTCCTCGCTCACTCCCTCGCCGCCGGACCGGGCGTCAACCCCCTCGGCGACGAAGCGCTGGACCGGCTGCGGCCCTGGTGGTCAGCCGGCCCCTGCGTCGTGCCGTGACCGGCCCTCATGCCGCCGGCGGTGGGCGGCGCTCGCGTGTGGCCGCGATCGACTGCGGGACCAACTCGATCCGGTTGCTCGTCGCCGACGTCGCCGCTGACGGGCGGCTGACCGACGTCACGCGGCAGATGCGCATTGTGCGCCTCGGGCAGGACGTCGACCGGACCCGTCGCCTGGCCCCCGAGGCGCTCGAGCGGACGGCGGTCGCGCTGCGCGAGTACGCCGACGTGGCGCGTGCGGCCGGCGCGGGGGAGGTCCGGATGGTGGCCACCTCGGCCGTGCGGGACGCGACCAACCGCGACGCCTTCGACGCAATGGTGACCGCGATCCTGGGCCGGCCGGCCGACGTGATCAGTGGGGCGGAAGAGGCCGCGCTGTCGTACGCCGGCGCGACCGTGGCCTCCGCCGGGGCGAGCCTGTCCTCCGCCGGGGCGA
>JBDUAD010000095.1:0-9834 GCA_040004775.1 bacterium | reverse complement strand
GCCTCGGCGAGCCGGGCGTTGCCCTGAACGCCGTCGAGCGTGCGGCTGAAGACGATCTTCGGGATAGCGCACCAGGCGTCGGCGAACGCGGCCCCGAGCTCGCTGTCGCGCATCGACGGATCCGTCTCCCACGCCAGCATGGTCTGGTAAAGCCTGCGGCCGCACAGATAGCCGCCGAGCTCGCGTGTCTGCGCGATGTGGAAACGAAACTGCTCCTCGTTAGGGACCGTCCACCCGAACGCGCCCGCGCGGTCGGCGATAAAGCCGTCCACCGAGACGCTCATCGAGTAGATCAGCATGGCTTCACGCTTATCGCACCGGTGCGACGGACGATGATCGCGAGAACGTCACCATTGAGCTTGACCTCCGGCTCTCCTCCTACTGCAGGCTGCTCTGCCAAAACTAGTGACCGATCGCGAGACAAAAACGCATCGTCGTGGAAGGTTCAAGCGATCGTATGGCCATTTGCCGACGCCGCACTGAGATCCCGGAAGCGGAACGCTGACCGGGTACGGGTCGGCCGGCCTGCAGCGCTAATCCCTTACGTGCCAGGCCATGCCCGGCGCTTACTCCGCTCATCGGCATGTCAGTGAAGTCGAGTGCGCTCTACTGATCCATATGCGTCGCCGACGCCGGGTGACGACCGTGCTCGAGATCAACGGAATCGCGGCATATGAGGGCGCCGACTTCTCACGGACCGTGACCCGCCTGTAGGGCGAACCTGGACTCTGCACCGGGTCCTCCTGAACGGCCGGCATTCGCCGCCGTGCTCTACAAGGTGCTCCGGCAACTGCGAGATGATCTGTCTCGCCGTCGGCGTCGCCGTCGCTGTCGTTGTCGCCGCCAAATGGCTGTTCGAAGGTCATGAAACACGCCGGCCGATCTTGGGATAGCCGCGTGCGCGACCAGGGCGTGGGGGCTCCGAACCCCCCCGGTAAACCGCTGGGAGCCCCCTGAAACCAGCGCGAACTCGGGTGCTGAGACGGCGTGGTCTACTGGCGCCCTATCCGACAGCCACACCCCCACTGGGTATAGGATTTTAGAAAGCCCAATCCTCGGGGCTTCCCCGGATCCCGAGCCGTGCGCTGGCCGTTTGATTGGGCAGAGAGAAGACGTCCCGATACCCACGATGCGGCGGCGGAATAGGTCACACGCAGCCTTTGATTGAATAGGAGGCCCCGTAAAACGGGGCGTAAAGCTTGATCAACTTGGTGTCCGAGGGGGGACTTGAACCCCCACGCCCGATAAAGGGCACTAGCACCTCAAGCTAGCGCGTCTGCCATTCCGCCACCCGGACGAGTGCGCGAGGAGTCTAGCCGGTGGGACCGCGGCATCCCGCGTCGCAGGAAGCGCGGGATCTTCCTGGCAACCCCGCTCGGACGCCGGTCGGCTGGTAGAACGAGGACATGCCCGACGACGCGAGCGCGCCCGATGCGATGAGCCCGACGGTGACTCCGGCAGTGACCGCGCAGGACGAAGTCATCGAGCTGCTGTCCGACCTCATCCGCATCAACACGTCCAACCCGACGCATCCGGAGCGGCCGGCGGCCGAGTGGGTGGCCGAGCGCCTGGCCGAGGTGGGCGTCCACAGCGAGATCGTCGAGTCCGAACCGGGCCGGGCCTCGGTGCTGGCCCGCATCGAGGGCCAGGACTCGACCCGGGCTCCGCTGCTCATCCACGGCCACCTGGACGTCGTTCCCGCCGAGGCCGCGGAGTGGAGCGTCGACCCGTTCTCCGGCGAGGTCCGCGACGGGTATGTCTGGGGTCGCGGCGCGGTGGACATGAAGGACATGGACGCCATGACCCTGGCCCTCGTCCGGGAATGGCAGCGCACCGATCGGCGACCCGCGCGCGACATCGTCCTGGCCTTCGTGGCCGACGAGGAGGCGGGCGGGGTCTACGGCGCCCACCACCTGGTGGACACCCGGCCGCAGTTCTTTGCCGACTGCTCCGAGGCGATCAGCGAGGTCGGTGGGTTCAGCCTCAGCCTGAACGAACAGATGCGGTTGTACCTGATCCAGACCGCCGAGAAGGGTCTCGGCTGGCTGCGGCTGAAGGCCCGCAACCGTCCCGGCCACGGATCGATGGTGCATCCCGACAACGCGGTGACCCAGCTGGCCCGTGCGGTCAGCCGCTTCGGCGAGTACGAGGGGCCGGTGGTGCTCACCGACACGGTGCGCGCGCTGCTCGACGACATCAGCGAGCTGACCGGCATCGGCTGGGACCCCGACAATCCCGGTCCGTCTCTGCAAGCGTTCGGCGCCGGTGCGCGGATGCTCGGCGCCGCGGTGCGCAACACCGCCAATCCGACGATGCTGCAGGCCGGGTACAAGGCCAACGTCATCCCGTCCTCGGCCGAGGCGACGATCGACACCCGCTTCCTGCCGGGCCAGGAGGAGGCCTGGAACAAGACGGTCGCCGAGCTGGCCGGCGACGAGGTGGAGCTCGAGTGGATCCACCACGGCATCGCCGTCGAGACCACCTTCGACGGCGCGCTGGTGGAGGCGATGAGCGCGGCGCTGAAGGCGGAGGACCCGTCCGGGCACCCGGTGCCGTACCTGATGAGCGGAGGCACGGACGCGAAGTCGTTTTCCACGCTGGGTATCCGGTGTTTCGGGTTTGCTCCCTTGCTGCTGCCGCCCGAGCTCGACTTCACCTCGCTGTTCCACGGCATCGACGAGCGGGTGCCGGTGGAAGGGCTGAAGTTCGGCGTGCGCGTCTTGGATCGGTTCCTCGATAGCTGCTGACGAGGGCCCCCCGGCACGGCCGCCGGCACGGCCGCCGACACGGCGGCGACGCGGCGGCGACGCGGGCGCCGGCGCGGACTAAGGCAGCAGGCCTGGCAGCGGCAGGGCGTCAGAGTCGGCCGGCCGGCGCTTGCGGCGCAGCACGACCCGGCGGGTGCCGTCGAGGAAGCGCTGTACACGGGCCAGCTCCCACCCGCCGTACTCGGCGTGCAGGGACAGCCGTAGAGCAGCCGAGACCCGGCTGACGTCGGCCGGGATGCGAAGCGGGGCGTACTCCCACTCGTCGCTGGTCAGTTCGGTCATCGCCGTCCATTGTCCACCCGGGCGGGCCGGGCGCCGATGCACCGCATGCGGACACGCGTTTTGCCCCATGTCCGGGCGTCCTACGGTGAGCCAGTGGCGATCCAGCTGGTCGACGTCGGCGCCGATGACGACGCCGCGCTGGTCGAGTTCCTGATCGGGAGCGAGTGGCCGTTCAGCGGCTCGAAGGCCAGACCCGGGTGGACAACACGGCCATGCGCCGGACCTTCCTTCGTTGCAGCTTCGTCAAGGAGGCCCACTACCGCCAGGGCTGGCCGGTCGGCGGAGGGCGGGCGCTGGACTCGGTGGCCTATGCGGTGCTGCGCAGTGACTGGTCGAGCGGCCGGACCACGCCGGTCGCCTGGTCGACGACCCTGACGCCGCGGTCGACGCGCCGAGTTGATCAACTGGCGGACACCGCGGCGACGGCCTCACGCAACGCCCGCACCAGCCGCGTCCGCCGTGGCGCGGCGCCGATCTCGCGCACCGCACGGCGCAACGCCGGGCCGACCGCCGGGACCACGGACAGGTGCAGCTGGGCCCGGGTCAGGGCGGTGTAGACGAGCGGCCGCGACAGCATCCCGGCCGCCTCGGCCGGCAGGACCACCACCACCGCCGGGAACTCCGAGCCCTGTGCCCGGTGCACGGTGATCGCCCACCCGTGGGTGAGGTCGGCCAGCATCTTGCCGCTGATCCGCGCCGGCCCGGAGGCGAAGTCGACGGTGACCGTTCCCTCGGCCACGCCGGCCACCGTCCCGACTTCGCCGTTGGCGAAGCCGTTGGGCTCGGCCTCCAGATGATTGGCCGTGGCGACGACGCGGTCGCCCGGGTCGAAGCGCCGGGTGCCGCGGCCGGGGTTGAGCGCAGCCTTCAGTACCGCGTTGAGCCCCTGCGTACCGGCCGGCCCGCGGTGCACCGGCGTCACGACCTGGACCTGGTCGGCCGGGATGCCTAGCGCCCGAGGAATGGAGTCGGTGACCAGTTGGCGGACGCGGTTGGCTGCGTCGGCCGATCCGCGGGCGGCGACGAGCACCACCTCGCGGTCGGCATCGGGCGGGGTCTCGGGCAGCTCGCCGGCCCGCACCGCGGTGGCCAGCCGGGCGATTGCCCCTCCAGCCGCCTGTCGGTACAGCGTGGTCAGTTCCACCGTGGGCACGACGTCGGCGTCGATGAGGTCGCCGAGGACCCGGCCGGCGCCGATCGAAGGCAGTTGAGCGGCGTCCCCGACGAACATCAGATGGGATCCGTCGGCGCAGGCGCCCAGCAGGGCGTCGGCCAACTCCACATCGAGCATCGACGCCTCATCGACGACGATGAGGGCCTCGTCCAACGGCCAGTCGGCGTCGCGGGCGAACCCGGCCGAGAAGCGCCGTGCCCCGCCGCCGTCGTCGCCGCTGGGCCGACGTCCCTGGGCGCCGAGCAAGCGGTGGATGGTCGATGCCGGCGCGTCGCACAGCTGCTCGAGCCGCTTGGCCGCCCGTCCCGTCGGCGCGGCCAACGCCACCGTGCGCCCGGCTTGCTCGGCCAGGGCCACCACCGCGGCCACGGTCCGGCTCTTGCCCGTGCCCGGTCCGCCGGTCAGCACGCTGACCCCGTGGACCAGGGCGTTGGCCACCGCTGCCCGCTGCGGCGCCGAGAGCTCGGCCAAGGCACCGGCCAGCGTGGCCGGGTCGCCCGGGATCGGTGCCGCCTCGGACTGCAGCCGGGCGATCGAGGTGGCCACCGACTCCTCGGCTGCGGCGTAGCGCAGCAGGGCCAAGGACGCAGGAGCGCTGGTTGCTCCGGAAGCGCCGATGTCGGTTGCGCCGGAATCACCGGCGTCGGCGTCGGCGAAGACGACCACCTGCCCGCCCTCGACCGCCGCCCGCACGGCCGCGCCCGGATCGGCCACGCCCAAATCACGGACGGCGGCGGCCACCTCCAGGGCGGCGGCGACGGTGTGCCCGTCACGGGCCTGCGCGGCCAGCACCCAACTGACGAGCGCGCGGCCGCGGCGCTCGTCGTCTGGGCCGATGCCGGGCACCGCGGCCCGCGCTATGCGGTCGGCCGTGGCCACGTCGATCCCCGGCACGGTCAGCACCGTCCACGGGTCGTCGCGGATGAGACGTGGCGCCGACGGCCCGAGGACGTCGATGACACGCCCGGCCAGCCGGGCGTCCAGGCCGGCCGTGATCAGGAGTTCACAGAGCTCGAGCGCCGGGGCCGCCGCGACGAAGGACGACAGCAGCCGGTTGGCCTTCTGCTCGCTCACGCGGGGCAGCCCGGCCAGCGCACTGACCGTCACGTCGCCCGGTCGGTGGATCCCGGCGTCGTCCAGGGCACCCGCGAGCGTGTGGCCGAGTCCCGGCCACAGCCCGGCCGCGCAGAACGCCGCGAATGCCGGGTCCGTGACCGCGGCCGGGCCGCTCAGAGCGTCACCGCGGCGCGGGGACGGTCGGGCTGGGACACCTCGTCCAGAGCGTCGAGGATCTCCGCCGGCACGGTGACGGTGAGGGCGGACAAGGCGGTGGACAGCTGGGCGGGGGTCCGGGCCCCGGCCACCACCGAGGCCACCCCCGGCCGCCGGCGCAGCCACCCCAGGGCGACCGCCACCGGGGTGGTGCCCAAGCCCTCGGCCGCAGTGGCCACCGCCTCCACGATGCCGGCAGCGTGCAGGTCGTCCGCGCCGGCGGCCAGGCGGCCGAGACCGCTGGCCGCCCGCGAGTCGGCCGGCAGCCCGTCGCGATACTTGCCGCTGAGCAGTCCGCCGCCGAGGGCCGAGTGGGCCAGCACGCCGGCCGAGGCCGCCTGCGTGGCCGGCACGAGTTCTACCTCGGGACCCCGGTCCAGCAGCGAGTACGCCACCGAGACCCCGACCACCGGCGCCCGGGCCGGGACGGCGGCCTGCCAAGTGGCGGCCCGGGCCACCCGCCAGCCGGAGTCGTCGGCCAGGGCCAGGTAGCGAACCCGCCCGGTGCTCACCGCGGAGTCCAACGCGGCCAGGGACTCCTCGAACGGAACCTCGGCGTCCGGGCTCAGGAGCCACAGGTCCACGTGGTCGGTGCCGAGCCGCCGCAGCGCAGCGTCGATCTGGTCCAGCAGCCCGCCGCGCGACGCATCAGGCCTGGCGCCGCCGTCGGCCGCCGCGGATACGCCGCCGGCGACCAGCACGAGGTCTGTGCGGCGGACCGCTCCGGCCAGCAGCGTTCCGACGATGTGATGGGCTCGCGCGCCCGATTCGCCTCCGAAATGGACGGTGGTGCCGCCGGCAGCCAAAAAGGACCGCAGCTGGGCCGCGGCGATGTCGGGATCGGTGCGCTGACCCCACGTCGCTGTGCCTAGGGCCAGCTCCGAGACCCGCAGGCCGCTACGGCCGAGACGGCGTACCTCCACGCCGCCGAACCCTAGTGCGGCGCCTGGCGTCGGCTCGGTGCCGTCCACACCGGACACAGCGCCGGTGCGGTGCGGTGTTGCGGCGCAACGGGGCCGCGGGCAGGCGGCCGGTACGGTGTGCGGCGTGCGCATCGGCCTGAGCCTCGCCTACTGGGGCATGGGCAACGACGCCGACAATCTGGTGCTGGCCCGGGAAGCGGAGACCCTCGGCTTCGACGTCGTCTGGGCGGCCGAGGCCTACGGCTCCGACGCCGCGACGGTGCTGGCCTACGTGGCGGCCCAGACCGAGCGCATCGGCATCGGCAGCGCGGTGATGCAGATCCCGGCGCGCACGCCGGCCATGACGGCGATGACGGCCGCCACCCTGGACACGCTCTCCCACGGCCGATTCCGGCTTGGGCTCGGCGTGTCCGGTCCCCAGGTCAGTGAGGGCTGGCACGGCGTGCGGTTCGACCGCCCGCTGGGCCGCACCCGGGAGTACGTCGACATCGTCCGGATGGCCCTGGCCCGTGAGCGGGTGGCTTACGTGGGCACCCACTATGAGCTCCCGCTGCCCGACGGCCCGGGCAAGGCCCTGACCCTCACCGTCCACCCGGTCCGCACGGATTTGCCGGTCTACCTGGCCGCGGTCGGCCCGAGGAACCTCGAGCTGGCCGGCGAGATCGCCGACGGCTGGCTGGGCATCTTCGTGGCGCCGAAGTTCGTCGGCGAGCAACTGGCCGGCCTGCGGGCCGGACGGGCACGCCGCAAGGGAGGCGGCGAGGATCTGACCGGTTTCGACGTGGTCGCCTCGGCGCCCCTGGTCGTCGGCGAGGACGTCGAGGCCTGCGCCGCACCGGTGCGCGGTCACGCCGCCCTCTACGTCGGCGGCATGGGCAGCCGCGACGCGAACTTCTACCACGCCCTGGCCACCCGGATGGGCTATGGCCCGCAGGCCGACGAGGTCCAGAACCGTTATCTCGCCCGGGACCGGGCCGGGGCCGCGGCCGCCGTGCCGCTGGAATTTCTCGACTCCACCGCACTGCTCGGGCCGGTGCCGCGCATCGCCGAGCGGCTGGCCGAGCTCGACGAGGCCGGCGTCACCTCGGTGGCGGTCACCCCGCACGCGCCCACCCTGACCGACCGCCTCGCCGCGCTCGCCGCCCTGGCCGCTGCCCTCGAGCGCTCGGGCGCCGGATGAACATCGGCCAGGCCATCGTCTACGGAATCGTCCAGGGATTGACCGAATTCCTGCCCATCTCCTCCAGCGCCCACCTGCGCATCGTTCCCGCGCTGTTCGGTTGGGACGACCCGGGTGCGGCGTTCACCGCGGTCATCCAGCTCGGCACGATGCTGGCCGTCGTCCTCTACTTCTGGCGCGAGCTGATCCACATCACCGCCGGATTCGTCCGGGGCGTGTTCGACCGCAGCTCGCGCGGGCTCGAGTTCCGCCTGGGCCTGTACCTAATCCTGGCCACCATCCCGGTCGGCCTGCTGGGATTCGCCTTCCGCCACCAGATCGAAACCGGCGCCCGCAACCTCTGGCTGATCGCCAGCACCCTCATCGTCCTGGCCCTCGTTCTGCTGGCCGCCGAACGGGTATCCACTCGGGACCGGGGCGAGGAGGACCTCGACCGCACCGACGCGGTGGTCGTCGGCCTGGCCCAGTCCCTGGCTCTCGTTCCCGGCGTCTCGCGGTCCGGGGCGACGATCACCGCCGGGCTGCTGCGGGGGCTGGACCGCCCGACCGCGGCTCGCTTCTCGTTCCTGCTGTCCATTCCGGCCGTAGTGCTGTCCGGACTGTTCGAGGCCCGGCACATCGGCGAGTCGGGCGGTCCGGGCATCGGGATCACCGTGGTGGCCACGATCATCTCCTTCGGCGTGGGTCTGGCCTCGATCGTGTGGCTGCTGCGCTACATCGCCCACCACTCGACCGTCGTGTTCGTCATCTACCGGGTGGCTCTCGGCCTGCTGCTGTTCGCGCTGCTGGCCACCAACGTCATCAGCGCCACGTGACCCGCCCGATCCCCTCCGACCCGACCCTCTCCGGGCGGCGATGAGCACCGTCCTGCTCGTGCGTCACGGCCTCACCGCACTCACCGGGCCGGTGCTGGCCGGCCACACGGCGGGGCTGCACCTCGACGATCGCGGCCGGGCCCAGGCCGCGGCGGT
Organism: bacterium; assembly: GCA_040004775.1. Taxonomy (GTDB): domain Bacteria; phylum Actinomycetota; class Actinomycetes; order Mycobacteriales; family Jatrophihabitantaceae; genus JALZBL01. The sequence goes on along the minus strand of JBDUAD010000095.1, from coordinate 1,264 downwards.
GGCCGCCCGGATCGCCGCGGTACCTCTGGCCGCCATCGTCACCAGCCCGCTCGAGCGGTGCATCGACACGGCCGAGGCCATCGCCGCGGCTCAGCGCGAAGCCGGCCGAGACCCGGCCTGGCACGTCGAGGACCGCATCGTCGAGTGCCGCTACGGCGACTGGACCGGCCAGGCGATCAGCGCCCTGGCCAAGGACCCGATGTGGAAGGTCGTGCAGCAACAACCCAGCGCCGCGGTATTTCCGGCGGGGGAGACGCTACGCGCGGTGCAGGCCCGTGCGGTCGACGCGGTCCGCAGCTGGGACACCGAACTCGGGGCGGATGCAGTGTGGGTCGCCTGCAGCCACGGCGACGTCATCAAGGCCGTCCTGGCCGACGCCCTCGGCCTGCACCTCGACCAGTTCCAGCGCATCGTCGTGGACCCGTGCTCGGTGTCGGTCGTGCGTTACACACCGGGCCGCCCGTTCGTCCTGCGCAGCAACGACACCGGCGGCGACCTGAGCTTCCTCGTCCCGCCGAAACGCACCCGACGCCGGCGCAAGGATGCCGATGCGACAGTGGGCGGCGGGGCCGGAGCGGGCGCGGTCTGAGCCAGCCGGGCGGCGCTCCCAGCGCCGCCCCTGGTCCCGCAGTCGGGCCAGGCCCGATGCCTAGACTGGATCACGATGCCCCGCCAGCTGTACTACTTCGACCGTCCGCAGCGCTTCGTCGCGGGCACGGTCGGTCTGCCCGGCGAGCGGACCTTCTTCCTGCAGGCCACCGACCGCACCCGCGTGGTGAGTGTGTCGCTGGAAAAGCAGCAGGTGCAGGTGCTGGCCGAGCGGCTGGAGGAGATGCTGCTGCAGCTATCTCAGCGCAGCGGCGTGCCGATGCCGCCGGCCGCAGCCACCGACACCGAGTCGCTGAGCCAGCCCATCGACGAGGAGTTCCGGGTAGCCGCGCTCGGGCTCGCGTGGGACGCCGAGTCCGGGCAGGTGCTGATCGAGGCCCAGGCTGCGGCCGAGGACGCCGAAACCGCCGAAGCGACTCTGCTCGAGGACGTCGAGGAGGGCCCCGACGCGCTGCGGGTGCGCATTCCGCCGGACGTGGCCCTGGCCTTCGCCGAGCGGGCTCGGCGCATCCTGGCCGCCGGGCGTCCCCAGTGCCCGTTGTGCACCCTGCCGCTGGACCCCCAGGGTCACGTCTGCCCACGCCAGAACGGCTACCGGCGCGGAGCGACCTACGGTGCGGCCTGAGCCGCTGTCCGGAGTCGACCCGTCCGGAGT
>JBDUAD010000094.1:0-9843 GCA_040004775.1 bacterium | reverse complement strand
AGTCCTGCATCCGGTGGGCCCGCAGGTATGCGTTCATCAGCCCCCGCTGGGGCCCGTCACCCAGGATCACCGCCCGCAGTCCCACCCCGGCCGGCAGTTGTGAGCGGGCCCGACGGAGGGCCGCGAGCACAGCGAGCGGACGCTTGCGGGCCGACAGGCGCATGACGGCGGCGACGCAGACTTCTTCGCGCCGTTCGGCGCGTGCCGTCTGCCGCCAGTAGTCGGCGTCGATGCCGTTGGGGACCACTCCGACCTGCCGGTCTGCACCGATCACGCCGCGGACCTGCTCGGCCGCGCACGCACTCACCGCGGTCCACTCGATCGGCAGCGCGGCCAGCCGGGTGGCCCGGGCGGCCAGCCGGTACGGGGTGGACAGGTACGCCCACAGCGAGTGGACTGTGACCACCGTCGGCCGCGACGTTCGCGCCGCATGGATGGCCGCGGCTGTGGCGAGCGGGGACAGGACCGATGCATGCACGTGAACGACATCCGGACCGATCATGCCGATCAGCTCGCCCACCCGGCGGTACGGGCTGAACCCGACCTGAGCCGGGCCGGCCGGACACAGGCGGTGCACCCACGGGGGGTAGGCGTCCCCGTCCTGGTCACTCGGGCTGGCGGTGACGACGTGCACATCGTGCCCGGCCAACGCCTGGCGGTGCGCAATCTCGTTGACCTGCAGCTCTATCCCGCCGATCCGGGGGAGGTAACAATCCGTGACGTGTGTGATCCTCAAACGGCCCGCTGCTGCGAGCAGGTGTGGGACATGGGACCACGTTAGCCCGAGCCGGGTTAACGGACGGTTTACGCACCGTACTGTCCAGGAGACCTCAGCTGTGCCGTTCACGATCGTGTCCTTCCACGCGCACCCCGACGACGAGGCGCTGCTCACCGGAGGGACGCTGGCCCGGGCTGCGGCGGAGGGCCACCGCGTCGTGCTGGTCGTGGCGACCGTCGGTGAAGCTGGCCTGGCCGCGCACTCCTACGGGGTGCCCGCGGCACTGGGCGCCCGGCGCCGCAGCGAGCTGTTCGCATCGGCAGCGGCGCTGGGCTGCCAGCGGGTGGAGGTCCTGGACTACACCGACTCCGGCATGGACGGACGGGCCGGAGGTGACCGCGCCTTCGCCCGGGCCGACCGGGAGGTGGCGGCTCAGCGCGTGGCCGCCCTGCTGGTCGAGGAGCAGGCGGACGTCCTGACCACCTACGACCCGGTCGGTGGCTACGGCCACCCGGACCACGTGGCGGTCCACCGCGTCGGTCAGCGCGCGGCCGGGATCGCCCGCACGCGGGTCGTCCTGGAAGCGACCGTGGATCGCGAGGCGCTGCGGGCCGTCGCACGGCTGGTCCACGCGGTGCCTGGGGTGTCCCCGGACTTCCACCCGGACCGGTTCGCGGGCGCCTACGTCGCGCGCAGCCGGCTGACCCACGTCGTCGATGTGCGGCTCTTCGCCGAGCAGAAGCGCGCCGCGATGGCCGCGCACGCCAGCCAGGCCACCACCACCGGCCAGAGCAGGCGCACGCTGGAGCTGCTGCTCAAGCTCCCGATGCCGGTGTTCCGCCGCGTGCTCGGCAGGGAGTGGTTCGTCGAGAGGGGCCGGCCGGCCGGCGGGCGGGCGGACGACATCTTCGCCACGCTGCGCCGGGGCCGTCGCCGCGGCTGACTACGGGCGCGGGCGGGCCAGCCGGATCTCGTCCATGGAACGCCCCGGCACGCAGCGCTTCTGCAGGCACGGTTGCCTCGGTACGAGCACGAATCGCTCGCACGACGGCACCGGGCCGGAGCCGGCGGTCGCACCGGTCGGCTCGCGGCCGCGGATCACCCAGACAGTCGTCCCCGCCGAGTGGTGCGCCTGGTAGTGCTGGTCGAGATACCTCGTTAGCCCCTGGGGGTACCCGCTGCTGGCTCCGCCCGCCCGGACGACGGCGGCGGCACAAGGCAGTTGCTGCTCGAGGGTCGAGCCCCTGACCAATGTCCGGACGCTCCAGAAGTACGGGCTCATGGGGGGACGGCCGGCGAGGAACGGGTACTCGTACCGGTCGGACAGGATGAGACCACCCGGCGCGGTCTGCGACCGCAGTATCCGCACTGTGGGGGCCACGTCGGCGAAACGGCCTGTCGTGACGAAGAGCGCCCGGATGTCGGCCGTCGCGATCACCGTGAGCCAGACCAGCGCACCGGCGACGCCGGCAAGGACGGTGCGGTAGGCCGGCCAGCGCAGGCTGGCGAGCAACGGGGCGGACAGCAGCGCTGCGAACGGCGCGATCACCACGAAGTAGTGGTAGTAGACCTGCGGCGCGACGAGCAGCGCGCCGCCGGACAGGAACCCGGCGACCACCCACCACGGTGCCCGGCGGCGCAGGCCGAGCACCGCAAGCGGGGTGGCGGCCAGCCAGTAGAGGGCCGCGGTGCCCAACCTCTCATCCAGCGTCATGAACCCGCGGCCGCTCTGATAGACGATCGTCTCCTGCAGCACGGCGTGGGATACCGAGAGGTACGGCGCCAGCAACGCCGTGAAGGCTCCGGCGGTGCCCAGGGCCATGGCCGCCCAGAGGCGCCGCGGCGCTGCCAGGAAGTACGCGGGCAACAGCAGCACGGCTGTGTACTTCGTGCCGATCGCCAACCCCAGGAGGGCGCCGGCGACCAGGGCGCCACGGCGGGACTTCGAGGGCAGCAGCACGCAGAGGCCTGCCAGGCTGAGCAGCGCGATCAACGGGTCCGGGCCGACCCGCACACCGGCGACCAGCGTGAGCGGGCTCGCGGCGTAGGAGAATCCGGCAGCCAGTGCCGCTCGCCGCACCAGGTAGGCACGAGCGGCGACGTAGGTCAGCACGGCTGTCACCGAGTCGGCCGTCGCGGTGAAGACCCGGCCGGCCGGCCACCACAGGGACGTCAGCGGGTCGAGTGCCCGGCCGACCAGGAGCGCCCCCGGCGGATGGAAGTAGAGCATGTCGCGGTATGGGTGGAACCCGTGCGCGTACTGCCGGCTCAGGGTCAGGAGGATGAACTCGTCGTAGTCGTAGGTGCCGGAGAGCAGCAGCCCTGCCACCAACCGGAGCGCCGCAGCGAGCGCGAAGACGATGACGAGGTCCCGGCGCAGGGTCGAGCGGCCGCCGGCCTGCGCCACTTCGGCGTCAGCGGCCGCTGGCCGGGTCAGCACCGCCGCCCTGGGCGCACGTTCCAGGCACTGGATATCCGGTAGCGACCCCTGCGGGTGACCGTCACCGCCGTCCAGTCCCCGGAGCGGGCCAGGCAGGCGCCTGCCGGTCCGGACAGCGTCAGCCACCGGGAGAAGCGCAGCCGCGCGGCCAGCCGGCCGGCGCCGTCGGTCTCGAACGTCACGCCGGCCGGGTCCGAGGACAGCGTTCGTGCCGGCCGGCTCACCACGGGTTCAGCATCCTGCACCGCGTACAGCTGCCAGTCAGCGGTGGACCAGACGAGCCGGAGGTAGGGCAGCCCGGTCGCGACGAGCGCCCGCTCCCGGACCCCTGCCGGGTCGAGTGGCTGACCGCGCGGCACCCCGACCATGGCGACTGCGTTCTGCCGCAGCCACCGCTGGTAGGTCGCCGCAGTGAGCGGGCCCGCGTAGAAGATCGGGTTGCGGCCGACGTCGGCCTGGCGCTCCCAGCCGCGGGCGAGCGGCACCACGCGCTCGGCGATGTCGACCGCCTCCCAGTGGTCGCGCAACGGGACGACCTCGAGCCGACCCAGCGGCCTGCGGCGGTCCAACTGCCGGATCAGCGGTGCGAAGAAGGCGGCCTGGGTGGCGCGGGCGCCCGCGCCGGTCACGTCGGAGAGCACCACCGGCGGTTGCCACAGCACCATCGACACCACCGCGCCCGCCAGCCAGGGCGGCGAGAGCGCGGCGGTCGCGGCCACCACCGGGACGGCGAACAGCAGCGGCAGGCGTGCGGTGTTGCCACCCAGGGGCGATGCGACGAGGTGGCCCGCTAGGACGGCCGCCGCGGTGAGAAGGGCACCTGCCTGCACCGCCCGGTACCGGACCGGCACCAACACCACGACGGCCAGTGCGAAGACGACGAAGATCGTCGCCTGCTGCGCCGAGAACGGGCTGGCGCCGCCGTCGCTGAACACCAGGGCGGCCGAGAGCAACGGCCCGGTCGCGCCACCGACGAGGAGCGCGCCGTCACGCCGGCGACCCGCGATGATCAGCGCCGCCCCGGCGATGACGACGAAGACACCGGCGACGGGACTTGCCGCAGCGCTGAACAGCGCGAGGAGGGTGACTGCGACGGCTGCCCGGCGCCCGCCGGTGGCTCCCGCCGCGCCGGCGGCTCCCGAAGCGCTGCGGCCGAGCACCGACAGCGCCAGCAGCCCAAACGCCAGGCCGACGGCGAACGTGATCCGCCCACTCACCACGTTGAAGACCAGGCTGGCCGCGCCCAGCAGGCCGCCGAGCAACGGCCGGCGCACCCGGGTACGCGCGAGCAGGTCGGCGAACGCGACAGCACCCGCGACGGCAGCCACCGCGCCGACGACCCTGGCGCCGGCCACCGCGTCGACGGGCCCGGTGAAGAGGCTGTAGCCGTACGGGAAGACCCCGCCGTACCAGCCGAAGTCGACCGGCCGCAAGCCGTGCAGGCGGACGAAGTCGGCCCGCGCCACCTGTGCCGACAGGTCGGTGCCCGCCACAGGTGCGGCAAGGTAGATCGACGCGAGGACGGTGCCGGCGATCCCCGACGCCACGGCGGGTCGTCGCGCGACGCCTGCCGCAGCCTGGAGCACCTTCGCTACGCGGCGCGTCGGGCGAGGGACGGCCGGTCGCTCCGGGGCTGCAGCAGGAAGGCCAGGAGATAGAGCCCTCCGGCCACCAGCAGCAGGTTGCGGTAGCCGACCACTAGCGAGACGTACTCAAGCGCGCCGCCCAGCAGGGCGCCGATCAGATTGGCGCCGAACGCCGCCGTCGACCCGCTCGTGGCGGCGAACCTCGAGGCGAAGATCAGGTTGGCGATGAACACCGGCGCGAAGGCCAGCGCCACCGCGGCCACGAGCCGGACCGGTGTCGCCAGCGTCAGCAGGGTCGACAGCGGGATGGCGAATCCGACGGCAAGGCTCGCCGCGAGGGCGGCGTACAGCCACGGCAGGCGGAGCGCCCGCACCCGGCGGCTGGTCTCCACGGCCGCCAGGACGGCGAGCAGCACCCCGGCGAAGACGATGGCGTTGACCAGCCAGGTCGAGCCGAACAGCAGGGCGAAGCCGGTGACGTAGCGGGTCTCCAGCAGCAGGAACGCAGCACCCATGAAGAACAGGTCGGCGTAGGGCCGCATCTGCCGCAGCGGCCCGGCGACGGCACGCACGGTGACCAAGGCGACGAGGAGCACTCCCAGGAGGACCCAGAGGTAGTAGCTCGGGATCCCCGGCTTGAACAGGTACGGGAAGGGGTGGTCGTCGGTGGCCGCCACCGGCCTGCCGGCCTGGCTCGACCGCCAGGTCTGGTCGCACCGCTGATCGGCGGGGGCCCTGCCCACCACCAGGGCGGCCCGCCGGCTGCCACCACCGATCGAGTCGATGCACGGCGCGTGGCCGAACGCGTCGGCCAGCGTCTGGCCGTAGCGGTCGATCAACCAGGTCTGGCGGTAGCTGTTGTACATCGCGAACGCACCGCCGTCGGCCACGTGCGACCGAACCGTGTCGATGGCCTCACGGGTGAACAGGTAGCTCTCCAGCCGCAGGGAGCTGTTGCCGGAGACGAGGGTCAGGGAGTCCGGCAGCGCGAAGATGATGAGGTCGTACTTCGTCGTCGTGCGTTGCAGGAAGGCGCGGCCGTCGTCGATGACGAGGTTGACGCGAGGGTCCTGGTAGGGATGGTTCGGGTGCCGCTGCTTGCCGATCTCGGCCAGCCGCGGGTCGATCTCCACGGCGTCCACCGACCGGGCGCCGTGCGCCAGCGCCACGGCCACGTCGGTGCCGTTGCCGGCTCCCACGATGAGCACGTGTCGCAACTGGTTGCCCACGGTGCGCTGATAAGGCGTGGCGCGCAGGCCCACCGAGGACTTGGTGATGTCGATCGCGCTCTGGTGCGGGATGCCGTTGACCGACAGGTCGAGGCGGCCGGGCGCCTCGCGTACCTGGACCTTGTAGTACGGAGACCAGCTCACCCCCGCGCTGAGCGACTCCGCACCGAGCAGCACGACGAGCAGGACGAGCGCCATGGCCGGCACCCGCGGGAGCCGGCGGGCATGCAGGGCGACGAAGCCGGACGCAGCGAGGAGTCCCCAGCCGATCGGAGGGGCGCCGAGGAAGGACAGGCCGGTGAACACGCAGATGCCCGCCAGGCTGCCGATCAGGTCGAGACGGTAGGCCGTCAGCGGCTCGAAGTCGCCGAACATCCGGGCCACGCCCTCACCCAGGCACGTCATGATTGCCGCAACGGACAGGAAGATCACCGGCAGCGTCATCCAGGACGGCGCCCCGGTCGGCTTGACGCCCGTGAAGTACAGGATCTGGTCGCTGTTCTGGTTGACCTGAACGGGGAACGCCAGCACGAGGGCGACGAACGGCGCAAGGAAGACCGGCCACCACTGCGACAGGTCACGTGCCCGGCGGGCCCGGAGGAAACCCAGGCCGACGCCGAGGAAGGACCCGAGCAGAATGAAGTTCGAGAAGTAGCTCAGGTGCAGGACGTTGGCGCCGGTCCACCGGATGAGGGCCAGCTCGACGAACAGCACCAGCCCGCTGGCGAGAACGAGGCGCCAGGACGGCGTCGATCCGGTCGTCCCGGGCGGCGCCGATGCACGCTGGGTCGACCCGGCGACCCCGATGTTGCCCACGTTCGTCGGCATCGTCGGAATCTACCGACCCGCTCGACCCGATCGCACGACGCCACCCGCGACCAAGGCCGGTCCCGCCCGGCCTGGAATGGATGACCCCGGGGGAGCTTGGATGGCTACTACCTGCCCAAGCTGTCGACGATGGCTCAATACTGGGCAGCCTGCGACGGCCGAGGCTGAGCCCTTCGCACGTGTTCAGGCGGCATAAAGCCTTGTCTACGCGTTCTGTCCGGGTCTAGCCTTGGCCTCCTGGATGGCCCCCGTCGAGCAAGGTGGCGCCGTGACCGAGCCGTCGCACGGAAATGGCCCAGATGAGCCAACCGAGATCGCTGTTCGCTTCGAGGCCACCGTGCACGCCGGCCCCAAGGTCGCCGAGGCCGCGGACGTCGCTGACCTCGACCTCGACCGGGTGCCCGACCCTGACGGCGGGGTACGCGCACTGCTCACCGCGGAGGACTGCATCCGGCTGCTGCAGCGCGGCTACGAAGTCCGTCTCGTGGGCGCGTTGCCCGTGCGGCCGCTTGACCCCGCACTGATCGCCGACGACGAGAGCGTCACTCGGTGGCTCGAGGAGCGGATGACCGGCATCGAGCGCGAGGGCTCCTGATGTACCGCACCGTCGCGCAACTGGATTCGCTGAGCCAGCTCCTGGCCTCCTGGTTCCCGCAGTACTTCACCAGGGTGCAGCTTCCCGAAGCGTCCGTACAGGGACGGCCGGTCTATGCGCTCCGCCTGCGTGCGGGGGTCGGCGAAGGCCGGCGCGCAGTCCTGCTTGTCGGTGGCACCCACTCCCGCGAGCTGATGAACCCCGACGCGATCATCGAGCTCGCGGTGGACCTGTTCGTCAGCTACCGGCAGGGTACGGACGTCGTCTACGGCGGTCGCACCTGGTCCGCTCGCGACGTCAAGGTCATCCTGGAGACCCTTGATCTGTGGTTGGTGCCGTGCAGCAACCCAGACGGCCGCGAGTACGTGATGACGGTCGACAACATGTGGCGCAAGAACCGCCGCACCAACGCCGGCACCGAGTGCCGCGGCGTCGACCTCAACCGCAACCTCGACATCGTCTGGGGCGTGACGCAGGGGCAAACGTCTTGCGCCCCTTGTAGCGACGTCTATTGCGGGCCGTCCGTCGTCAGCGAGCCCGAGACCCGCAACATCAGGTACCTGCTCAACGCGCACCCGATCGACTGCTTTGCCGACGTGCACTCCTACTCCGAGCTGGTGCTGTACCCCTGGGGCCATGCGCCCACCCAGACGGCCAATCCGGCCCAGCAGTTCACCGGGCTGCCCACCGGCACCTGTACGACGATCGGCCAGCCGGGATATCAGGAGTACATGCCCCCGCGTGACCTGATGCGGTTCCAAACGGTCGGTCAACGGATCGTCGACGCCATCACCGCAGTGCGCGGTCGGGTCTACACGAACGAGCCGGCCGTCACGCTCTATCCGGTCACCGGATCGCACAGCGACTATGCCTACAGCCGGCATATCGCCAACCCTCGACTGCGCAAGACGTACGGGTACACGCTGGAAACCGGACCATGGGCGGGGAACGTGCAGGACTCCTTCCATCCGGCCGACCCGACGCTGATCAAGCGCGACGCCAAGTCGGGCCTGCTGGCCCTCGTTCAGCAGTGCATCTGTGCAATCGAGCTGGTGGGGTCCCGGTTCTTGGGCCGAGATTCGGAGGTCTCCGCGCTGCGACGCGTGCGTGACAACCTGCTCGCGACCACCGAAGCCGGACGGGGGTGGATCGCGCTCTTCGAACGCGTGCAGACACCGTTGATCGGCGCCGTGCTCGAGGACGAACGCCTCGCTTCGGAGGCAGTCGCCCTGGTGGAAAGCGCCGGGCTCCTGGCCGACAATCAGGATTTGATGCTCAGTGACGAGGATGTTGCTCGTAGCGTCGCGTTGGTCCAGGCCTTGTCCCATCGGGCGGAGCCGCACCTGCGCGAGGATCTGGAGCAGGTTCGCGATGCCGTGGAGCAGCTGCGCGGCCGGTCCATGGCGCACGCCGTCGAGACCCTGATGCATCAGGCCCCGCGAGTCGGCCGGCGCGGCCAGCTGAACGGGTCGTGAGCCGTCCGCGAGCACCCGCGCAGACCCAACGCCCCCTCCACAGGCGGGGTCGGGTCTTTCCGCTGGTGGAAAACGGCCGTGGCCGCAGACCGCGGACCGCCGTCGACCTCGGGCGGCGCCCACTTCCGCAACGTCTCCCCGCGGTAGCGGCCAGGCCGGGGCTGATCCGGCCAGCCACGGCCAGGTTCGCCGCAGGAATACTTCATCCCCGGCGCGCCGCACACCGTCGCGCTCCATCCGCAGCTGCCCGTGCGTGACACCAAACGTGACGCGAAATGAAGTTATCCGTGCGTGCGTATGCGGCGCGAGTCGCCTGTCATGCGTGCGAAGTTGCAGGTGCTGGCCCTAGTCGGCGTGGAGCAGGGCCCTTACAAGCGAGGATCGCAGGCTCGGCACCTGCCGCGCCCACCTCGTGTGAACTGCAGGAACGCTTCATCCGTCCCTCCGAGCAGGCGGCGCGTGACAGGAAAACGTGACGCGAGTCGAACCGCGCTGCGCTGCGACGAGCGCCGCCGGGGCATCGCGGGCGCCTCGCCGCGGCCGGCCCCTCAGATTGAGTCCTGCTGTTCCTGGGTGTCCCCTGGCCGCCCGCCGTCGTGTCGGCCAGCAGTCGACGCAGGCTGTCACGCCTGACCACTGAAGCTCTGCCTAACCGGCGCCGAGCTCAAAGGGGACTTCAGCACTCCCGGCCCGGCACTGCGACCTCGCCATTTTCGCCATCGAGCGCCCTGGCACCGGCGTGAGAGCGCGGTGGGAATGCGTGGCGGCGCGCTTGGTTGGTGATGTCATCTGCCGAGTGCTTCGATAGCGGCATGACCGGTCACGACGACGACCCGCGCGTTGTCTGCGCCAGCCGGGAGATTGCGGCCAGCGCCGGGCGGATATTTGAGCTCATTGCCGACCCCGCTCAACAGCCACGCTGGGACGGTAACGACAACTTGGCTGAGGCACCGGCCGGGCAGCGAGTCCGCG
>JBDUAD010000022.1:0-31405 GCA_040004775.1 bacterium | reverse complement strand
GTGCCGGTGGGCGGCGTGCCGGTGGGCGTAATGCCGGTGGGCGTAGTGCCGGTGGTATCCGCGGCGCCACCGGCGCGACGTCCGGTGTGGTTCGGGTCGCGCGCGGCCCGGTCCAGCGAGTGGCGACCCGGCGGCTCGGCGTCCGGTTGGACCGACTCGGCCCGGGTCACCTCATCGCCCAGTGCACGGCGTGGCGTTTCCGCACGGTTGCGCTCGACGAATCGCCGGAGACGCTCAGCGCGCGGTGGTCTCGCGCTTCTCCTTGATCTTGGCTGCCTTACCGCGCAGGTCACGCAGGTAGTACAGCTTGGCCCGGCGGACGTCGCCGTGCGTCACGACCTCGATCTTCTCGATCACCGGGGTATGCACCGGGAACGTGCGCTCGACCCCCACGCCGAAGCTGACCTTGCGCACGGTGAACGTCTCGCGCAGGCCACCGCCCTGACGACGGATCACGACGCCTTGGAAGACCTGGACGCGGGCCCGGTTGCCCTCGATGACGCGTACGTGGACCTTGAGCGTGTCACCGGGCCGGAACGCCGGAACGTCGTCGCGCAGGGAATCGGCGTCGAGGGCATCCAGGGTGTTCATCGTGTTCCTCACATCGGGCGTTCATGGGCACGTCGCACTACTGACGTGGCGGATCTGGTGTCCACGGTCCGGTGCCACGCGCCACGATCGGGCGCAGCGGGCGCGTCCGACGCGAAGCGCCGTCGAGCCGGCAACCCGTCCATGGTGCCACACCGCCGTAGCTGCGGCCAAAGCTCAGGCTCGGTTCAGTCGGCGGGTCGGAGCAGGTCGGGCCGGCGCTCCCGGGTCAGGCGCTCGGCCTCGGCGCGTCGCCAGGACGCGATCGCCGCGTGGTCCCCCGACCGCAGGACATCGGGAACCGCCAGCCCCCTCCAGGTGGGCGGCCGGGTGTACGCCGGGCCCTCCAACCAGCCGTCGCTGAACGAGTCCTGCGCGGCCGAGTCGGCGTTGCCCAGTACCCCGGGCAACAGGCGCACGGTGGCCTCGACCATGGCCAGCACCGCCACCTCACCGCCGGCCAGGACGTAGTCGCCCAGGCTGAGCTCGAGCACCGGCAGACGGCGGGCGGCGTCCGCGGCCACGCGGGCGTCGATGCCCTCGTAGCGCCCGCAGGCGAAAATCAGCCACGACCGCTGCGCCAGCTCGGCAGCCACCGCCTGGGTGAACGGCACGCCCGTCGGCGTGGGGATCACCAGGACGGGCGCGGCGTTGCCCGAGTGGTCGACCGGCGCGACGTCGTCCAGGGCGCGGCCCCATGGCTCGGGTCGCATGACCATGCCCGGACCGCCGCCGTAGGGCGGGCCGTCGACGGTGTGGTGCACGTCGTCGGTCCAGCGGCGCAGGTCGTGCACCCGCAGGTCCACCTGGCGGCGCTCGATCGCCTTGCCGACCAGCGACTGCCGCAGTGGGGCGAGGTACTCGGGAAAGATGGTGATGACGTCCAGGGTGAGCTCGGCGCCGGTCCCGGAGCGTTCGGTCACAGGTCGAACAGCCCCTTCGGTGCGTCGACGACGACCACACCGCCGGCGACGTCGACCCGCGGCACTATGGCCCGCACGAACGGGATCAGGTGCTCCTGGTCGTCGATGATCACGGCCAGCAGGTCACCGGCCGGACCGTGCACCATCTCGCGGACCTGCCCGACCGCCCGGCCGGCTGGATCCTCGACCCGCAGACCGATCAGATCAGTGTCGTAGAACTCGTCGGGATCCTCGAGCGGCGGGCGGGCCGTTGCCGGCAGGAGGAGACGGGTGCCGCGCAGAGCCTCGGCCGCGTCGCGGTGCTCGACCTCGGCGAAGGCCACGAGCCAGCGGCCGGACTGCTGCCGGGCCGCGGCAATCGTGAGCCGGGGGGGCGGTCCCGGAGGTTCCGGGGCCGGCTGCCTGGCAACGGCCGGCTCGCGGGCCGCGGTCTTGAACTGCGTGCCCGGACGGAACCGTCCGGCCGGGTCGTCGGTCCACGGCTGTACCGCTACCTCTCCGCGCAGGCCGTGGGCCTTGCCGATGAGGCCGACGGTGACGAGCTCGGCGCCGTCGTCAGAGATGCTCACGGCACCCGCGCGACGACACGCTCAGTCGCGCTCGACGTCCACGACGTCGACCCGGATGCCCTTGCCGCCGACGCCGTGGATGACCTTGCGCAAGGCCTGGGCGGTACGCCCGCCGCGGCCGATGACCCGGCCCAGATCGTCGGGGTGCACGCGCACCTCGAGCCGCTGTCCGCGCCGGTTCTCCACCAGCTCGACCGATACGTCGTCGGGGTGGTCGACGATGCCGCGGACCAGGTGCTCGAGGGCCTCCTCCAGCACGGTCAGCTGTCCGCGCCGGCAGGCGCTGCATCACCAGCGGGCGCGGCGTCACCGGCGGGCGCGGCGTCACCGGCGGGCGCGGCGTCACCGGCGGGCGCGGCACCACCGGCTGACTCGGCCGGTTGCGCAGCCGGTGCCTGCTTGGCCGCGCGCTTGCGGGGCGTGGTGGCCTCGACCGTCGGTTCGCCGTCGGACTCGGCTAGAGCGGCGTCATAGAGAGCCCGGCGCTCGGCCTTGGGCGCAGCCACCTTCATCGGCTCCGGTGCGGCCTCGCCCCGGAACTTCTGCCAGTCGCCGGTGACCTTCAGGATGGCGGTGACCGCCTCGGTCGGCTGGGCGCCCACGCCGAGCCAGTAGGCCGCCCGGTCGGCGTCCACGCGGATGACCGACGGGTCGTTCTTCGGGTGGTACTCACCGATGGTCTCGATCGAGCGGCCGTCACGCTTGGTGCGCGCGTCGGCGACGACGATGCGGTAGTGCGGGTCGCGCATCTTGCCGAGGCGCATGAGCTTGATCTTCGTTGCCACTGCTTCCGGTACTCCAGACCTGGGTCGAGGTGACCGCGCGGGACGAGGAGGTGAGGTTCTCGCTCGCCCGGCGGTCGGGGCGGCCGGAGTGGCGCACGGGTGGAAGGCCCGTGCCACCACCGGCACTCAACGCGTCATTGTGCCAGACCGACGCCGCCCGACCCGCCGGTCCGGCATAGTGAGCGCCATGACGAGCGCACCTTCGGCCCGCCCCTTTCCGCCTGGCTTCGTCTTCGGCGCCGCGACCGCCTCGTACCAGATCGAGGGCGCGGCCGCCGACGACGGCCGTACCCCGTCGATCTGGGACACCTTCAGCCACAGTCCCGGCGCGGTTCTCCACGGTGACACCGGCGACGTGGCCAATGACCACTACCACCGGATGCCGCAGGACGTCGCGCTGATGAGCGACCTCGCGCTCCAGGCCTACCGGTTCTCGGTGTCCTGGAGCCGGGTGCTGCCACACGGGCGCGGACCGGTCAATCCTGCCGGGATCGACTTCTACTCGCGCCTGGTCGACGCCCTGCTCGAGCGCTCGATCACCCCCCTGCTCACCCTCTATCACTGGGACCTGCCGCAGGAGTTCCAGGACGCCGGCGGCTGGCCGCGGCGCGAGACCGCCGAACGCTTCGCCGAGTACGCGACCGTGCTGGCCGATGCGCTCGGGGACCGGGTGCAGCGGTGGTCGACGTTCAACGAGCCGTGGTGCTCGGCCTACCTGGGCTACTCGGCCGGCGTGCACGCCCCGGGAATCCGCGACCATGCCGCCGCCCTGACCGCCGTCCACCACCTCAACCTGGCCCACGGACTGGGAACGAGCGCCCTGCGGGCCGCCCTGCCCGCCGGTGCCGAGGTGTCGATCACCCTCAACCTCGCGAACATCCGACCGGACAGCGACTCCCCGGCCGACCAGGACGCCGCCCGCCTGGCCGACGGGCTGGCCAACCGCGTCTTCCTGGAGCCGATCCTCGACGGCCGCTACCCGCAGGATGTGATCGACGACAGCGCCTCCATCACCGACTTTTCCTTCGTCCGCGACGGTGACCTCGAGCTGATCCGGCAGCCGATCGACTGGCTCGGGATCAACTACTACACGCCGGCCCGGGTCCGCGCGGCCGACGAGGAGATGGCCGCGACCGACAACGGGCGCTGGTCCAACGACCCGGTGCGCGCCGAAGGTCCGACGCCGTACCCCGGGACCGACAAGGTGTACTCGGTGCCGCAGAAGGGTCCGTACACCGACATGGGGTGGCGCATCGAGCCGTCGAGCCTCACCGAATTGCTGGTGAACGTCGCCCGGCGTTATCCGGACCTGCCGCTGGCGATCACCGAGAACGGCGCGGCCTATCCGGACGCCCCGGACGCCGACGACGGGGTGCACGACCCGGAGCGCATCGCCTACCTGCAGGCCCACCTCGGCGCCGTGCTCGACGCCGTCGACGCCGACGTGGACGTGCGCGGCTACTACGCCTGGTCCCTGATGGACAACTTCGAGTGGGCCTACGGCTACTCGAAGCGGTTCGGCATCGTCTACGTCGACTACGACACCCAGGTCCGCACGCCGAAGGATTCGGCGGCCTGGTACCGCGACGTGATCGCCGCCCACGCCCTGCCCGCCGACTAGGGACGCGCGGCGCCGGGCTGAGTCCCTCGGGCGCCGGGCTCAGTCCGGCGACTGGCGCTGGAAGCCGAAGAAGCTGCGCTTCTTGATCAGCTCGGCCACCTCGGGCGGAACCTGGGCCTCCCACGTCTCGTCCCCGGCGGCGATGCGCTTGAGCACGTCACGGCTCAGGATGGTCAGGTAGTCGGGCTTGTAGTTGTCGAGGTCGACGAAACTGCCGCGCCCGGAAAGGTAGTCGTAGAGCGGCTGCAGCTCGGGCGAGACCCGGACGGTGTCGAGGGTGACTACCTCGCCGCTGTCGTGGTCGAGCATCGGGTAGATGAACAGTTTGAGGTCGTTCTTCAACATCCGCCCGAAGCTCTCCAGGATGCCGCCGGGCAGCTGGGAGTGGTTGGCCTCGTCGAACAGATCGAGCAGGCTGGGCATCCCCATGACGATGCCGATGCGCCCGTCCGTGCGCCAGGCCAGGTAGGCGGCCAGGCGGTGGTATTCGAAGTAGTCGGAGATGAGCACGGTCATGCCGCACGCGGCCAACAGGTCGGCGCGAGCGAGGAAGTCACGCCGGTTGACGTCCGAGCCGCCGGCCAGCAGGTTACGCATCGTCAGCTCGGTCAGCACCAGCACCGTGCGCTCGGCGACGGCGGGGTCGGCCTCGAACTTGGCCCGCGCCGACTCGAGCATGTCGATGTTGACCACGGTCGGGGGGCGGAAGCTGCCTCGTTCGACCAACACCGCCTTCTTGCGCAACACCTCCGACGGCTGCAACACCGCCCGATCCGGGCCGAACATCGCCGCGCCGCTCAACCCCAGCTGGACCAGCTTGAGGGCGATCAACCGGTTGTCGACCGAGCGGAACTCGATGCCCCGCATCTCGATCATGTCGATCTCGATGCGGCCGGTGGTCAGGCGGTCGAGCAGGGTCTCGACGAGCGTCTCCGGCTCATGGTGTTCGAAGAACGCGCCGTAGAGCAGGTTCACCCCGACGATGCCGAGCGCCTCCTGCTGCAGTCCCGCCTCGTCGTCGAGCATGCGCACGTGCAGGATGATCTGGCTAGCCTCGTCGCGCGGGTTGGACTGGAACTTCACGCCCATCCAGCCGTGGCACTCGTTGCCACCGCGGTAGCTGCGGGCGACCACGGTGTCGGCGAAGGCGAAGAAGGCGTTGGAATCGCCGCGGTCCTCACCGAGCCGCTCCACGTTGAGCTGGTACTCGTGATCGAGCATGGCCTGCAGGCGGTCCTTCGACACGTAGCGCCCGGACTTGCCGTAGACCGCGTCGCTGACCGCCATGTCGTAGGCCGACATGGACTTGGCCACGGTGCCGGCCGCCCCGCCGGCTCGGAAGAACCACCGCACGACCTCCTGGCCGGCGCCGATCTCGGCGATGGTGCCGTACCAGCGCGGATCGAGATTGATCTTGAGCGCCTTCTGCAGCGTGTCGGCGGCGATCTCCATCAGTGCCGGCCTGTCTCGGGCAGGTCGGGCGGGCAGCCGCAGGAGAGATCACCGGGTCGCACGGACATGCGCATCAACTCCTCCGCCGGATGGGACGGGTGCCGCTGGCTGGAGGCTATCGGCCCGAGAGGGGCTACGGAACCGCTGTCGGGCCGCGCTCTCCCGCTACTTCGCGGCTTTACCCCTTTGGTTGCTGCGCAGCGCTCCCGTCAGCGACCAGGAAAGGAGTCGAGCCGGGCAACTCAGCCGACGGCGGCCGGCACTTGGTCGAAGCGGTGCCGCACCACCGGTACGGGCACCCGCTCCCCCGCCGCCTGGGCGACCAGGACCGCCGCCCGGGCCCGCAGCCACCAGCGCAGCACCTGGATCGTGCCGAGCAGCTGGACCACCACAACGACGAGGAATGCGACCCGGTATCCGGCTGGGCCGCCGGCGCCGTGGTCGAGCACGAACCCGATGCCGAGCGAGGTGACGATGGCCGCGGTGAACCCGCCGACGTTGACCACGCCGGTGGCGGTACCGACCACGCCCGGGGCGTTGTAATCGCGGGCCAGGGAGAAGGCCACCGACGATGCCGGGGCGCCCACGGCCATGAAAGCAACCAGCGCGATGATCAAGCCGGGCGCGACGTGGGTGGGACCTTCGGCCAGCACGGCCACCCACCCGGCCAGCGTGATCAGGCAGACGCTGACCGCCAGCGGCACCCGCCAGGCCGGCCGGCGTCCGGTGACCGCCCCGACCATCGGGCCGGCGACGAAGGTGCACACCACACTCAGCAGCAATGCGATGCTGGCCTGGCCCTGGGAGAACCCGACGCCCTCGACCAGGAAGGGGAAGCCCCACAGCACGCCGAACGTCGTGGTGGCCGACATGCAGGCGAAGTGCAGCCAGAATCCGAGCCGGGTGCCGGGCCGCGACCAGGCGGTGCCGACACGCCCGAGGACGCGCCCTGTGCGCCGGCGCAGCTCGGCCCAGTCATCGGGGCGCACGGTCGCCGGCGCCGGCGCGGGGAGGACCAGCCAGACCAGCGTTCCGGCCGCGAGCGACAGAGTGGCCGCCCCGGCGAAGGTCGGCGTCCAGCCCAGCCCGTGCAGGGCGATGGTCAGCGGCACCGTGGCGCCCAGACCGCCGATCGCACCGAGCATGCCGGTGACCGCGACGACCACCGGGTAGCGGCGCGCAGAGACGTGGACGGCGGCGAAGCGCAGCACGCTGACGAAGGTCAGGGCATCACCGCAACCGAGGACGGCGCGGGCGGCCAGTGCCGTGGAGTAGCTCGGGGCCACCGCGAAGGCAAGCTGAGCCACGCCCATCAGCGCGGCCGCGACGACCAGCAGGCGCCGCGGACCGAAGCGGTCGACCAGGACGCCGGTCGGTACCTGCATCAGCGCGTACACACCGAGCTGGAGCAGCACGAAGGTGCTCAGCTGGCCGGCCGAGATGCCGAAGCGCTGCTCGGCCTGCAGGCCGGCCACACCGAGCGAGGACCGGTGGAAGACCCCGAGCAGGTACACCGACGCGGCCACCGCCCAGCCGCGGACCGCGATGGAGCGGGCGCTCACCGCGATCGCCGCAGCAGGGTCTCGGTGCCGTCCAGGTGGTGGCTGACCGCGGCCACGGCGGCGCGCACGCTGCCGGCCGCCAGCCCGTCGAGGATGGCCTGGTGCTCGGCGATCGTCGTCCGCATCCGGCTTACGTCGAGGCCGGCGCCGTCGGCGTCGAGCAGATTCGCCGTGCCCATGCGCAGCTGGCGGTCGCGCAGGGATCCGTAGACGCCGGACAGGATGGCGTTGCCGGCGGCGCGCACGATCTCGGCGTGAAATGCCCGATCCGCGCCGACGTAGGCCGCACCATCGCGACGGCGCAGCGCCGTGCGCATGTCGGCCAGGTGACCGGTCAGCGTCTCCAGCAGCAGCGGCGGCACGTGGCGGGCGATGACCGTGCGGACCGCGTGCTCCTCGACCAGGCGACGGGTGTCGAGCACGTCGGTCATCTCCGCCGGGGTCACCGGTACCACCAGAGCGCCGCGCTTTGGAAGCAGCCGAACCAGGCCTTCGGCCTCCAGCCGGAGCAAGCCCTCGCGCACCGGAGTACGGGAGACGCCGAGGGCATCGGCCAGCTGGCCCTCGGCCAGCAGCTCGGCGGCGGCGAACCGGCGGCTGACGATGCCGTCCTTGACGAAGCGGTAGACCCGTTCGGCGGCGCTGAGATGGGCCGGAGTTTCCGTCACCGCGGCGGTGGCGGCCAGATCGGGAGCCGTCACACCAGCGGTATCCATGATGTATCTATGTTAACAGCTCGGCCGTGTTCTTTGACGACACCCACGGCGACGGAGACAGCGGTCAGTAACTGCGGCCGACGAACGCAATGAGGTCGGACTCGTCGTCGCGCTCGGGCACCGAACCGTCGGGCCGCTGCAGGCACCGAACGGAGATCCCCGACTGCGCCAGCTCCGTCTCGCCCTCTTCCCCGAGCTCGGCCCAGGCCATGCGGGCCCATCCGTCAGCGCAGGCCTCCACCGCCTCGGTCACGGTGGCCGCGGGCACGATGCGGGCGTCGCGGGCTTCGGTCGCGGTGCGCAACATTGCCTCCTGGGCCGCAGCCAGCCGATCGGGCACGGTGGCGCCCACGGCGCTCAACCCGGCCGGTTCCTTGCCGCCGGCCAGCCGGTCGACCACAGTGACCATGCCCTCGGCCAGGTCGCGGGGACCGATCTCAATGCGGATCGGGACGCCCTTGAGCTCCCAGTCCACCGCCCGACGCCCGAAGGGGACCTCCACCCGGTCGTCGACCAGCACCCGCACGCCGGCCGCGGCCAGCTCGACGCCGAGCGAGCGGGCCACGTCCACCACCTCGTCCTTGATCGCCAGCACCACGACCTGGGTCGGGGCGATCACCGGTGGCAGCCGCAACCCGTCGTCGTCACCGTGAGCCATGACCAGGCCGCCGACCATGCGGGTCGATGTGCCCCACGACGTGGTCCAGGCCAGCTCCTGGATTCCGGCCGAGGACAGGTACTTGATGTCGAACGCCCGGGCGAAGTTCTGCCCCAGCTCGTGCGACGTTCCCATCTGCAACGCCTTGCCGTCGGTCATCATGGCCTCGAGCGCGGTGGAGTTGATCGCTCCGGCGAAGCGTTCCCGCGCGGTCTTGCGCCCGACCAGCACCGGGATGGCGAGGGTCTCGACGATCATGGATTCGTAGGCCTCGCGGGCGATCTTCTCGGCGTAGTCACGGGCGTCCTCGTACGAGGCGTGGGCGGTGTGGCCTTCCTGCCAGAGGAACTCCGACGTCCGCAGGAACAACCGCGGCCGCAATTCCCACCGCACCACATTGGCCCACTGATTGAGCAACAGCGGCAGGTCGCGGTAGCTCTGGATCCACTTGGCCATGTACTCGCCGATCACCGTCTCCGATGTCGGCCGCACGACGATCGGCTCCTCGAGCTCCTTGCCCCCGGCGTGCGTGACCACGGCCAGCTCGGGGCTGAACCCCTCGACGTGCTCGGCCTCGCGCTGCAGGTAAGACTGCGGGATGAACAGCGGGAAGTAGGCGTTGGCTGCGCCGGCCCGCTTGATCCGGGTGTCCATCTCGGCCTGCATGCGCTCCCAGATTGCGTACCCGTAGGGCCGGATCACCATCGTTCCGCGCACCGGCCCGTTGTCGGCGAGCTCGGCCTTGGCGATGACGTCCTGGTACCAACGCGGGAAGTCCTCGGAGCGGGGGGTGAGCACGGGTGGCTTGGGCACGAAGGGATCCTACGGAGCGGCGACTCCCGGACCGGCCGCCGCGGCTCAGCCCACGACGGCACCGCGCAGGACGATGCGCTCCGGTGCGGCCAGGGTGTCCGGATCCCGGCGTGGGTCCTGGGCGTACACCACCAAGTCGGCCGGCGCGCCTTCGGTCAGGCCGGGCAGGCCTAACCACTTCCGCGCGCGCCACGACGCCTGGGCGATCACTTCCGGCGGCGGGATGCCGGCCCCGATGAGCGCCCGGATCTCCTCGACGACGAGGCCGTGGGGCAGGCTCCCGCCGGCATCCGTGCCCACGTATACGGGTACGCCGGCCTCCCAGGCTGAGCGGACCCGGGCCCTCGAGGTGGCCAGCAGCGCCCGCATGTGGGCGGAGTAGGTGGGGAACTTCGCTTCGGCCTCGTCCGCGATTCCGTCGAACGTATCGATGTTGATCAGCGTGGGCACCACCGCGATCTCCCGCCGCACCAGCTCGTCCAGGCGATCCTCGGTCAGGCCGGTTCCGTGCTCGATGGAGTCGATGCCGGCGGCGATCAGCCCGCTCAGCGCATCCTCGCCGAACACGTGAGCAGCCACGCGCACGCCGAACTCGTGGGCCCGTGCGACCGCGGCGGCCAGCACGTCGTCGGGGAAAGTCGGCGCCAGGTCCCCGGTGGTCCGGTCGATCCAGTCAGCCGCGATCTTCACCCAACCGTCGCCGCGGGCGGCTTGGGTCTCGACCTCGGCCACGAGCTGGTCCGGTTCCACCTCGACGCCGAGGTTGCGGATGTAGCGGCGGGTGCGGGCGATGTGGCGTCCCGCCCGGATCAGCCGCGGCAGATCGGCGCGCTGCTGGACCGAGCGGTTGTCCACCGGGGATCCGGCATCACGCAGGAGCAGCGCGCCGGCGTCACGATCGGCCACCGCCTGCTCTGCCTGTTCCTCGGGATCCGGGGCGTGTCCGGTGGGCGACAAACCGACGTGGCAGTGGGCATCCACGAGGCCGGGCAGGATCCAGCCCCCGTCGGCGACGACATCGGCGTTGGCCACGGGGCTGAAGGTCAGCCGCCCGTCCACGATCCAGGCGTCCGCCTCGGTCTCCTCGGGCAGGAAGACCCCCCTGATCCGCAGGACGCTCACCCGCGGATGCTCGCTGGCGGGTACGGATTCCGACGGCGGCTCACCGGCGCCGGCGGCGGGCGGTGCCGAACATGCCCCGAGTGATCTCCCGACCCAGCGCGCTGGCCGCCGAGCGGCTGAACGAGCGCAACGCCGAGGAGCCGAGGACCGCGCCGACCACACCGCCGACGTCCATCGCCGCGCCGCCGCCACCGCCGCCGCTCCCACTGCCGCCACCGCCACCGCCACCACTCGGGGCCGGCGCCGGCGCCGATGCCGGGGTGGCCGGCTCCGGCGGCGGCGCGAGCCGGGCGGCCAGCTTCTCGTAGGCCGACTCCCGGTCGACGGCTGCGCCGTAGGTGGCCTGCAACGGCGAGGCCTGCACCGCCTGCTGCTGGGACTCGGCCGACAGCGGGTTCATGGAGGCACGCGGCGCGAGCAGGCGGGTCCAGGCCACCGGCGTCGGCGCGCCCCGCTCGGAGAGCACGGTGACGACCGCTTCGCCGGTTCCCATCTGGGTGAGCAGCTCGGACAGGTCGTAGACGTCGGACTTGGGATAGGTGCGCACCGCCTGCTTGAGCGCGGTGGCGTCGTCCGGAGTGAAGGCCCGCAGCGCGTGCTGGACCCGGTTTCCCAGCTGGCCGAGGACCGAGTCGGGCACGTCGGTCGGGTTCTGGGTCACGAAGAAGACGCCGACGCCCTTGGACCGGATCAAGCGCACGGTCTGCGTGACCGCGTCGAGGAACGCCTTGCTCGCCCCGTTGAACAGCAGGTGGGCCTCGTCGAAGAAGAAGACCAACTTCGGTGCGTCGACGTCGCCGACCTCGGGCAGGTCGTGGAACAGGTCGGCCAGCAGCCACATGAGGAACGTGGAGAACAGCTGTGGCTTGTCCTGGATCGCGGCCAGCTCCACCGCCGAAATGACGCCGCGGCCGTCAGAAGCCTGCCGGATCAGGTCGGCGGTGTTCCACTCCGGCTCGCCGAAGAAGACGTCGCCGCCCAAATCGGACAGCGCGATGAGCTTGCGCAAGATCACGCCGGCTGTGGCGCCGGACAGGCCGCCCAGTTCCTTGAGATCGGCCTTGCCCTCCTCGCCGGTGAGGTAGGAGATCACCGAGCGCAGGTCCTTCAGATCGAGCAGGGGCAGGCCGGCCGAGTCGGCGTAGTGGAACACCAGCGCCAGCGACGACTCCTGGGTGTCGTTGAGGTTCAGCACCTTCGCCAGCAGCGTCGGGCCGAAGGAGGTCATCGTCGCCCGGACCGGGACGCCGGTGCCGAGACCGCCGAGGGCGAGGAACTCGACCGGGTACGCGGTCGGGGTCCAGTCGTCGCCGGTCTCCGCCGCCCGCTGGGTAACCCGGTCGGTGGCCGTGCCCGCCTCGGCCAGTCCGGACAGGTCGCCCTTCATGTCGGCCAGCACCACGGCCACGCCGTTGGCGCTTAGTTGCTCGGCCAGCAGCTGCAGCGTGCGGGTCTTGCCGGTACCGGTTGCCCCGGCGACGAGGCCGTGGCGGTTCATCATGGCCAGCGGTAGGCGCACGGAGGCGGTTGGATGAGCGACGTTGTCGATCACCACTGCGCCGAGATCGAGCGCCTTGCCCTCGGTGGCGTAGCCGGCGGCGATGCCCGCCGCAGCATCCGACGCCGCGCTGTCGCTCGACCGGCCATCGGACGGCGCGGCCACCGACGGGGCGGCACCCGCCGGCGAAGTGTCGGTCTTTTCGGTGGCCATCGCGGGTTCCTCTCGCGGGCGAGCAGGCGGGCGGGGTCAGGCTAACCCGGGCGACTGGCAGCGCTGGCGCTGGCCTCGCGGGCCCGCGTCCTGCGCGGGATCTTGAGACGGCGCAGGGCACCATGAGGCCATGCCGACCTCACTGCCCTCCGCCGCCAAGGACCTGCTCGACGGCCCGACCTACGTCACCCTGTCCACGATCAGCCCGGACGGATGTCCGCACTCCACCGTGCTGTGGGTCAAGCGCGACGGCGATGACGTGCTGATGTCGACCACGATCGGGCGCGTCAAGGAGCGTCACCTGCGTCGGGACCCGCGGGTGACCGTGTCATTCTTCGATCCGGCCAACCCCTACACCTACTTCACCGTGACCGGCCGGGCCGAACTGACCGCCGAGAACGGGTTCGCCCTGATCGACGAGCTGTCGCACAAGTACGCCGGGCAGCCCTACACCGCCGACGAGGGCACCGACAACGTGCGGGTGATCGTGCGCGTCACTCCCGACCGGGTCTACCCCAGCGGCGGCTGACCGCTCGGGTTCCCTCGACGGGCGTCCCGCCGGCTCCGCCTTCGCCCCTCAGCAGCGCGACATGCCGGCTAATCCACTGCAGCAGGGCCACCATTGCGCCAAAGCCGCCGTTGCGCCAAAGACACAGTTGCGCCGGAGTCAGCTGCGCGGCAGCTTGAGTTTGCTCAGGTCCGGCATCTGCATCCCCGGGGGGAGGCCGGCGGCCGCGCCCGCTCCGCCCGGTCCGCCCGGTACACCGAGTCCGCCCGGTGCGCCGCCCGGCAGGCCGGGAAAGCCCTGCGGCACGCGGGCCGGGGTGGGCCCGCGACCCCGCTGCTGCGGCTTCTTGCCCTTCTTGCCGCGCGCGTTCTTGCCGCTGCGTCGCTGCATACCCGGCTTGCCGCTCAGGCCCGGGATGGAACCCATCATCTTGCGGGCCTCGTAGAACCGGTCGACCAGCTGATTGACGTCGTTGACCCGCACCCCGGACCCGGCGGAGATGCGCAGGCGGCGGGATCCGTTGATGATCTTGGGGTTGTCCCGTTCCCCGGGAGTCATCGATCGGATGATCGCCGCGGTGCGGTCGAGGTCGCGGTCGTCGATCTGGCTGATCGCGTCCTTCATCTGGCCCATGCCGGGCAGCATGCCGAGCAGATTGCCGATCGGGCCCATCCGGCGGATGGCCTGCAGCTGCTCGAGGAAGTCCTCGAGGGTGAAGTTCTGGATGCCGCCCTCGAGCTTGGCCGCCATCTTCTCCGACTCGTCGTCGTCGAAGGTGCGCTGGGCCTGCTCGATCAGTGTCAGCATGTCGCCCATGCCGAGGATGCGCGAAGCCATCCGGTCGGGGTGGAAGACGTCGAAGTCGCTCAGTCCCTCGCCGTTGGAGGCGAACAGGATGGGTTGACCGGTGACCTCCCGCACGGACAGCGCGGCACCGCCGCGGGCGTCGCCGTCGAGCTTGGTCAGCACCACGCCGGTGAAGCCGACGCCGTCGCGGAACGCCTCGGCGGTAGTGACCGCGTCCTGGCCAACCATCGCGTCGACGACGAACAGGATTTCCTGCGGCGAGACGGCGTCGCGGATGGCTGCGGCCTGGGCCATCATGTCGGCGTCGATACCTAGCCGGCCGGCGGTGTCGACGATGACCATGTCGTGCTGGGCCCGGCGGGCGAACTCGATCGAGGACGTGGCCACGGCGACGGGATCGCCGACGCCGTTGCCCGGCTCGGGCGCGTACACCGCCACCCCGGCCCGCTGGCCGACGACCTGCAGCTGAGTGACCGCGTTGGGCCGCTGGAGGTCGCAGGCCACGAGGACGGGCTGGTGGCCCTCCTGGCGCAGCCAGGCGGCCAGCTTGCCGGCCAGCGTGGTCTTACCCGCGCCCTGCAGGCCGGCCAGCATGATCACCGTCGGGGGGTTCTTGGCGTAGCGCAGGCGACGGGTCTCGCCGCCCAGGATGGTGACGAGTTCCTCGTTGACGATCTTGATGACCTGCTGGGCGGGGTTGAGCGCCCGGGACACCTCTTCCCCGCGCGCCCGCTCCTTCACCGCGGCCACGAACCCGCGGACCACCGGAAGGGCGACGTCGGCCTCGAGCAGGGCGATACGGATCTCGCGGGCGGTGGCGTCGATGTCGGCCTCGGAGAGCCGGCCCTTGCCGCGCAGCCCGGTGAACACGGACGTCAGCCGGTCGGAGAGGGTGTCGAACACGCCGCCAGCGTAATCGCTGGTCGGCCAGCCCTCGGGCGGGCCGGCTGGCGGTGTCGAAGCGACCCGCCGTCCTCAGATAAGGCCGCTGCCCCCGTCGACGTAGAGAACCTGGCCGGTTACGTACCCGGCCTCCTCGGCGGCGAAGAAGGCGACCGCCTCGGCGATGTCCTCGGGCCGACCGCCCCGGCGCACCGGCACCGTGGCCGCGACCCGCCCGCGCATCGCCTCGATCGTCGTGCCGATCCGCTGGGCGGTGGCCGCGGTCATCGCCGTCTCGATAAAGCCCGGGGCGATGGCGTTGGCGGTGATGCCGAACGGGCCGAGCTCGATCGCCAGGGTCTTGGTGAAGCCCTGCAGGCCGGCCTTGGCCGTGGCGTAGTTGGCCTGCCCGCGGTTGCCCAGCGCCGAGGTGGACGACATGGACACGATGCGCCCGTAACGCGCCTCGACCATGTGCTTCTGGGCCGCCTGGCTGGCCAGGAACGCCCCGCGCAGGTGGACGTTCATGACCGTCGACCAGTCGTCGTCGCTCATCTTGAACAGCAGGTTGTCGCGCAGGACGCCGGCATTGTTGACCAGGATGTGCAGGCCGCCCAACTCGGCCACGGTGCGCTCGACTGCGGCCTGGACCTGGGTCCGGTCGGTGACGTCGCAGGCCAGGCCGATCGCGCGTGCGCCGGCCGAGGCGATGCCGGCCGCCGTGGCCTCGGCCGCTGCCGCGTCGACGTCGGCCACGGCCACCGCCGCCCCGCCGCGGGCCAATCGCTGGGCCGTGGCCGCGCCGATGCCCTGTGCGGCGCCGGTGATCAGGGCCACGCGTTCCTCGACGCCGCTCATCGCTGCTGTCCGCTCATGTTCTGGAACTCCTCGTTGACTGCGTCGGATCGAGCTTGGCGGCTGAAGGACTGACTCATGACGTCGAGCCAGCGTTGCGGGTCGGCCGCCTTGGCCGCCCAGTACCGGGCCACCTGAGGGTGCGGCAGGATCAGGAATCGGTTCTCGCACAGGCCTTCGACGACGGCGTCGGCCACGTCCTCCGCGGCGAGGATGGGCCCCGAGGCGGCCACCGCGGCCGCCGCCGGTTGTCCGGCGGCCAGCGGGTCCATCAGCAGCGGGGTGGCCACGCCCATCGGGCACAGCGCGCTGACCCGGATGCCGCGGGCGGCGTAGGTCAGGGCCAGCCACTCGGCCAGCGCCACGGCGGCGTGCTTGCTCACCGCGTAGGCCGCGTCGCCGGGCGAGCTCAGCAGCCCGGCGGCCGAACAGGTCTGCAGAAGGTGGCCGCAGCTGCGGGCGAGCATGCCGGGCAGGACGGCGCGGGCAGCGGTGACGTGGGCCAGCAGGTTGACGTCGAGCGCGCGCTGCCAGTCGGCCAGCGGATCAGCCGGGCCGGTGCCGAGGGCGATGCCGGCGTTGGAACAGAAAACGTCGATCCGCCCGTGGCGTTCCAGCACCTGCTCGACGAGGCGCTCGAGGGCTTCGGCGTCAGTGACGTCCAGCGCGTGCCGCTCGCCGCCGACCTCCGCGGCCACCCGCTCCGCCGAGGCGCCGTCGAGGTCGGTTACCACGACGGCGGCGGCTCCCTCGGCGGCGAAGCGACGGGCCAGCGCGGAGCCGATACCGCTGCCGGCTCCGGTGATCACCGTGACCGCGTCGCGCAGCTCGGTCATCGGTGGGCTCCGGGACCGAGTCGGCGCACCACGTCGGCCAGCGCGGCCGGTGACGACAGCTCCGGCGGGGCCACCAGGGCGAGAACCGGCACGTCGACCCCGGCCGCGGCGTACTCGGCCACCCGCTCGCGGCAGCGCTCCGGCGCACCGTGCACGACCAGCTCGTCCACCGTGTCGTCATCGAGGGCGGTCAGTGCGCCAGCCCGGTCCCCGGCCGCCCAGGCCGCCTGCATGGCCGTCAACGCCGGTCCGCGGCCCAGCCACTCGTGGAACGCGGCGTAGGCCGGCACGGTCAGGTAAGCCGCGATCAGGCGCCGGCCGATTGCCCGGGCCGTCGCCGCGTCCTCGGTCGGGCACACGAACACGCGGGCGACGATGTGCGCGCCGGGATTGTCCACGGCGGCCAGGCAGGGAGCGACGTCATCCGGTGCCAGCCAGTTGAGGATGGCGCCGTCCGCCTCTCGCCCGGCGAGGGCCAACATCTGGGGGCGCAGCGCGGCCAGCAGGATGGGCGGGGCCACGGCCGGTGGCCGTTCCAGTCGTAGGCCCTCGACCCGGACGGTGTCGAGGTCGGCGCTGACCCGTTCGCCGGCCAGGGCCGCGCGCACGATCCGCAGAACGTCGGCGGTGCGCTGCAGAGGACGGTCGAAGGCGACGGAGTTCCACTGGTTCACCACGGCCGGGCTGGAGGCGCCGAGGCCGAGGACGAACCGGCCGGGCGCGAGCTCGGCCAGTGCGGCCGCGGACATCGCGATCAGCCCCGGCCCGCGGGTGAACACCGGCACGATCGCCGTGCCGAGGCGCAGGGTAGGCGCCCACCCGGCCGCGAGCACCAGCGGAGTGAACGCGTCCGCGCCGGTGACCTCGGAGGACCAGACGTCGGTGTAGCCCCAGTCGGGCAGAGACCGCACCAGGGGTTCGTGCTCGGCCAGCGCGACGCCGGTCAGGGGCAGCGTCAGTCCCCACCCGACCGTGCGGGAGGAGGCACCGGCGGTCACGTTGGCCGACCCTACCGACCGGTAGCGCGGTCCTCCCCAGCCTCGTCAAGGGCGGGTCGTCAAGGGGCGGGTCGTCAAGGGGCGGGTCGTCAAGGGGCGGCGTCGTCAAGGGGCGGGTCGTCAAGGGGCGGCGTCGTCAAGGGAAACGGCCGCGCCGCCGGCGGCAGCGAGCAGCGCGTCGGTCGCCCGGTGCCGCACACCGTCCTCGACCGGACCCCCGGTCGATCCGGTGACGTAGAAGGCGTCGACCACCGAGCCACCGAGGGTCGATACCCGGGCGGAGCGGATGTCGACCGCGCAGGCCTCCAGCGCCGCCGTGACTCGGTGCAGCAGGCCGAAGGAGTCGGCCGCCCGCAGCTCGACGATGGTGGCATCGGTGGCCTCGTGGTCGAACCACAGCACCCGCGGCGGCGCGGCCGGCGGCTGGGCGTCGTCGGGGCGGTAGGCGCGCTCCTTGGCCCGCAGCCGCTCGCCGAGCGGCAGCGACCCGCCGAGCACCTTGGCCAGGTCAGCGTGCAGCCGAGCGGCGTCGGGCTGCGAGCCGAAGCGCGGGCTGACCACGAACGCGTTGACGGCCATGCCGGCGTGGGTGGCGATGTCGGCCGAGCGCACGTCGAGGGAGTGCAGGGCGAGGACCCCGGACTCGTCGGACAGCAGCCCGGGCCGGTCGGCGGCGGCCAGGACGATGCGCTCGGCGTGCACCTCGACCGCCAGCTGTCCGGCCTCGGCCAGGACGAGCCGGGCGGCATCGAGCCGGTCGTCGCTGGCCACCGGTTCGCCGGCCATCATGGCGTGCACCCGTTCCACCAGCTCGCGGACCAGGCTGCCCTTCCACGGACTCCAGGCCGCCGGGCCCGTGGCCGCAGCATCGGCGATGGTCAGCGCGTGGAGCTGGTCGAGCAGTTCGTGGGAGCCGCCGACCCGCTCGGCAACGATGGACAGCGTCACCATGTCGCCGGGATCGCGGCGGGTGGCGGTGTGGGGCAGAAGCAGGTGGTGGCGCACCAGCGCGACGACGCGCTCCACGTCTGCAGGCTCGAAGCCGAACCTCGTGGCGATGGCGCCGGCCACCGGCGCGCCGACCACCGAGTGGTCACCGGGATAGCCTTTGCCGATGTCGTGCAACAGCGCGCCGACCAGCAGCAGGTCGGGGCGGGCGACCTCGCGGGTCCGCTCGGCCGCACGGGCCGCGCACTCCAGCAGGTGGCGGTCGACGGTGTAGCGGTGCACCGGATTGTGCTGGGCCTTGAACCGCACCACTTCCCACTCGGGCACCAGCCGGGTCAGCAGGCCGGCCTGGTCCAGTGCCTCCAGCACGGAAATGGCCCGCGCGCCGGTGGCGAGCAGCGCCACCAGCTCGTCGCGGGCTGACGCCGGCCACGGCTCGGGCAGGGGCGCCGATTCGCTGACCAGGCGGTCCACGGCGAACGGCGACAGCGGCAGGTCGTGTTCGGCCGCCATCCGGGCGGCGCGCAGCACGAGTACCGGATCGGCCCACGGATCGGCGGCCAGGGCCAGCACGACCTCGCCGTTCTGAGCCACGACGTCCTGGGCTAACGGCCTTCGGTCGGGACCGCGCCGGCCGAATCGGCGGGCCGGCCGCGGGGGGTCGAGCACCCGTCGCCAGGCCTCGTTGGTCACATGGGCCAGCGTCCGGCCGGCTTCATTGACCGCGCGCAGGACCGCGTCGTCGTCGGCCAGGTCCAACGCCGCGGCGACTGCAGCCTGCTCCTGCGCGCGCAGAACGTCCTCGGCCCGGCCGGTCACCCGATGGAGCTCGACCCGGGCGTCGAGCAGGAACTCGCCGGCCTCGGCCGCCACCGCCGGCACATCGAGCAGCTGGGCCGCGGCCAGGGCCCGCAGCGCGTGCCAGTCCCGCAGGCCGCCGCGGGAGTCCTTGAGGTCCGGCTCGAGCAGGAACGCGGCCTCGCCGGCCGCGGCCCAGCGGGCCCGCCCGGTGGCGGCGAGTTCCGGTGCGCGGGCCGTAGCCGTACGCCGCCACAGGGCCAGCGCCCGTTCGCGCAGGTCACCGGACAACGCGGCGTCACCGGCGACGTGGCGTACGTCGAGCAGGCCGAGCATGACCTTGAGGTCGGTACGGGCCACGGCCACGGCTTGCTCGACCGTGCGCACCGAGTGATCCAGGCGCACCCCGCTGTCCCAGATCGGGTACCAGACCGTGTCGGCGATGGCCTGCACCGTCGGGGCCGGACGACGGTGGACCAACACCAGGTCGAGGTCGGAGTACGGCGCCTGCTCGCGTCGGCCGAGTCCACCGACGGCGACCAGGGCGATGTCAGCTTCGGCCGGCAGGTGCTCCCGCAGCCAGGTGTCGTAGGCCTCGGAGAGGACCCGGCCCAGTCGCGCACCGACGAGGCCCGGGCGGGAGAGAACCTCCGCCCGGACCTCGTCCAGTGATGTGCTGATCACCGCCACGCTAGGCGGTGGCCGCGGACCGGGCGGCTCAGACGGCGTCCGAGTCGCGCTCGCCGGTGCGCACCCGCACCAGCGCCTCTACCGGCGTCACCCACACCTTGCCGTCGCCGATCTTGCCGGTACGCGCGGCCTCGACCACCGCGTCGACGACCTTCAGTGCGTCGCCGTCATCGACCAGGATCTCGACCTTGACCTTGGGCACCAGGTCGACGGTGTACTCCGCGCCGCGGTAGACCTCGGTGTGGCCCTTCTGCCGGCCGAAGCCCTGCACCTCGCTGGCGGTCAGACCGAGCACGCCGAGTGTCTCCAGCGCCGCCTTCACGTCGTCGAGCTTGAACGGCTTGATCACTGCGGTGATCATCTTCATGCCTTCACTCACCCTTTCCGGCAGCCGTGGCGCCGACGGTCTCGGCGGTGCGGGTGCTCAACTGCGCGGTCGGGACGGCAGTGCCGGACAGCCCGCCGCCGAGAACGCTGGAGAAGCTGTAGGCCGACTCCGCGTGCTCGACCTCGTCCAGGCCGGTGTACTCGGTCTCCTCCGACACCCGGAAGACGCCCAGGCGCTTGAGCACCGTACCGATGATGAACGTGACGACGAACGAGTAGGTCAGGACGGCCAGCGCGGCCACCACCTGGACCTCGAGCAGCTTCAGTCCGCCCCCGTAGAACAGGCCACGCTTGGCCTCTACCGCGCCGGCCAGGGCGCCGTGGTCGAAACCGAAGAAGCCGATCAGGATCGTGCCGGTGAGACCCCCGACCAGGTGGACGCCGACCACGTCGAGCGCGTCGTCGTAGCCGAAGCGGAACTTCAGTCCGACCGCCAGCGCGCACAGGACGCCGGCGATGAAGCCGATGGCCAGCCCGCCCATCGGGGAGACGAACGCACAGGCCGGGGTGATGGCGACCAGGCCAGCCACCGCGCCCGACGCGGCACCGACCGTGGTCGGTTTGCCGTCGCGCAACTGCTCGGTCAGCAGCCAGCCCAGGATGGCCGCACACGTGGCGATGGTGGTGGTGGTGAACGCCAAGCCGGCCACCCCGTCGGCCGCACCCTCGGAGCCGGCGTTGAACCCGAACCAGCCGAACCACAGCAGCGAGGCGCCAAGCAGTACGAACGGCACGTTGTGCGGCTTCATCGGGTCACGGCGCCAGCCGACGCGCTTGCCCAGCACGAACACCAGGGCCAGAGCCGCGGCGCCGGCGTTGATGTGGACCGCGGTGCCACCGGCGAAGTCCTCGGCCCGGATCTTGTTGAGGATCCAGCCCGTACCGAAGACCCAGTTGGCCACCGGGAAGTAGACGACGGTGACCCACAGGGCGACGAACAGCGTCCAGCCCCAGAACTTCACCCGGTCGGCGATGGCCCCGGAGATCAGGGCCGGGGTGATGATCGCGAACATCAGCTGGAACATCGCGAAGACCAGCACCGGCACGCCCGCGGTGAGCTGGGTCGTCGGGTCGGTGATCTTCTCGCCGACGGAGTAGATCGGCCCGAAGCCCCAGACGCTCGACAAAACGTCGGTGTTTCCGAGGCCGAAGAAGGACTTGGTCGACCCGATCAGCCCACCCCACCGGCTGCCGCCGAAGGCGAAGGAGAAGCCGTACAGCACCCAGAGCACGCCGACGACGGCGAGGCAGATGAAGTTCATCATCAGCATGTTGAGCACGTTCTTCGAGCGGACCAGGCCGCCGTAGAAGAACGCCAGACCCGGCGTCATCAGCAGCACGAGGGCCGCCGAGGCGAGGATCCAGGCGGTGTTGCCGGTGTCGATCGCGAACGTTTGGTCCACCGAGTGTCCCTTCGTCGTGAGGAGGAACATGACCGTGAGGGGCATGACCCAGCGTCGACCCAGCCCCCCGGGCCGACGCGTGTGCACATCGTGGCCGCGAGAGGTTTCGGTCAGCCGCGCACCGATGTTTCCGACGTATGAACGCTCCGTCCGGCCATCAGTGCCGGCGCGATTGCCTCAGCGAGGAACGGTTCAGTGGGCGACCGTTCAGCGGGTGACGGTGAGGTCGGTGCGGGCGGTGACAGCGGCGGTCGAGCCGTCCAGCAGCGACCAGTTGAGCGCGCCCGGGCCGTCGACCTCGCCCGTCGTGTCCAATTCATAGGCGAACGTCACGGATTCGCCGGCACCGATCGTCGTCGGGGCCTGCGCGCAGTTGAGGGTTCCCCGGGACCCGACGGTGGTGGCGTACTTCACCGGGACGACGTCGAGACGCTGCCCGAAGTCGGGGCACGGGGACAAGGGCACCGCCGTCGACGTCGGGTTGGTCAGAGTCACGCTGTAGCGCAGGGTCGCTCCCACCGCGACGGTGGCCGGGGCCGCCACCGACGCGGTCAGCGAGGCCGTCGTGCCGGGATCGGCGACGCGGTCGACGGTGCCGTAGGACGTGGCCCGCCACGGGCCGACATTCGACGGATTGCGAGGGTGCGCTGGGATGGCGACTGCGGCCACGGACACGCTGAGCCCATCGCTCGGGTGTCCGGCCCCGCCGTCCGGATTGATCACCAGCCGCGCCGGCCGCGGGGCGCGTCCTTCGTAGACCGCCCATTGAGCCGTGCCCAAGACGATCTGCGCGGGCCGGACGAGCAACGCCGACGGGAACACCGCGCCGCCGACCGGGATGGCGTCCTGGGGCAGCGGCGAACCGTCGGCGGACACGAGCTCGACGTTCAGAAAGCCGTTGGGCACCGAACACGGCGAAGTGGCGACGGACCTGAGCACGAAGTCGGTCTCCAGCCAGCCCTCGGCGCCCGCTGGCGCGGTGGTGTTCGTGGACTCGATCCGCAGGTCGGCGTTCGCGCAGTGGCGCAACCCGGCCGGCGCGGCCACCGTGGGCGCCGCGGGAACCGCGACCGGGTACGGCCTCAGGGGAGGCCGGTTCCACGGGACACGGGCATTGTCGACGCGCGGCCGGGCACTCGCGGATGAGCCGAGCGGTGCCCCGCCGTGCTCGCCACGATCGAGAACGAGGGTGCTGGCCGCGATCAACCCGACCGAGGCGATGGAGGCGGCCATGGCCACCACCGTGGTCCGTCGCGCCCGTCGCGCCCGTCGCGGCGCCGCGTCGCGGGCCGCGGCGAACTCGGGAACGGCCGGGGACTCCGATTGACCCTCCCGCCAACGCTGCGCGTACTGCCGCAACCGCGTGTCCATGTCCGTACTCATCGCAGGTCCTCTCCCAACTCACGCTCGAGCCGTGCCCGGGCCTGAAACAGCGTTGCCTTGACCGTCCCCTCCGAGCACCCCATCGTCAGCGCTACCTCGGCGACCGGCAGGTCGAGGAAGTCGAGGAAGTAGTGCAGTTCGACGGCACCGTGGGCCGGCGACGCCGTCGGCTCTTGCCTGACTGATCCGCCACGATCGCCAGCAACCAGGACCGAGGACTGCCCCGCGCGGCGTCGTAGGACGTCCATTTGCGCCAGGCCGCGACCAACGCGTCCTGCACCACATCGTCGCGCTCGGACGCCGGTGCCAGCCGCGCGGCGAGGTGCGCCATCGCCGGGACGCAGGGCGCGACCCACTGCGAGAACTCGTCGGCCGGCCGCGACGTTTCCGGCAGCGCCATGCGGGCAGGATCCACACCATGTGTACCCGTGGACAAGGGCACTCGGTTTAGTCCCCGGCCCGAACGCCTTGGGACGAACGCGCTGGCTCGGGCGACGGCTCAGGCCACGGCGGCGCGGGCACGACTGAACGCTTCGGCGCAGCACCGCACGTCCTCGGTGGTGTGCGCGGCCGAGAGTTGCACGCGGATGCGGGCCTTGCCGACCGGGACCACGGGGTAGGAGAAGGCGACGACATAGACGCCCTCGGCCAGCATGGCCTCGGCCACGCGCGCGGCCAGCGCGGCGTCGCCGAACATGACCGGCGTGATCGGGTGAGCGCCGGGCAGCAGGTCGAAGCCCGCGTCGGTCATCAGTCGCCGGAACAGCGCGGAGTTGTCGGAGAGGCGCCCCCGTAATTCGTCGCTGCCAGCCACCAGATCGAGCGCGGTCAACGAGCCGGCCACCACCGACGGGGCAAGGGCGTTGCTGAAGAGGTACGGCCGCGAGCGCTGTCGCAGCAGCTCCACGATCTCACTGCGCGCGCTGACGTACCCCCCGGACGCCCCGCCGAGGGCCTTGCCGAGCGTCCCGGTGTTGATGTCGACGCGGTGCTGAACGCCAAAGTGTTCGGGGGTGCCGGCACCGGTCGGGCCAGTAAAGCCGACGGCGTGCGAGTCGTCGACCAGCACCAGGGCGTCGTATTCGTCGGCCAGCGCGCAGATCTCGTCCAGCGGAGCCAAGTACCCGTCCATGGAGAAGACGCCGTCGGTGACGACCATCCGGCGGCGGGCGTCCCGACTGGCCTCCAGTTGCGCGCGCAGGTCGGCCATGTCGCGGTTGCGGTAGCGGCGGCGGGTGGCCTTGCACAGCCGGATGCCGTCGATGATCGAGGCGTGGTTGAGCTCGTCGGAGATGACCGCGTCTCGCTCGTCGAGCAGGACCTCGAACACGCCGCCGTTGGCGTCGAAGCACGAGGAGTAGAGGATGGTCGCCTCCGTGCCGAGGAAGGCCGACAGTCGCTGCTCGAGTTCGCGGTGCTGGGTCTGGGTTCCGCAGATGAAGCGGACGCTGGCCATGCCGAAGCCCCACTCGTCCAGCGCCTGCTTGGCCGCAGCGACGATGCGCGGATCGTCGGCCAGCCCCAGGTAGTTGTTGGAGCAGAAGTTCAGCACGTCGGCGCCGCCGGTGCGCACCGACGCCGCCTGCGGGGACGCCAACGCCCGCTCGTGCTTGTAGAGCCCGGCCGCAGTGATCTCGGCCAGGGTGGCCTTCAGTTCGGTACCGACCGATCCGTACATCTACAGCTCCGTCCAGTCGAGGACCACCTTGCCGTGGGCGCCGGCGCGGGCCACGGCGAACCCCTCGGCCCAGTCGCGGGCCGGCAAACGGTCGGTGATCACCGGCACGATGTCGAGACCCGAACGCAGCATCGCGCTCATGGCGTACCAGGTCTCATACATCTCGCGCCCGTAGATGCCCTTGATGGTGATCATGTGGCTGACCACCCGCGCCCAGTCCACCTCGATCGGCGCATCGGGAAGGCCGAGCAGAGCGATGCGGCCACCGTGGTTGAGGTTGTCGATGATGGACGGCAGGGCCGAGGGATGCCCGCTCATCTCCAGGGCGACGTCGAAGCCCTCGACCATGCCCAGCGAGCGCTGGGCGTCGGCAATGTCCGCGCTGCGCACGTCGAGGGCGACGTCGACGCCCATCTGCTCGGCGAGCTTCAACCGGGGCGGGCTGACGTCGGTGGCCACCACGTAGCGGGCGCCGACGTGGCGGGCCACGGCGGCGGCCATGAGCCCGATCGGCCCGCAGCCGGTGATCAGCACGTCCTCGCCGACCAGCGGGAAGGACAGCGCGGTGTGGACGGCGTTGCCGAACGGATCGAAGATCGCGGCCAGGTCGATGTCGACGTTGTCGTGGTGCACCCACACGTTGCTCTCGGGCAGCACCACGAATTCGGCGAAGGCACCGTCGCGGTTGACGCCGACGCTCACCGGACGCACGCACAGGTGGCGCCGGCCGGCCCGGCAGTTGCGGCAGGTTCCGCAGACGATGTGTCCCTCGCCGGAGACCAGGTCGCCTACTCGCACATCCCGCACGCCCGCACCGAGGGCTACGACCTCCCCGGCGAACTCGTGACCGGGCACCAGCGGCGCGGCGACGGCGCGGGCGGCCCAGTCGTCCCACCGCTCGATGTGCAGATCGGTGCCGCAGATGCCTGTGCGCAGCACACGAATCATCACCTCGCCGAAGCCGGGCTGTGGCTCGGCCCGCTCAACCAGCTCGAAGCCCGGCCCGGGCGACGGCTTGTACAGCGCTTTCATCATGGGCGCCCTTCTCCGCTCGGCGGCCTCAGTCCCCGAGCAGCGCGTCGACGAACGGCGCCGGCTCGAACGGGGCGAGATCGTCCGGGCCCTCGCCGAGGCCGATGAGCTTGACCGGCAGGCCGAGTTCCCGTTGGACGCTGATGACGATGCCGCCCTTGGCTGTGCCGTCGAGCTTGGTGAGAACGATGCCGGTGACGTCGACGACCTCGGTGAACACCCGGGCCTGGGTCAGCCCGTTCTGGCCCGTGGTCGCGTCGAGCACGAGCAGAGTCTCGTCCACCGGGCTGCGCTTCTCGACGACCCGCTTCACCTTGCCCAGCTCGTCCATCAGTCCGACCTTGGTGTGCAGCCGGCCGGCGGTGTCGATCACTACCACGTCGACCGATCGCTCCGCGCCGGCCTTGACCGCCTCGAACGCGACGCTGGCCGGATCCCCGCCTTCCGGCCCGCGCACCGTCTCCGCCCCCACCCGGGTGCCCCAGGTGGCGAGCTGATCGGCGGCCGCGGCCCGGAAGGTGTCGGCCGCGCCGAGCAGCACGCTGCGCCCGTCGGCCACTAGGACCCGGGCCAGCTTTCCGCAGGTCGTGGTCTTGCCGGTGCCGTTGACGCCGACCACCATCACGACCGCGGGGCCGGTGGCACTGGTGGTTCGCAGTGTGCGGTCCAGCTCGGGACGCAGCGCGCTCACCAGTTCCTCGGCCAGCAGCGCGCGCAGCTGGTCCGGCGTGCGCGTACCGAGCACGCGCGTGCGCTCCCGCAGCCGCCCGACGATCTCCCCGGTGGCGCCCACTCCGACGTCGGCGCCGATCAGGGCGTCCTCGACCTCCTCCCACGCGTTGTCGTCGAGGTTGTCGCGGGACAGGACGCCCAGCAGCGTGCGGCCGAACACGGTCTGGGAGCGGGCCAGTCGGGCGCGTAGCCGCACCAGCCGCCCGGCGCCGGGTTCCGGACGTTCGATCAGCGGCGCGGTGGGCGCCGCGGCGGTTCCCGGCTCAGCCACCACCGGTCCGAACTCGTCGAGATCCGGGGAGGCGAGGGGCGGCAGCTCGATCGTCGTGGTGATGCTGCGCGACGGGCTGTCCCGAGGCACCTCGGGGTCGTCGCCCACACCGGGCTCGTAGTCGACGCCGGCTCGGGGAACGTAGGTCTGCGTGCCGGCGCGCCGGGGCAGGAAGACGAAGCCGATGAAGACGGTGAGGAGGATCAGCAGAACGGCAACGATGATCAGGATGGCCACCACGCTGACCATCTTGTCAGCCCGCCCTGTATGGCCGCGCCGGTCGGGGCGACGTCAGCCGGCCGCGGCCACCCGGACCGCGGCCATCCGGACCTCGGCCTGCCGGACCTCGGCCTGCCGGACCTCGATCTGCCAGCCCTCGACCTCCTCGAGCCCGTCGACCTCCTCGGCCGGCGTCCGCAGCCGCTGGCTGATCACCTGGGAGATCCCGTCCCCACGCATGGTGACGCCGTAGAGCGCGTCGGCGATCTCCATCGTGCGCTTCTGGTGAGTGATCACGACTAGCTGACTGCTGGAGCGCAACTCGCTGATCAGGGCGAGCAAGCGGCCGAGGTTGATGTCGTCCAGCGCGGCCTCGACCTCGTCCATGATGTAGAACGGCGACGGCCGGGCCCGGAAGATGGCCACCAGCAACGCCACCGCGGTCAGGGAGCGCTCGCCCCCGGACAGCAGCGACAGCCGCTTGACCTTCTTGCCCGGCGGGCGGGCCTCGACGTCGATCCCGGTGGTCAGCAGGTCGTCCGGATCGGTGAGCACGA
Source organism: bacterium (assembly GCA_040004775.1). Lineage (GTDB taxonomy): Bacteria > Actinomycetota > Actinomycetes > Mycobacteriales > Jatrophihabitantaceae > JALZBL01. The sequence continues at coordinate 3,901 of JBDUAD010000022.1, read as the reverse complement.
GCCGGCCCTCGCCGCCCGGGAACAGGGTGGCGAAGACGACCTCGAACTCGCGGGCCACGTCGGCGTAGGCCGCGCTGAACACGGCCAGAATGCGCTCGTCGACCTCGCGCACCACGGTCATGAGGTCGCGGCGCGTGGTCTTGATGTCCTCGAGCTGGGTGGCCAGGAATTGATGGCGCTCCTCCAGCGCCGAGAACTCCTCGAGGGCCAACGGATTGACCCGCCCGAGCAGGGCGAGATCGCGCTCCGCTCGGGCGGCCCGCTTCTCCTGGGTGGGTCGGCGGAACGGCCCCGGCGGCGGGGCGACGACGTCCTCACCGCGCTCGCGGGCCTGCTCGTACTCCGCGGTCTCCTGGGCCGACGGGGGCACCAGCTGGTCCGGCCCGTACTCGGCCAGCAGTGAGTCCGGGTCGACGCCGAACTCCTCGGCCGCGCGCTGCTGCAGCGCCTCGATGCGCAGCCGCTGCTCGGTGCGCAGCACCTCGTCGCGGTGAACGGCATCCGTGAGCTGCTCGACCCGCGCGGCCAGCGATCGCACCGACACGCGCACCGTGACCGCCTCCGCCTCCTGCGAGGTGCGTCGGGCCTGCACGGTGTCGCGGACCTGCTCCGCGCGCCGGCGGGAATCGGCCAGCCGGACCAACGTGGCTTCCGCGGCGGCGCCGACGGCGGCCGCGACCCGGGCGCCGTGAGCCCGCTCGGCCCGGCGTTGGGCGTCGCGTCGGCGGGCGGCGCGCTCCTCGCGGGCGGCCTTCTCCAGGGCGTCGGCCCGGCCGCCGAGGGCGCGGACCCGCTCCTCGGCGGTGCGCACGGTCAGCCGGGCCTCGATCTCGGCCCGCCGCGCCTCGGCCGCCGCCATTCGGGCCGCCTCGCGCCCGTCGACGCCCGCCTCGCCGTCGTCGAAGCCCTCGGTGGACGACGCGTGCCGGAGCCGCTCCTCCAAGTCGGCCAGGGCCGCCCGGTGGCGAACCGCGGCGGCCTCGCTGTCGGCCGAAGCCGAGCGCAGGCGGTCGGCCTCGGCCGCGGCCGAGCGGACCCGCTGACCGAGTTCGGCCAGGGCCTCGGTGATGGCGGCCAGGCGGGCGTCGGACTCGTGCAACTCGGCCAGAGCGGCCTGCTCGGCCTGCACGGCCGCCGCTTCGTCGGCGCGGACCTCGACCAGCGCGGCGTCGGCAGCGCGGGTGCGCTCGGCCGCCTCCGTGGCGCGCGCGTCGGCTTCGTCGGCGGCGGCTTGAATCTCCAGCGTGCTCGGCGCCGACGCCGATCCGCCGGCCGCGAAGCCGCGGCCGAGGACGTCGCCGGCCAGGGTCACGGCGCGGACCTCGGGATGGCGCTCGACCAGCTTCACCGCGGCGGGAAGGTCGCTCACCACGGCCACCGCGTCCAACGCCTCGTCCAGCGCCGCCTGAATTTCCGCCGGGGCCCGTACGAGGTCGATCGCCCAGCGGGCAACGTCGGGCAAGGTGATCGGCGGGACGCCGGGGTGCCCGGCCGAGCCGCTCGAGCGGCCAGGTGACCGGCTGCCCGACCCGCCGCCGACCAGCAGCCCGGCGCGTCCGGCGTCGTCAGCTTTGAGCAGCTCGAGCGCCGCGGCCGCGTCGTGCGGTGAGCTCACCGCCACCGCGTCGGCCAGCGCGCCCAGGGCCGCGGCCAGAGCTGCCTCCTGCCCGGGCTCGACGGTGAGCAACGCGGCTACCGAGCCCAGCACCCCGGGCAGGCGGGCCCCGGCCTCCAGCAGCGCGCCCGCGCCGTCACGGCGGGTAAGACCGAGGGCCAACGCATCCCGGCGCGCCGACCATGTCGAGTGGTCCCGCTCCGCGCCCTGCCGCTCGCGCTCGAGGTCCTCCCGGCGCTGCCGGATCTCGGTGGCCGCCACGGCGGCGATCTCGTGGCGCTCGTCGAGGCCGAGCTCGCCGGCGTCGAGGTTGCCGACCTCGGCCTCCAGCCCGCTGAGCTCGTCCTTGGCGTGCGCCGCCCGGACTTCGGCCCGGGCGGCCGCCGCGTCCAGCCGGGCGGTTTCCGCGGCGGCGGCGGCGGCCCGCTCGCGCGCGGTGTCGACCTGACCGCTCAGCGTGGCCAGGCCCTCGCGGCGGTCGGCGCGGGCCCGCAGGGCGGCGGCCACCGCGGATTCAGCCGCGGCCAGCTCGGCGTCGGCCCGCTGCGCCGCGTGCACCGCCGCCTCGGCCGTGGTCTCGGCCTGCTGTAGGACGCTGCGCAGCCGGCTCTCCTCGGCCCGGGCTTCGGCCGCCTCGGCGTCCATGGCTTCGGGGTCGCGGCCGGCGCGGGCCTCGTGCATCGGCACGGCCAGGTGCCGGTGGCGTTCGGCGGCCAGGCGGGCGGTGCCGCGCAGGCGCTCCTCGAGCGCGGTCAGCCGGTACCACGTGTCCTGAGCGCCAGCCAGGGCGGGCGCGGCGTCGGCCAACGCGGCGTCGAGCTCAGCCTCGCGGCCGCGGACCGCGGCCAGCTCGGCCTCCGACCTCGTGCGCTCGTCCCGGATGGCCTCCTCGTCGGCCACTTCCCGGGCCAGCTGGGTGCGCAGGGTCAGCAGGTCGTCGGCCAGCAGGCGCAGGCGGGCATCGCGCAGTTCGGCTTGAACGCCGGCCGCACGGCGGGCGATCTCGGCCTGACGTCCAAGCGGCTTGAGCTGGCGGCGCAGCTCGGCGGTCAGGTCGCTCAACCGGGTGAGGTTCGCCTGCATCGCCTCAAGCTTGCGCAGCGCTTTCTCCTTGCGCTTGCGGTGCTTGAGGACGCCGGCCGCCTCCTCGATGAACCCGCGCCGGTCCTCGGGCCGGGCCTGCAGGACCGAGTCGAGCTGTCCCTGGCCGACGATGACGTGCATCTCCCGGCCGATGCCGGAGTCGCTGAGCAACTCCTGGATGTCGAGCAGCCGTGCGCTCTGGCCGTTGATCTCGTACTCGCTGGCCCCGTCGCGGAACATGCGCCGGGTCAGCGCGATCTCGGCGTAGTCGACCGGCAGGGCCCCGTCGCGGTTGTCGATGGTCAGGGTGACCTCGGCCCGCCCGAGCGGCGCGCGCCCGGCGGTGCCGGCGAAGATGACGTCCTCCATCTTCCCGCCGCGCAGGGCCTTGGCGCCTTGTTCGCCGAGTACCCAGGCGATGGCATCCACGACGTTGCTCTTGCCCGACCCGTTCGGCCCGACCACGGCCGTGATGCCCGGCTCGAAGCGCAGGGTGGTGGCCGAAGCGAAGGACTTGAAGCCCTTGAGCGTCAACGAGGTGAGATGCACGCTGCTCCGGTACGCCGGGCAGGGGCGAAGTCGGGTCGCACCTGCGGGGAAGCGGTCCGGGGAAATCTAACCGGAAGCCGACGACCCGGGTCGCAGGCGCGCGGCCGCTCGGCGGCCGGCTCAGGACCTACGCGAGAGCGGCGGGATGCTGGCCGACGATGCGGCTCAGCTCGGCCTCGACCGAGTCCGACTCCACCGCACGGCGGGCCGCGGCCTCTGCGCGCAGCTCGCTCACCTCGGCCTCCAGTTCACGGACCCGGCTGCGCAGGCGCGCCAGTTCGAGGTCCTGAAGGGGGGTGGTGGAGGAAGTGCCTACATATCCGAGCAGTGCCCTGGCCATGTGACGGCCTCTCAACGACGAGAAGGATCAGAACATGCGATCAGCGCGGGGTAACGCACAGGTAACAATGATCGCACCGTCGCGTGTCGCGGTCAAACCCCCGCCCCGCGGATTTGGTGCCCCGCCCGGCGAGTTCGTGGCACCGGCTGGCAGCGCGGGCAGAAGAAGCTGGAGCGGTTCATGAACGGCTCCCGGCGCACCGCTGTAGCGCAGCGCGGACACGGTTGGCCCTCCCGTCCGTAGACGGCCAGCGAGCGGTCGAAGTAGCCGGACTGGCCGTTGACGTTGACGTAGAGGGCGTCGAACGACGTACC
>JBDUAD010000021.1:0-31702 GCA_040004775.1 bacterium | reverse complement strand
CCGGACAGTGTCGTCCCGGACAGTGGCGTCCCGGACAGTGGCGTCCCGGACAGTGGCGTCCCGGACAGTGTCGGCGCGGCCGTGCGGTGCCATGCACCGGCCCGCAATGGGCGCTCGACGAACCGATAGCTCGCGTCGGCCAGCACAAGGATGATCACCACACGGGCGGTGTTGATCAACCAGCTCGGGCCGTGCACGTCGAGGCCGGGCCGGGTCACCACCACGACGGGCCAGTGCCACAGATAGATCGCGTAGGACCGCTGGCCGAGGCCCCGCAGCAGCGGGCGGTCGAGCAACCGCCCGGTCCGGCTCGACGGCCGGGCCACCGCCCACACCACGGCCGCGGCCAGGACGTTGACCAGGAGCAACCCACCGCGGTACAGCCCGGCGGTGTACTGGTCGAGCGCCGTGAACTGCCAGAGAAGGACGGTCAGGCCCGCGGCCGCGGCCAAATCGATCAGCCGGTTGCCCCGGGGGGCCAGGGGTCGACGGCGCTGGTCGGCCGCGGTCCATGCGGCCACCGCCGATCCCAGCAGCAGACCCATGCCGTGGGTGTCCGTGCCGAAGTGAACCCGCGAGGAATCGGTGGCGTAGGGGACGTCGGTGTGAATCGCGACGACGGCCATGGCCCCGGTCGACGCCAGGGCCAGCAGCAGCGCGACCAGGGCCAGCCGCCGGAACTCCGGCGGAGTGTTGGTGCCGCGCCGGCGGGCGGCCGCGGTGAGCGCCACGATGACCGCCGGCCACAGGAGGTAGTACTGCTCCTCCACGGCCAGCGACCACAGGTGCTGAAGCATCGGCGGCCGGCCGGTGGCTGCGAAGTAGGACTGGTGGTCGAAGATCAGCCACCAGTTGGTCACGTAGCCGAGGCTCGAGAGCAGGCTGCCTCGCAGGGTTGGCAGCTCCGACCGCCAGATGAGCGTGCCGGCCAGGTAGACGACCAGGAGCAGGACGGCCACCGCAGGCAACAGACGGCGGCCGCGGCGGCGATAGAAGCGGCCCCGTCGCACCGCTCCGGTGGCGGCCACGTCGACCAGCAGCAACCGGGTGATCAAGAAGCCGCTGATCACGAAGAACAGGTCCACACCGAGGAAGCCACCGGGCAGCAGGCTCGGATCGAGGTGGAACAGCACGACGGCCGTGACCGCGATGGCCCGCAGCCCGTCGAGGCCGGGCAGGCGCGACCCTCGACGCGGCTCGTCCTCCCGCTCGACCGGGCCGTGTGGCGTCCACCGCGTCGGCTCCGACCAGCCCTCGTCGTAACCCTCGTCCACCCGGCGCGCGTCCACCCAGGGGTCATCCACCCGGGGCAACGGGCCCAGCCGCGTGTCCATGGGTGCGCTCACCGGGAGCGCCGCGGTCGGCGACGGGCTGGCCGATGGTCACGGACTGCGGTGCGCATCCTTGCCGGGGCGGTGCGCATCCTCGCCGGGGCGGTGCGCATCCTCGCCGGGGCGGTGCGCCAACGGGGTCCTACCACCCCGCTCAGGACATGCATCGGTGCAGTAGGCCACAGCGGCGGCACGTCCCGGCGTACGGCGCGCCGACGGCGCCCAGTGGAACGTTGCCGCGCCGCACTGGCAAGGTGACGCTATGACGCTCGGGCTCCGCATCCCCCGGACCACGCGGTGACCCAGCCGGAACGGGCTTCCATTGCCCCGCTGTTGGAGGCTCTGCGACACCTGCGCAGCACCGCCGCCTATGTGCCGCTGCACCTGCAGACCGCTGGCGTGGTCGAGGCCCGGCAGCTGCGCGATCAGCTGGTCGGCCAGCTCGAGGACTACCTCATCCCCCGCCTGGAACAGCAGGACGCACCACTGCTGGTGGTCATCGGCGGCTCGACCGGGGCCGGCAAGTCGACGCTGGTCAACGCGCTGGTCGGCCGGGAGGTCAGCCAGGCCGGTGTCCTGCGGCCCACCACCCGCTCCCCCGTGCTGGTGTTCTCCCCACCCGATGCGGGTTGGTTCACCGGGGACCGGATTCTGCCCGGGCTGGCCCGCACCACCGGACCCGACGTGGGCGGCGAGCGGCCGGGCCGCTCGCTGCGGCTGGTGGCCGAGCCGTCGTTGAGCCCGGGTCTGGCTCTGCTCGATGCCCCGGACATCGACTCCTTCGTCGAGGCCAACCGGGAGCTGGCCGTACAGTTGCTGGCCGCCGCCGACCTGTGGCTGTTCGTGACCACGGCCGCGCGGTACGCGGACGCGGTTCCCTGGGACCTCTTGCGGGTGGCTCGGGAGCGGGCGACCGCGCTGGCCGTCGTGCTCGACCGAGTGCCGCCCGAGGCCATGGGCGAGGTCGACGTCCACCTGCGCCAACTGCTCCAACGGGAGGGTCTCGGCGACGCGCCGGTCCTGGTCGTCCCGGAAGCGCCGCTGGACGCTGGCCGGCTGCCCGACGCGGCGGTGGCGCCGGTGCGCCGCTGGATCGGTGGGTTGGCCGCCGACGCCGACGCCCGCGCGCAGGTGATCCGGTCCACCCTGACCGGCGCGGTCAACAGCCTGCAGCTGCGGGGCGCCGCCCTTGCCTCGGCCGTGGACGCCCAGGAACAGGCCGCGCGGGAGCTGCTGGCCGCGGTCGACGGGGCCTACGACCAGGCCCGTGCGGTCGTGGGACAGGAGGTGCAGGATGGCTCGCTGCTGCGCGGTGAGGTGCTGGCCCGCTGGCAAGAGCTGATCGGCACCGGCGAGATCATGCGCACCCTTGAGTCGCGGATCGGCTGGTTGCGCGACCGCGTGGCCGCCGCCGTCACCGGTCGGCCTTCGGCCGCCGCGCCGGTCGAGGCCGCGTTGGAAACCAACCTGGAAGGGCTGCTACGCGACGCGGCCGAGCGGGCGGCCGAATCGACCGCCGCGGCGTGGGCCACCCGGGCCGACGGCAGCGTGCTCCTCACCCGGGGTGGACCAGCCCTCCGGCGCGCCGACGCCGACATCGCCGAGCGGGCTCAGGCCACGGTGCGAATGTGGCAGGGCGAGGTGCTGGAGCTCGTGCGCGTGGAGGGCGGTGATCGCCGGCAGCTGGCCAAGCTGGCGTCCTATGGAGTGAACGGCGCCGGCTCGGTGCTCATCGTGGCCCTGTTCGCCCAGACCGGTGGCCTTACCGGCGGCGAAATTGCCATCGCCGGTGGCACCGCGGCGCTGAGCCAGAAGGTGCTGGAAGCGGTGTTCGGCGACCAGGCCGTCCGGGCCCTGGCCGCCCGGGCCCGCGAGGCGCTACTGGCCCACGTCGACGCGATGCTGGCCCACGACAGCAGCCGCTATCGCGACCTGGTGATCGAGGCGGCTCCGCCGCCGGAGGCCGGAACTGCGCTACGGACCGCCGTCCATGCCGTCCAGGCCGCCCGGTGAGCCGGCGACCGGCCGAGCTGTCGGATCGCCTCGACGCGTTGGCCCGCGCGGTGGAGCTCGGCGAGCGGCGGGCCGATCCGGCGCTGCTGGCGCCGGCCCGCGAGTTGCTGTCGCGCGCGGCGGCCCGTCGTCGCTTCTCCCCCGAACGCGCGGTCGTGGCCCTGGCCGGCGGTACCGGCAGCGGGAAGTCGACGCTGTTCAACGCACTGTCCGAAGCAGCGCTCGCACCGACCGGGGTGCGCCGGCCGACCACCAGCCGTTCCCGCGCCGCGATCTGGCCACCGGCGGAGTCGGCGTCGGGCAGCGAGGCCGGACCGCTGTTGGATTGGCTCGAGGTCCGCGACCGTCACGGGGTCGGCGGCGGGGGCCCGGTCGAGCATCGCCTCGACGGGCTCGTGCTCATCGACCTGCCTGACTTCGACTCCACTGCGGCGGCGCACCGCGTCGAAGCCGAGCGAATGACCGGCGTCGTGGACCTGCTGGTCTGGGTGCTCGACCCGCAGAAGTACGCCGACGCCGCGGTGCATCAGCGCTACCTGCGCCCACTGGCCGCGTTCCGCGAGGTCATGCTGGTCGTGCTGAACCAGGCCGACCGGCTCGAGCCCGCCGCTCTGGACGCCTGCCGGCGCGACCTGGCCCACCTGCTCGCCGACGACGGACTGGCCGGCGTGCCGGTACTTGCAACGTCGGCCACCCGCGGTGACGGCCTGCCGCAGCTGCGGGCCGCTCTGGCCGATCGGGTCCGCAGCCGGTCGGTGGCGATGGCCCGCCTGCAGGCCGACACCGACGCCGCCGTCGCCGCCTTGGAGCCGCTGTGCGCGTCGGGGACGGGTGGCCGGGGCGCCGAGCGCGAGAATCAGCGCAGTGAGGGGAACCTGGTCCGTGCCCTGTCCGTCGCCGCCGGCGCCGGACCGGTGGCCGACGCGGCCGGCCGGTCCTACCGCATGCGAGCAACGGCGCAGGTCGGTTGGCCGTTGACCCGCTGGCTGTCCCGGTTCCGAGCCGATCCGTTGCGCCGCCTGCACTTGGACGCCGCGTCCTCCGGGCTTACCTCGCGGCCGGTGGCCACAACCGGCCAGCGGGCCCAGGTCTCCAACGCATTGCGGGAACTGGTCACCGAACGCACCCGTGGGCTGGCCCCGGCGTGGCAGTCCTCGACTTCCGCCGTGCTCGAGACCCGGCAGAACGCGCTGCCCGCCGAGCTCGACACCGCCGTCCGCAACGCCGAATTGTCCCCGGCCGAGCGCCCGGGGTGGTGGACCGCGGTGCGAGCGGTCCAGTTCCTGTTCCTGCTCGTCGCCGTGGCCGGGCTTCTGTGGCTGGCCGTGCTGGCCGGCTTCGCCTATCTGCAGCTGCCGGGACCCAGCTACCACGTGGGTCGCGCGCCTCTTCCCACGCTGCTGCTCATCGGTGGGGTGGTCGCCGGGCTGCTGACCTCCGTGCTCGCCCGGCCGTTCGTCAACGTCGGTGCTGCCCGCCGTCGCAGCCGCGCCCGCCGCTCGTTGGAAGCCGGAGTGCGCGAGGTGGCCCGGCGCGAGGTGCTGACCCCGCTGGCCGCCGAGCTGGACAGCGCGGCCCGGTTCTGCGCGGCGCTGGCCGGCGCTCGTCGTTGAACCGTCGCCGGGCCCGGCTGGCCATCGCACTGGCCATCCTGGCCGGCACCGTTGCGGCGGCCGTCGCTACCGTTGTGGTGGTGCGTCATCGCCACCAGACATCGCCACCACTGGCCATGGGCACGATGGAGAAGATGCCGCTCGGACCTGGAAACCCGGTGGGATTCATGGTCTATCGGCCGGCCGGTTACGAACGCAGCCGGACGTCGTATCCGGCCATCGTCTATCTGCACGGCTTTGGTGAATCCGGCCACGGTGACGCCCTCGATCTCAACGTCCTGGTCAGCGCGGGTCTGCCGCGTCTGGTCAGCACCGGGCAGCTGCCTCCCTCGGCCCGCGGCTTCGTCATCCTCGCTCCGCAGTCGAGCGGTCCGGTCGACGACCCCGCTGTGCTGCACCGGTGGCTGGCCACCGCCCTGCCCCGTTACCGCGTCGACCGCGACCGGCTCTATCTGACCGGGATCAGCATGGGCGGGCAGGGCGTGTTCGACTACCTCGACACCTACGGCGATGCCAACGAGTTCGCGGCCATGGTCCCGATCTCCGGCGCCTTCGTGGCCCGGCCCGTGCCCGACGGCGTGCCCAGCTGTGAACGCATGGCGCACACCCCGCTGTGGGCGTTCCACGGCGACTCCGACGACGTCGTACCGGTACAGAACTCGATCAACGTCGTGGCCAACGTCGACGCGCACTGCCGGCCGCCCGAACGGCTGCGGCTGACGATCTACCTCGACTCCTTCCACAACGTATGGGACCGCACCTACGACCTGAGCGGCCGCACGGACAACCCCACGGAGCCGGAGTGGGATCCGTACGACAGCGATATCTACCGTTGGCTCCTGGATCACCGCCGCCACGACCGGCCGCACCCGTGACCGCCGCCGCACCGGCGCCGGATGCCGTCAATCGCATCAGTCCCTTGCGCTTCATCGTCGGGTTCGGTGTGGTGTCCGCGCTGGCCGACGTCGTGTACGAGGGCGCCCGCTCGATCATCGGTCCCTACCTCGGGTCGCTGGGGGCCAGCGCCGCAGTCGTCGGTGCGATCACCGGTGCGGGCGAGGCGGCGGCCCTGGTTCTGCGCCTGTTCACCGGGCGGATCGCCGACCGCACCGGACGCCCGTGGCCGCAGACGATCCTCGGCTACGCGCTGACTGCAGTCTGCGTCCCCCTGCTCGCGCTCACCGGCTCCGTCGCCGCGGCCGGTCTGCTCTACAACGGCGAGCGGGTGGGCAAGGCGGTGCGCACGCCGGCGCGGGACTCGATGCTGGCGCACGCCTCGGCCGAGATGGGACGCGGGTACGCGTTCGGCCTGCACGAGGCGCTCGACCAGATGGGCGCGATGGCCGGTCCGCTACTGATCGCGCTCACGCTGGCCGCGGGCGGTCCGTACCGGCTGGCCTTCGGGTTGCTCGCCGTCCCGGGTGCGTTCGCCCTGCTGATGCTGGTGCGACTGCGGGCCGCGGCGGCGGATCCGCTGCAGTGGGAGCCGGCGGCCCGGGTGTCGGAGGGTAAGCGGCTGCGCGTCGGCGGCCGCCTGCCCAGACGGTTCTGGCAGTACGCCGCATTCTCCTCAGCCACCATGCTCGGCTTCTCCACCTGGGCAGTATTGGCCTTCCACCTGACCGAACAGCACCTCGTGCCGACCGCGGTCGTCCCGGTGCTCTACGCCGTGGCCATGGCCAGTGCCTCAGTGGCCGCGGTCGGCTTCGGACGGATCTACGACCGGGTCGGCCTGCGGGGATTGGTCGCACTGCCGCCCCTGGCCGCGGCCGTGCCGTTCCTGTCCTTCTCCTCGACGACCGTGCTGTTCGTCCTCGGTGCGCTGGTGTGGGGTGCGGGCATGGGCATCCACGACTCGACCATGCGGGCCGCGGTGGCCGACCTGGTGCCTGCGCACCGCCGGGGCGCGGGCTACGGAACTTTCACCGCGCTCTACGGCGTGGCCTGGCTGGCCGGCGCAGCCCTGATCGGCGCCCTCTACGAGCACAGCCGGCCCGCCGTGGGGGTGTTCGTCGTCGGAGTGCAGATCGTCGCGGCGGTCCTGCTGCTGCCGCTCCTGCGCCGGGCCGACAAACCGGCTCCTACCGACTGACCCACCGGCCGCCGCTTTGCGTGTTCACCCCCCGGTGATCGAAGCCTGCGAGCCGGGCACGAAGAACGCCGCCACGCTGACCTCGGCGATACGCACGGCCGCGCCGCCCGGATGGAACTCGGCGCGCATCTGCCGGTTTCCCGCCGCGACGCGGATGGTGGCGGTGAGGGCCAGGCAGCGGACGTCGCCCCGGCGCACAGTCTCCACCGCCCGACCGACGCGCGCACCGTCGAGGAACACGGCCAGGGCCACCGTGGTGTCCGGCTCGTCGTCCAACGGCCCATGGCCGTGCTCGGCGCTCAGGGAGGCACTGACGACGAGCACTCCGTCCACTGCGGCGGTGACCGTCGTGCGCCACGAGCGGCTCGAGCCCGCCTCGACGACGGTGCCGCCGAGGAACTGTCCGTCACCGCGGATGGCGACGACCTGGATGGTCTCCGGACGCGGCCGTAGCGCCTCGAGCAGCGCGCCGATGCCACGGTGGACGCCGACGGCGATGCGCTGCACCAGCCCGGCCACCCGGGAAACCTACGCCGCGGATGCGCCTTGGATGGGCCGCGTCAGTCCCGGCGGGCGCGTAGGACGGCGTCGTGGATGGTGACGTCGTGGCCGTCGCCGGGGTGGGCCACCCGGCGGGGTCGGGCCTCGGCCACCTCGATCGTCCACTCCTCCCCGAGCATTCGCGCCAGCTCGTCGGCAGTCCAGCCAACTTCCGCCAGAGCCGGTCGGGGAACGACGCTCTCGTCGCTGGGATCGTGCCCGACGACGAGCAGGATGCCACCGGGTGCGACGGCGGCGGCGAGCTTGGCCAGCAAGTCCCGACGAGGCTCCGGCGGCAGGTGGAGGAAGAACGCGCTGACGAGGTCGTACACGCCGGGCGCCGGTTCCCGGGTGAGGTCGAGGTGGTGCCAGGTGACCTCGAGACCCCGCTCCTTGGCGTGGGCGGCGGCACGTTCTAGAGCCACGCCGGACAGCTCGACTCCGGTGACCTGCCAGCCGTGGGCGGCGAGCCAGCAGGCGTCGGCGCCCTCGCCGGCGCCCGCGTCGAGTGCGGTGCCCACGGGCAGGTCGGCGACCTCGGCCACCAGGACCGGGTTAGGCTTGCCGCTCCAGACGTGTGAGTGGGTGGCGTAGCGCTCGTCCCACGCCTTTTCGCCGTGGACCCGCTCGTAGCGGTGTTCGCGGACGGCCCGTTCGGTGTCCTCGCGGATCAACGTCGCGTTGATCGCCGCTCCGGCGGCCAGGCCGGCCGCGGCCGAGCTGATCACCTGGGCCTGCATGTTCACGACGTTGCCGGCCGCCCAGACTCCCGGTACGGACGTCGCCCCGGCGGCATCGGCCTCGATAAGGGTGCCGACGGGTTGGCCGTCGACGTCCACCTGGACCGGCTCCAAACCCAGCCCGGCCAGCGGCTCCGCCCGGGCCGAGAAGCGCGGCGCCACGACCAGGGCGTCGAGCGGGACGACTGTCCCGTCGGCCAGGCGGACGCCGGTCAAGCCGTCCGGGCCCGACTGGACCTCGACCACTTCCCCGTCGACCAGCGGTATGCCGAGTGCGTGGAACTGCTCGCGGTGCTCCTCGGTGAACGACGGCCCGACGTGTGCCAACACCAGGATCTGATCGCTCAGTGCTCGGAACATCGTTGCCACGTGCGCGGTCATCGGGCCGGTGGACAGGATGCCGAGGCGCCGGTCGCGGACCTCCCACCCGTGGCAGTACGGGCAGTGCAGGACGTCGATCCCCCACCGCGGCGCCAGGCCGGGGATGTCCGGCAGCTCGTCGCGCACACCGCTGGCCAGCAGCACCTGCCGGGCGCCGACGGGATATGTGCCGGCCCGCTGGGCTCCGATCTCGATGCGGAACCGGTCGCCGTCGCGGGACACCGCGGTCACCGCGCCCGGCTCGACCCGCCCGCCGTAGCGCTGCACCTCCTCGCGCCCGATCGCCAGTATCTGCGCCGGTGGTGCGCCGTCGCGGGTCAGGTAGTTGTGCACATGGCCGGCCGGCGCGTTGCGTGGCTCGCCCGCGTCGACCACCAACACCGTGCGGCGGAACCGCGCCAGCGCAACCGCTGCGCTCAGCCCGGCCGCTCCCCCACCGATGACCAGCACATCGACCGTTTCGTCCATGGAGAAACCTTGCTCGGTGTGCACCCGTCTTGACAACATCGATTGCCGGACCAGCAATAGACGGATGGACGACGACATCGTGCTCGGCTCGGTCGGTCAGCGCCTGCGCACCCTCCGCCGGCGCAACCAGGCAACGCTGGCCCAGCTGTCGGCGTCGACCGGCATCTCCGTGAGCACGCTGTCGCGGCTGGAATCCGGTGGCCGCAAGCCGACGCTGGAATTGCTGCTGCCGATCGCCCGGGCCCATCAGGTGCCGCTCGACGAGCTAGTCGGCGTCGCCCCGACCAGCGACCCCCGTGTGCAGGCCCGCCCGGTCCACCGCGGCGAGCGGACCCTGTATCCGCTGAGCCGGCGGCCCGGCGGCGTCCAGGCCTACAAGATGATTCTTCCCGGCGGTGAACCCGAGGCCGACCGGAAAACGCACGACGGCTACGAATGGATGTTCGTGCTCTCCGGTCGCGTGCACCTGCGGCTCGGCGAGCTCGATATCACGATGAGGCCGGGCGAGGTGGCCGAGTTCGACACTCGCACTCCGCATTGGTTCGGCAGCGCGGGGTCCAAGCCGGCCGAGCTGCTGATCCTGTTCGGGCCGCAGGGCGAGCGGGCGCACGTGCGCGCCCGCTCCCGTCCACGGTGAAGCGGCACACTGCGGTGCCCGACATCCGGGCTCCCCGCCGTCCGATGAGGCCGCCGGGGCCACCACCGCCATAGCGTGCAGGAGGTCCGTTTCCGGACGGCAGCATTGCGTCCGGTTCCGGCGATGAAACGGGCAACGTCTGGGTCGTCCCGAACGAGCCGAACGCTGGCGGCTCGTTGACGGCGAGGGACGTGACCACCTCCGGTCGCCGGGCGGCGGCCAGCAACGCCACGACGCCACCGTAGGAGTGTCCAACCAGGTGCATCGGCTCGGTCAGGAGCTCCGCCACGTCATCGGCATCGACATCGAAGTCCTCCCCGTCGCCGGGCGCTTACCGGGCGGCGAGATCCAGTACGGCGGCGGCCACCCCGGACGGGTCGACCACCGCGTGCAGGTGCTGCCCGGGCACACGCCGGACCGGCCACCCGCGCTGCGTGGCCTCGGCGGCGAGGATGTCGTAGGGCGGTCCGAACCAGAGGTAGGCACAGTGGTGTTGCTGCCAGCCCGGCGGTGCGGGCACGAGCTGCTCGTAGTAGGCCAGTGGCAGGCGAGGTTGGTCGGCTTCCACCGTGGCCCGCACTGCCGGGTCGGTGAACATCGGCGCGACGTCGGGCTCGTCGAACCACTGCGTCCACACCGGGAGCCGTCCGTCGGCCTTCACCTTGCCCCGCAGCACCTCGAGCCAGTCGGGAGCAGCCACTGCAGTCGCGCCGTCGAGTGCCGGCAGCGCGGCGTCCACGAAGACCGCGGCCGTCACCCGCTCGGCCAATGCCTCGGCGAGCACGGGCACGAAGAGCCCGGCATTGCTGTGTGGCACCAGCACCAGGTCGTCGCCCGTATCGGCCACCGCCGCAACGACGAGCTCGCGCACCAGCGGCCAGTAGGGCGACGGGCCGTCGGCTACCGGTCGCAGATCGGGCACGACCACCGAACGGCCGGTTTGCCGCAGCACGTCGGCAACGGGCCGCCAGGTGGACGGCCCGACCGACGGGCTGTGCACGAGCACGAAGGTGACGGCCATGACTGGATCTTCTGGTTCGTTCAGGTCGCCGGGCAACGAATTACGCTGCCGGGAGAACGACGGGCGACCGCGCAGGGCCTTTCTACGAGGCCGCCGCTGAGTCGGACCCGCCCGCGGCCCCCGAACCGACCGCCGCCGGTCGCACCGTGGGGAAGGTGCGTTCCAGCGCCTCCCAGCCGGTGTCGCGCTCGCGCTCGCGTTCCTCGGCGGCTCCTCCGCCGCGCAGACCGAACAGCCGCTTGGCGACAAGCAGATAAGCCGCGATGGCCAGGTTTATGAACAGCGTCAGCAATTTGAGCACCGAGACGCGGTGGGACAGTTCGTACAGTTCGGGAATCAGCAGGATCGTCGTGGCCACGAAGGTGAGGTACTCCGCCCAGCGCCGCGCGAACCACAAGCCCACGGCTTCCACCCCCTCGAGCAGGGCATAACCGGCCAGCACCGCGGCGGTCAGCAGCAGATGGGCGGTGGTGATCGTGAACAGCTTGTTGAGCTCGCCGACGAAGCCCGTGGAGCTGTCGCGTACCGGCCCGCCCACGCCGCCCTGCAGGTTGCGCAGCAGGCTCACCCAGTAGCTGTTCAGCGTGGCCCGATCATGGGCGAACACGAACACAGCCGCGGCGAGGGCACCGAGGACGACGAAGTGCAGCAGCCGGTCGATGGCCAGCAGGCGCAGCACGTATTTGTCCCGCAACGGCTTACCGCGCAGCGGCAGCGGGATCTCCTCGCGGGGCCGCAGGTGCTTACGGGTCGGCTCGGTGGGCGGCGGTAGCGGCAGCCAGGAGTCGCACCGCAGGCATCGATACCAGCGCAGGCCGTCCTCGTCGGCGCGCACGACGAGGGCGTCTTCGGGCCGGACCCGTGCCACCTCGGTACCCAGCAACTCGTGGCCGTGCAGTCCGCACCCGATCAACTCGTAGCGCAGCTTCGGTCGCCATCGTCGCGGCGCCTCGGTCCCCGGTGGTGCGGCGACCGGTTCGGGAATCGACGCAGTGGCCGTCGGTCCGGTCATCGGGTCGGTCCGGTCATCGGGTCGGTCCGGTCATCGGGTCTGGGCGTAGACGGATTGGGCGAGTTCCACCGCGTCGTGGGCGGCGCGCCCGATCACCGTGCCGCTGACAACGCAGCCAACCGTCATCAGCACCACCGTAGCCACAGTCACCGTCCGATGCTGTCGTTGTGGCGCCAGCAGTGCCTCGATGCGTTGCCCCAACGCGGTGTCGACGGCCGCCAACGCCGCCGCCGGCATCCGCGTGGGGTCACCGGCGCGGGCCAGCCCGGCTCGGGCGAGCGCGGTAGCCACCAGCCGGCGATCCCCGGTGCGCTGGGCGGCAACGTCGTCGGCCCAGCGCTCGGCGGCCACTCGCACGGCGCCGGCCGTCGGTCGCAGCAGCGGGTTGGCCGCAGCGGCCAGGGACGCCAGCTGCACGTAGACCACATGGTGATGGTCGAGGTGCGCCGCTTCGTGCGCGAGCAGCGCCCGTCGCTCCTCGGGCGGCAGTGCCCGCAGCATGGAGGTGGTCACCACCATCCGTCCCGACAGGCCCGGCACCGTGTACGCGGCGGGACGGGCGTCGTCGACCACAACCAGACCACCCGGCGCCGGACCAAGGCGCCGACAGGCTAACGCGGCCGAGGTCAGCTCACTGATCGCTCTGATAGCGCGCACGGACGAGGCGACAAGTAGCACCAGGACCGTGACGCCGGCAACCAGCCCCACTGCGGCCGGCACGGGGTCGGCCGCCCGCAGCGCCGCGGCGGACAGATGGGCCGCGGCGGCCAGGCGAGGGTCGGTGGCGAGGACGAGGAATCCGGCCGCGGCCAGGACGAGGCCGGTGGCCAGCGCCGCGGCCAGTGCGGCCACCGTCAGCAGGACCGTCGCGGCGCGCGCGGGCAGGTGCCGGCCGAGCCGCGGCCCGGCCAGCCACAGGACGACGCTCACGAGCAACGGCACGCAGGCGATCGCGATCATGGCGTTCACGAGTCGCTTCGGCCGTCGGCGCCACCGTCGCCGGCCCCTCTCTCGTGGTCGGCGCTCCCGTCGTGGCCGGTGCGGTCATTGCCCAGGATGTCGGCGAGCAGGCGCTCGTCCTGGGGGCTCAGGTCGGCCACGAAACGGGACAGGACACCGACCCGGTCGTGGCCGCCGTCCAGCAGCCGGTGCATCTTGAACGCGGTCACCGAGGCCTGGGCGCCGCCGGTTCCGCCGGCCAGCGCGTAGGCGAAGGCGCGCCCCGCACGAATGCGGGTGATGGCGTGCTTGGCGTGCAGCCGTGACAACGTGGTCATCACGGTCGTGTAGGCCAGGCCGCCGCCGAGCTGATCCAGGACCTCGGTGGCGGTCAGGGCTCGGCCGCCGGCCGCCAGCGCGGCCAGGACCTCCCGTTCGAGCTCGCCCCGAGCCCGGCCCGCCCTATCCGGCACCGCCGCCCCTCTCCTTCTCCTACAATCCCTGTAGTACGACCGATGTCGTAGCTCCCATGCTGCCAGACCGGCTCCTCGCGGGAGACCGCCACCGAACCAGGACGGAGGCCGCTGATGCCGGCGCTCGCTTTGGCTGCTATCCGATCGACGTGGGGAACCCGCCGATGAGCGGCCATCTCAGCTGGGCCGAGGCGGGGGTCATCGGCCTCCTGCAGGGCGTGAGCGAGCTGTTCCCGGTGAGCAGCCTCGGCCACAGCATCCTGCTGCCGGCGATCATCGGCGGCAGCTGGAAGCGTGACCTCGACGTCAGCGCACCCGAGTCGCCGTACCTGGCCTTCATCGTCGGGCTGCACGTGGCCACCGCGCTGGCATTGATCGTGTACTTCCGTCGGGACTGGACGCGCATCCTGGGCGGCCTGGTGACGTCGATCCGCTTCCGACGGGTGAACACCCCGGAGGAGAAGTTGGCCTGGCTGCTGATCCTCGCAACGATCCCGGTCGGGATCACCGGGCTCCTGCTGGAGCACACCTTCCGCACGGTCCTGGCCAAGCCCAATCCGACCGCCGTCTTCTTGATGATCAACGGCGTCGTCCTGCTGGTGGCCGAGCGCTACCGCCGACGCTCGGTTGCGGGCCGCCCGACGGACGAGACGCCAGCCGCGCCGTCAGCGCCAACCGCGCCATCCCGCTTCCCGACCGCGGACCCGCTGCCGAAGTCGGACGGTCGGCGCGAATCGGTGCCGTCGGCCCGCGTGGCCACCGGGACACCGACCGTCTCCGAAGGTGAGGCCACCGACCGGCGGCTGTCCGCGGTGGGCGTACGTAAGGCGCTGATCATCGGGTCGGCGCAGATCGCCGCGCTGGCCCCGGGCATCAGCCGCTCCGGCGCGGCCATCGCCGCCGGCCTGGTGGAAGGGCTCGACCACGAGGATGCCGCGCGCTTCTCCTTCCTGCTGGCCACGCCGGTCATCCTCGCCGCCGGCGTGCTCAAACTGCCCGATCTGGCCGGGCCGTTGGGCGACGGCATCCGCGGCCAGGTCCTGCTCGGCAGCGTGTTGTCGTTCTTCGGTGCCTACGCCAGCGTGGCCTTTCTCAGCCGTTACTTCCGCTCCAACTCGCTGCGGCCGTTCGGCATCTATTGCCTGATCTTCGGCGCGCTGGCCCTCGTCCTCGTCAACCGCTGAAGCTCGACCGGCCAGCGTCCAGCACATATCGCCGACCGCCATGCTCGACCCCTGGATTCGTCTCGCGGTCGGGGTAGTCATCCTCGTCGCGATCAGCGTCGCCGTCCTGACCGTCGCGCAGGTCCGGCAGCAGCGGGCCGTGGTGGTCGCCAGCGTGCGCGCCGCGGGACAGTTGGCGGTGGTCGCGGCCGCACTGCGCGGCGTCTTCGCGGCGCCGGTGACGGTCATCGGTGTGCTCGCCGTGATGTTTTCCGTGGCCACCTGGACGGCCGCGCGCCGCCTGCGGTCGCTGGCCGGGGCAGCCCGCGCGGTGACCATGTCGGTGGCCGCCGGCGCAGTGGTCAGCATCGGGCTCATCGTGGGGCTGCCGGTGCTCGACCGCGGGGTGCGTGACCTGGTGGCGGTGTCGGGCATCGTTCTGGGAGGGACCATGACCGCCGCCACCTTGACTGGAGGACGCCTGGCCGACGGACTGGTGCGCCGCCGCGACGAGATCGAGGCCTGGCTGTCAATCGGCGCCACTCCGCGCCAGGCCGTCCGCGACATTGCCCGTTCGGCGGTGTCCGAGGCGCTCGTCCCGGCTCTGGACCAGACCCGCACCGTCGGGCTGGTCACGCTGCCCGGTGCGTTCGTCGGCGCCTTGCTCGGCGGAGCCAGCGCGAGCAGCGCAGCGCGGTTCCAGCTCGCCGTTCTGGTCGGCCTGCTCTGCGCGGAATCGATCACCGCCGTGCTGGTGGCCCACCGCTTGGGGGCCCCGCGGACGCTCCCGGCCATCGACCGCTGACGTGCCCTCCCTCGACGCGCTGACGCGGCCACCCGGCTCCTATAGATTTCGGCCGGTGAGCTTCGACGTGGCCGCCGACGCCTACAACCGGTTCATGGGCCGCTACTCCGAGCCGTTGGCCGTCGTCTTCGCCGACGCGGCCGGGGTGGGCGCAGGCCAGCGGATTCTCGACGTCGGGTGTGGCCCCGGTGCGCTCACCGCAGTGCTGGTCGAGCGCTTGGGCGCCGACGCAGTAGCCGCGGTGGACCCGTCCCAGCCGTTCGTCGCTGCAGTGCGCGCACGCCTACCCGGGGTGGACGCCCGGCGGGCATCGGCCGAGCGGCTGCCGTTCCCCGACGACAGTGTGGACGCAGCCCTGGCTGAGCTCGTAGTCCACTTCATGCCCGACCCGGTGGCTGGGCTGGCGGAGATGGCTCGCGTGACACGGCCCGGCGGCGTGGTCGGGGCGTGCGTCTGGGACCATGCCGGAGGTGGGAGCCCGCTGTCGGTGTTCTGGCGAGCGGCTCGGGAACTCGACGCCGAGGCCCGCGACGAATCGGGGCTAGCCGGTGCCCGGGAGGGCCACCTGGCCGAGCTGATGACTGCTGCCGGCCTCCGTGCCGTCGAGTCCACGAGGCTGAGCGTGACGGTCGAGGTGGCTTCCTTCGCCGACTGGTGGGAGCCGTTCACATTGGGCGTCGGACCGGCCGGTGCCTACGTCGCGTCACTCGAGAATGAGCGTCGCGACGCGCTGGCCGATCGCTGCCGGCAGCTGCTGCCAGATGAACCGCTGGACATCAGTGCGGCGGCTTGGACCGCGTTCGGACGCGTGCCTACCTGATCCGCGCCCTCCGCTGACCCCCACGACAGCGTAGAACCCGCTGGGCATCCGCACGGAACCCGGGCAAGCCGGATCACCATCCCCCTGACCGTGGCGTCGGCCGCGTTGGTCGTCCTTGCCCTTGTGGTCCAGGCGTCCGGATTCGGCACCGGCTTCCACGTGCTCTCCATCGGCCTGGCCGGCGCGGTGCTCGTCCTCGGAACGCTCACCGGCGTACGAGTGGCCAACGCGAGCATCGACGACGCCGGCCTGATCGTCGGCATGAACCGCATCCGGGCCGCGTATCTCGCGATCGACCCGAGCCTGGATGAGTACTTCCTCGCCTCCGGCCACGACGACCAGGCCGGCAGGCAGCGCGGCCGGCGGAGGTCCAGTGGCGACGTCCGTGGCCGGCACGGTGACCGGCGGCCTGTACCTCGTGGCTGAGCTCGACATCGGCCGCCGGGCCTTCTCCCGCCTGCCCGTTCCGCCGCGCTTCCCCACGCCTTGCTGACCCGGGCACGGTGACCGACAGGCCTGGCGCAGACCCTCCTCCTCCGACCGGCGGAGTACCGCGGGTCAGGCGCCGCGGCTGGCAGTTGCGAGGGGTGAGGTCTTGGGGGCCGTTCCCTCGGCCGCGGGGAGCTTGGCCAGATGCTCGGTGCCTCGATGTCGATGTTCGGAGTGATCCGGCCGAGCCACCGGGGCGTCCACCAGGAATGCCTGCCGACCTGCGACATGACGGCCGGCACCAGCACCATGCGGATCACGCTGGCGTCGATGAGCACTGCCGCGGCCATGCCGGCGTCGCCGGTCTTGACCCACGCCTCGTGCACCCTCGAGAGCAGGAACACCTCGTAGTCCATCGCAAAGCCGAACACGAGCGCAAACATCAGCATGGGGACGAACGCCGGCGTCGGCAGTTTCTCGTGGATGCCGATGAGCGATGAGCCCCAGCCCCACTGGAAGACGGCCACGACCACCCCGTAGGCCGCGGCCACCGACAGCAGGTTCAGCACCGCCGCCTTGGTGGCGATCATCACTGAACGGAAGGCCACGGTGAGCAGGATGAAGGCCAGCGCGACGACGGCCAGGATGAGCCACGGCATCCGCTGGGACACCTTGGCGGTGAAGTCGACGTAGGACGCGGTGGCCCCGACGACATAGGTCTTGGCCTTGATCGGTGGCAGCACGTCGTCGCGCAGGTGGGTCACGAGGTCGGTCGTCGCGGAGTCCTGGGGTGATGTGGTCGGAACCACGGTCATGGTGACCAGCGAGTTGGAGCTGGTTCACGGCCGGCGTTCCGACCGCGGCCACCCAGCACCGCGAAGCTGGTGGCGATGCGGCTCACCCGATGACGATGTCGTCCACTCCCGGCCGGCGGTCACCTGACTGTGATGAGGCGCCACCGCGGCGGCGGCTCAGCCGCGGTCGCCGCTTCGCATCGCCTCCAGAACCGCGGCCGGCGGGGCAGCGAAGTCCCACGCCCGGAACAGCACCGCATTCGGCACGCCGAGCGCCGGACCTTGCATGCCGGTGATGGCGGTCAGCATCACCCGGGGTGCGGGGTGGCCGGGTAGCCCGGCCAGGTACTGCTCGTGCGCGTCGAGCGAGGTGATGCCCCGCTCGAGCGCCTGGCCGGTGACATCGACTCCGTGCGTCGGTCGGGCATCGCCGGCGACGAGGAGCCAGCGCGTCGACCACGGTTCCAGGCCCTCGTCCAGGAGCTCCGGGAAGACCCACCGGTTGCCGGCATCACGTAGCGCGTCGACCGTAGCGAGGCCGGCCACCCGGTGGTCGGCCTGATTTAAACCGGCGACGAACTCGACGTCCCACGAACTAACCAGGATCGCTTCGGGGCGGTAGGAGCGGATCACCCGGGCGATGTCGCGCCGAAGACCGAGGCTGTACTCCAACACTCCGTCGGGATAGTCAAAGTAGTCGATACGTGAGACGCCCACCGCCTTCCCGGCGGTGGCTTGCTCGCGTCCGCGCAGCTCGCCCGTGCGTTCCGGGGGACTGCTGTCCATGCCGGCCTCGCCGCGAGTCAGCAGCAGGTAGACCACGTCCACGCCCCGCGTGGTCCAGGCGGCGACGGCCGCGGACGAGCCGTACTCGACGTCGTCCGGATGGGCGACGATGCACAGCACCCGGCTGAACGCTCCATCAGGAAAGGTCGCGAGAGGCTCCGGCATCCACGCAGGTTAGCGGCTGCGCCGACCAGAGCAGGCCGAGATTCGGATCCTCCCAGTGAGGCCTGGGTAAGGTACGACCTGAAGCGACGGGAGCTGAAGATCGAGCCAGCCGTCTCCTGCGGAAGCGGGTAACCGTGACGAGCCGTCGTCCAGGTGATCGCGGTGGTGACGAGCCCTGGCCGGACAGCAGCCCAGCCGGCAGCGCTCCTACGTCAGAACAGCCTCGCGCAGGAGGCACCGACGACATCGCCGATCTGTTCCTCGCCGCGTGGTCGGTCACGCAGGATGCGAGAACCACGGAGCCCGAGCTGCTGCCGGTCCATCTAGCCCGGGCCTGCCTCGCCGTACTGCCGGCCGACGGAGCCGGCCTGAGCGCCCTCAACGACGACTTCCGAGTGCCTCTGGGCGCCAGTGACGACACGGCGACTCTTGCCGAGCGCCTGCAGTTCACGCAGGGTGAGGGCCCGTGCCTCGACTCCGCTCGCAGCCAGAGCGTTCTGGTTGCCGATACCGGGCGGCTCGAACGCAGCTGGCCGGCCTTCACTCAGGAACTGTTCGCCCACACCCCGTACCGCGCCATCATGACCCTGCCTCTGAAAATCGAGCAGGCAACGTACGGCGCCGTAGACCTGTACTTCACCGACGCCGCACGGGTGGGTGAAGTCAGCCTGGCCGACGCCCTCACCGTCACCGAGTCCGTCGTCGAGGCACTGGCGATGGCCAGGCACATCGGCGCGACCGCGGTCGCTGAGGGGTATCAGGAGCCGGACTGGCTGCAGGGCCCGGCCGCCCGCGACCGCACCTATGTGTGGGTCGCTATGGGGATGGTCATGGCCCGGGACTGCGTCACCGCGCCGGACGCCTTGGCGTTGCTGCGGGCGTACGCCTACGGCCACGACACCACCCTCGACGACGTCGCGGTCGGCCTGATCACCGGAACGCTTGATGTCAGGCAGTTGGAAGCCTGAACCGGATTTAGAGAGAACAACTCACCGCCGCAGAGGCCAAGGGCATCGGTGAATGTGCGGACCGCTGACGCCGCTCGTGGCCTATCGTTTTCGCTTCTGTCGGACAAGCGGCGGTGATCGGAGCGCTACGTCGTGGAGGGGTCGAGTCGGGTCTACTTCGCCGGTGACACCGAAGTGTTCGACGGGATGTGCGACATCGGCGCCGACGTCGACCTCGCGCTTCTCCCGGTCGGCGCGACCTCGGCCCTAAGCTCTGCGCCCGTGACTGACGTCGACCAGTACGGCCGCCCGGCGCCGCCCGTGGCCGGCGACGAAGCCGCCACCCTCCTCGGCTTCCTGGACTACCAGCGGGCGACGCTGGCGTGGAAGTGCCGTGGACTGGACTCGGCCGCTCTCGGTGTCACGGTAGGCGCCTCGTCGATGACGCTCGGGGGGCTGCTGAAGCATCTGGCCTACGTTGAGTCCGACTGGTTCTCCCACGACCTGCACGGGCACGACCGGCAGCCGCCATGGAACTCCGTCGACTGGTCGGCCGACCCGGACTGGGAGTGGCACTCGGCCGCGCAGGACTCCCCCGAGCGGCTACGGGCCCTGTGGGAGGACGCGGTGGGTCATTCCCGGCAGCTGACCGCCCAGGCCCTCGCCGATGGGGGGCTCGGCCGCCTGGCGCAGCGGGAGGGGCCGGACGGTCAAGTTCCCAGCCTGCGCTGGATCCTGTGCCACATGATCGAGGAGTACGCGCGGCACAACGGACACGCCGACCTGCTGCGGGAGTCGATCGACGGAACCACCGGCGAGTAGCCCGACGCCTCAGTGCGCGACCTCCCAGACGTGCCCGGCCGGATCCCGGAAGCTCGCCGTACGGATCCCCCACGGCCGGTCCATCGGCCCGTTGAGCAGATCGACGCCGCGGGCGGTCAGCTCGGCGCACACGGCGTCGATGTTCTCGACCGGGATGGTGAATTGGAACCTGACCCGGGCGTCGGATGACGCCACGGGCGCCGGCGCCACCAGCTCCCCCGCCGCGCTCACCGCCAGCAGGTTGATGGCCGTGCTGCCGAAGTCGAACACCGCGGAGTCGGCGTCCTCGTAGGCCACCGGCAGGTCGAATACGTCTCGGTAGAACTGTTTGGTCGCGTCGAGATCCTCGACGAACAGCGTGATGGCGGAGATGCCGGCCGGCCACCGGCGCGGGGCGGTGGTTCGGTCCGGTACGGGCGTGTCGGTGATACCCGGATTCTCCCCGACGACGCCCTCTCGGCGCCGGCGTGGCCCCGGCGGTCGCGTCAGTCGGGCGCGGCCAGGCGGCGGAGCAGCCCGGCCAGCATGTCGTCCGGGCCGGCGGCGGCCTTGGTCAGTGCACCACCCAGCCCGACGGCGCTGGCTCCGGCGGCGATCCACTCCGGGGCCGAGTCGAGGGAGATACCGCCGGTCGGCACGAGCGGCAGGCCGGGCAGGGAGGCCAGCACGTCGCGCACCGCGCCAGGACTCCACGTCGACGCGGGGAAGATCTTGACCAGGTGGGCGCCGAGGTCGCGGGCGGTCAACGCCTCGGTCACCGTTGCTGCCCCGGGAACACTGATGAGATTCTGCTCGCGGGTTGCTCGGACAACGTCTGCCGACAATCCCGGGGACACGACGAAGCGGGCACCGGCGGCGTCGGCGCGTTGCACGTCGTGCGCCGTCAACGCGGTGCCCACCCCGATGTAGGCGCCGGACGGCGCCAGGCCGACCAGCGCGCGGATGACGTCGAGCGCGTCGGGGGTCACCAGCGATACCTCGACGGCTCGTACCCCGGCGGCAAGCAGGCGGCTCCCGATCTCCAGCGCGTCGCCGGCCGAGCCGGCCCGCACGATGGCAATCAGTCGTTGTGCGGTGACCGCGTGGAGGACGTCGGTGTGGCTCATCGACGTACCTCGCCACCGTCTTCCGAGAAGGAGTCCCGGAGGTCCCGGTCGGGTAGACCTTCGAGATCGCCCACGGTGGAGACCACGAACGCGGCCACCACCGCCGCGTCAGCCATGGCCGCCTCGACCGACTTGCCCTCGAGCAATCCGGCCAACAGGCCGGCCGCGAACGCGTCTCCCGCCCCCACGACGTCCACGGGACGACGGGCGCGGGCCGGCACTTCACACCGGGCGACACCGTCCGAGGCCATCGCCCCGTGCTCGCCGCGCTTGACCACGACCAGTTCGACGCCCTGCTCGAATGCCCAGTCGAGCGCTGTCTCGCCCTCGTCGCTGTCGGCCAGCCACGCCAGTTCGTCGGCTCCCGCGACCAGCACCGAGGCCAGGCCGGCCAGTTGCGGGAGGCTCGATCTGGCCCACTGCGGATCCATCATCCGCCAGCGCAGATTCGGATCGAAAGACACGAGAACGCCCGCGTCTCGGGCTCGCCGCATCACCTCGCAGACTGCCGCTTCCGCGGAATCAGACAGCGACGCGGTGATGCCGCTGACGTGCACGCATCGCGCGCTCGCCACCAGATCGAAGTCGAGGTCCTGCGCACACAGTCGGCTCCCGGCCGAGCTCGCGCGGGCGTATTGCACACCCGTCGGGCGGAAGTCTCCGACGTCGCGCACCAAGACACCGGTGGCCGCCTCGACATCGCGGACCAGGCGCGCATCGATGCCGAAGGTCCGCGCTCGTTGCTCGATCACCTGCCCGTGCGGATCGGCACCGACTCGACCTGCGAACACCGCGCGATGCCCCAGGCGGGCCATCGCGGCCGCCACGTTGAACTCCGCACCGGCCACCGTGCGCCGGAATGCCGTCGCCTCGGTCAACGGCAGTCCGTCGGTGGCGATGAACGCTACGAGAGCTTCCCCGACGGCGACGAGGTCCGGTCCCACAGCGTCGGACCGCAACCTCGGGCCGCTCACCGCAGGGGTGCCGCTCATCTGTCCTCCTAGACCGCTCGGCCACCGTATATGCGCTCCACCGACTCCACTCACCGGGCGGCCACCACCCCTGGTCGCCCGGTTGGCCCCGCAATGCGGTCCGGGGAGTGCGTATCACCCGCCTCAGCACCTACCGGGTGCCGCCGCGCTGGTTGTTCCTTCGCATCGACACCGACGAGGGCTGGAGGCCGCTACGTCGGACGACCGGAATGCCGAATCACCATGACGTACAAGTCGCGGCACCGATCGACCGGTCCTCTTTCGCCGCCGATTTAAGGCTCCGCGTCAGGAAGCTTTGGGTACTCGGCCGGGTAGAGGCTGGCGACGAATGAGTAGGCGACGTCCCCGTCGCGCGGCAGCTGTTGGAATTCGTTGACGAGGTCGAAGACTCGTTCCCAGAAGGCTGCGGCTTGCTCGTCGGAGATGCGAACATGTCTGCGCAGGGCACGCATGCGGTCGGCCTGGTAGGCAGGCATGGATTCTTCGGCGGCGTCGGCAAGTGTGTTGTTCCAGGGCGGTGGCGTGACGTCCTCGGGCCGTACCCGGCCGACGTAGAAGTTGCGCGCGGTCCGGCCGTAGAAGCGTTCCTCGATAGCACGCACCCGACGCGTGCGCACCACCTTCAGCATCCCGGCATCGACGAGCACCCTGACGTGATGGGCCACCGTGCTCTTGGGGCGGCGAACCGCTCCGGCCAGCTCGGTCACGGTCGCCGCGCGTTCGAGCAGGAGGTCGAGGATGGTGCCGCGTAACGGATCGGATATGGCCCGCAGCTCGTGCGGTGCACTCACCACCTTGCGTTCGGCGACGTCATAGTCAGGAAACTCCCTATTGATTGACGTCACTGGAACATACTAGCCTGACGGATCGTTCACGGTTGGCGAGCGGAAGCGAGAATCACGATGGCCGAAGTTGTCCTCTTTCACCACGCGCTCGGCCTCACGCCCAGCGTCGTCGCGTTCGCTGACGACCTGCGCCGGGACGGGCACACGGTGCACACGCCGGACCTCTACGACGGGCACACCTTCGAGAGCCTCGAGGACGGAATCGCCCACGTCGAAGCGATCGGGTTCGGTGAAGTGATCGAGCGCGGTGTGAAGGCAGTTGACGGATTGCCGGCCGAATTGGTCTACGCCGGCTTCTCCCTAGGCGTGCTACCGGCCCAGAAGCTCGCGCAGACCCGGGCAGGAGCGCGCGGCGCGCTGCTGTGCTATTCCTGCGTTCCGGTCTCGGAGTTCGGTGACGCCTGGCCGGACGGTGTGCCGGTACAGATACACGGCATGGACGCCGACCCGATCTTCGTCGGCGAGGGCGACGTCGACGCCGCCCGGGCGCTGGTCGAGTCAACCGAGCAGGCCGAGTTGTTCCTCTATCCCGGTGACCAGCACTATTTCGCCGACCGCTTCCTGCCGTCCTACGACGCCGAGGCGGCGGAGCTGCTGCTCGAACGCACGCTGACGTTCCTGCGCTCTCGGTGAACTCAACAGTGGTCCCCCCGATCCTCGACGTCACGATGGCTTGCGCCGTGCGCATGAGCGGCCGGCCTGACTAACCGGACGCGCAACTGCAGGAATCGGAACAGGCCGGCTGATCCGGCGACCGCCTCGTAGGTGGTCACGACCTCGCGGACGAATTGCGGCAGTCCAGCTTCAGCACGTCGCCGAGGACGAACGTGATGCCGGTACCGGTGGGTGCAGCCGAGATCATGCCGACCGACGGGTGTATGCCGACCACGTCGGACCACCGAGATAACGCTGAGCGAGACTGTCGATGTGTTCCGCGCCGCCGTCGGTGGTGGTACCGGTGACGTGGCCTCGGATCGCGAAGTAAGTGCGATGTGCTCGCCGTCGCGGTCGACCCACGTCTGGGTGAGCTGCGGAGATCCGTCGGGCATGGCGCAGGGCCCGCGCGGGGGTGCCGCGCGGGCCCTGTGCCGTGTTGCCTTCATCCCCATTGCTGCGCCATCTGGTCCCCCGACCGGCGCGATGCGCAACGCCAATGGCTGATGCGCACCGTCGATGAACCCCCCGGAACCGAGCCACCCCCGTAGCCGTCCGCCTGCCCCCTTACGAGGCGAGCGACTTGCAGGTGCCGGCAATCGACAACCGCACATTACCCGACCGGCGATCTTGCGTCGCGCTGAACTCGAAGATCGTTTCGACTTGCGGGTTGAGGCGATCACCCCCCAGAATGGATCTTGTCTCGGCACCTCACCCCCGTGGGTGCCGAGACCTTTTCATTTCTTGGCTGTTTTCCGGGTCGTCGACCATGGAAGATCACCGCAGCCACGGACCAAGGCCAGCTTATTGGCTGCACTTCGGGCTACCTGGCCGCGACGATGCCTTCCAGCACGGAACGGACCGACGTGGCCGGCCGGCCGGGGATCTTCTCCATCGTCGGATCGGTGACGTCGAATTCGCCGTCGCCGGCGGCCCGGAACAGGCCGAGTGCGAATTGGGCCTGCCGGCGGGGGCGCCGCGGCCCATCATCGCCGACTTGTAGTCCTCGTCGTCGATGACGACCCGTGTGACGGTTCGATCGATTACGTCCGACAGGACGGCGGCGACACCGTCGAGGTCGACCGCTTCAAAAGCGGTGAGCGGCGCCGTGATGCCGTCGAGGCGACCTTCCTCGGCCAAGGCGATTGCCGCGGTCTCGGCGAGGTCGTTGCGGGTCGTCCATGACACATCCTGACCGGCCATTCGATCCCTGCCCGTTCGAGGCGGCAGTAGGTGACCTCGTTACCGAGTATCGGATCACAACGGCGAAGTCGGCCGACGGTCAAAAGCGGCACCCGCGCCGCGGGTCGCGGCCGCACGTATCTCCTACCCACGGCTCGAGCCGGGACGGACTAATCAGTGCATAGTCGGCGTAATACTGGGGTGCCGCTGATGTCCTTTCATTGTCTTGGCACGACGTTCACACGAGGTGATGTTCGAAGGCGAACCCGGCCGCTGCGGTACGAGTGGTGACGTCGAGCTTGGTGAAGATGTTGCTGAGGTGTCGGGCGACGGTCTTCTCGCTGAGGAAGAGCGTGGTGGCGATCTCGGGGTTGGTCCGACCAGCGGCGACCAGCCGCAGGACCTCGACCTCGCGCGCGGTGAGGCCGCCGGGATACGTGGTGGTGATCAGTGCGGCAGCTTCGTGCTCGGCCGGGGCGGCGCGCAGTTCAGCGAACCTGCGCCGCGCGCCGGTCAGCTCGGTAAGGGCGGATTCGTCGTCGCCGAGGGAACGCAGTGACCGGCCGAGCAGCAGTTGACACCGCGCGGTCTCGTACCGCCCGCCCAGCCGCTCCCAGATAGAGCGAGACCGCCGCAACAGCGGCAACGCAGCCGCCGGGTCGCCGGACTCGACCGCGACCAGTGCCGCGAGGTAGTCCGCACGCGCTTGCACTGACGGGCAACCGAATGAATCCGCGATGGATTCGAGCTCGACGGTGAGGGCGGCGGCCTCGTCGTGCTGGTGAGCGGCCAGCAGCACCTCCACCCCGGCGGGCAGGAGTTGGGCCCGGTGTACCGGGTCGCCGGCCTCGCCGAGCAGCCGCCGGATGGCCGCGGCCGCCGCCTCGGTGCGACCTTGGGATAGCCACAGCAGCGCCAGCCCGGGCTGCGGTTCGTGACCGTACGCGATTGCCTGCTCGTAAGCCGCCTGCGCGCCGGCCGTGTCACCGCGGATGCGCAGCACGTCACCGCGCTCGGCCATCGCAAGACCTGCGGCACCGGGTGTCTGGTTCGCGACGTACCGCTGCACCGACAGTTCGAATTCGGTGAGGGCCTCGTCGAAGGCGCCCTGCGCCCGCATGATCTGCCCTCGGTGCACGGCGCACTGGCCGGTGAAGGGCACCAGCCCCGGCTGTTCGGCGCACCAGGTGGTCAGTGCGGCGGTCCACCGGGCCGCGCGGTCGAAGTCAGCAATCTCCTGGCAGCCCTCGATCATCGTGCAATAGATATTGCCGGCGAAGATGATGGACACCTCGCCGGCTGCTACGCCGACCATCGACTCGTCGAGCAGGGCGAGACCGTCCGGCACACGACCGCCGTACAGCAGCAGTCGGCCCTGACTGCACAGCCCCATCGCGATCAGGTCCGGATCGTGGTAGCGGTGACCGTAGTCGGTGATCTGTTCGGCAAGCTGGTAGGCATTATCGAACTCGCCTCCGAAGATGTATCGGTACATCTCGTGGATCAGCACGTATCCGCGCTCTACCACGTCGTCGTCGACCTGAGCGAGCAGCCGTAGCGACCTGGCCACCCAACCCCCGCCGATCGCCGACTCGCCACTGGTCAGCAACACCAAAGCCAGCCAGAACGCGCTGCGCACCGCGGCAAGGACGTCACCGCCGTCGAGGTTGAGTTGGTAGGCGCGCTGGAGTGCCTGCACGCAGTCGTTGCGCCGGCCGACCAGGTACGCCACAGTGGCGAGTTGGACGAAGTCGTGGGCTGTCAGCTCATCCGGGGCGGCGTCGGAGAGCCCGTCGTAGGCCGCCAGCCACTCGCCGCGGTCGTACGCCTCGCGGGCTCTGACCAGCTCTTCGACCACGCCCATCCCCACCCCCGTTCGAGCGTACGGCGGGTCCGGTTAGGCGGCCCGGTTGACGGCCGCCGCGCGGGCCACGATCTGGCGGGCGACATAGTCGGCGTCGCGGCCGATGCCGGGGAACACCATGGAGCTGAACGCGTACTGGAAGGACAGGCCGCAGAAGTACAGTCCCCGGGCGGCGTCAACGACGCCGCGATACTCCACTGGCCAGCCGTGCTCGTCCAGGATCGGCAGCCGTATCCAGTCGAAAACCTGCTTGAAGCCGGTGCACCACACGACGTTGCTGACCTCGACGATCGAGCCATCGTCGAGCTGGGGCCGCCCGTCGAGCACCCCGGTCATCCGTGCCTGATTGCGGATCACGCCGCGGCGGTCCAGGTCGTCCTGCTTGATG
The DNA here is from genome assembly GCA_040004775.1 of bacterium. Lineage (GTDB taxonomy): Bacteria > Actinomycetota > Actinomycetes > Mycobacteriales > Jatrophihabitantaceae > JALZBL01. The sequence continues at coordinate 4,680 of JBDUAD010000021.1, read as the reverse complement.
CGAAAGGCTGGTCCACCGTGCAAGCGGACCTCAGTCATCATCTTGCGGCCCATGGGAGTCCGCCGGGTCAGCACGTGCTTGAAGGCGAACACGGCCACCGGCAGCATCACGCGAGACCGCCGGGACTCAGGCCGGAACGGAATGTTGCCACAGCTCGGGCCGCACAAAATCGTCGTCCGGAACTCGGCCAGTTCGTAGGCGATGTCCAGCCCGGAGTGGGAGGCTCCGACCACCAGGACGGGTCCGGGTTGCAGCTGGGTGGGTCGGCGGTACTGGCTGGAGTGCAGCTGCTGGATCGACGAGTCGAGCCCGGCGGCGAAAGCGGGCTCGTTCGGCGTACGCCCGAAGGTGCCCGTGGCCACGACCACGTTGTCGCAGCTGATCGTCTCGCCACCGATCATCGCTAGATATCCGCCATCCGGCCGTTCCTTGAGGCCTTCCACCCGGGTGCTGGTCCGAACCGTAAGGTCGAAACACAGCGCATACCGTTCCAGGTAGTCGCCGACCTCGTCCTTGTGCGGGCAGTGCCATCGGTCCGCCGGGAAGGGTAGCCCCGGAAGCCCGTCGTACTTCGCAGGTGTGTACAGCCGCAGGGTGTCCCATTGCTGCCGCCAGTTGTCACCGACGCGTGCGTTCCCGTCGAGGATCAAGAACCGGCGGCCCCGGCGCTTTAGGTGATAGCCGGTCGCCAGCCCTGCCTGCCCGGCTCCGATGATCAGCGTCTCGACGTGCTGCGTGTCCATGTCTGTGCTCCTCATCCGGGGTGAGCCGGGGATGAGACGACGCTAGGAACCCGCGGGGAGGCGCCGCGTCGGGCGATCCACCCATCCATGCCGCGGACGTGTGGGTAGGTTTGCGCAGGCTGGCGTCCGTAGCGCAAGTACCAGGCCAACATCAACGCGGTGCTGAACACGTAGAACGTGTGTAGAAGCCAGATTGGCCCGGGCGGTAAGCTGAACACGTAGATTGAGTGCACGGCATTGCCGAGGTTGGCCAGCGCCATGTTGCCCAGGCTGTAGGACGTCAGGTCCCGGGACCGGTGGGCCTTGACCAGCATCGGCAGCGTGCTTGCCACGAAAAGCACCGTTGACGCGATCCCGGCAAGCATCGGCAGGCTCAGCGTCACCATGACCGCACATTAAAAACTCGGACGGGCGGCCGCGTCGGGCGATGCACCCATTCCGGCAGAGTGCGGTATGGACAGTACGACCCAGTGAATTAGCAAGACAGTTGCACCCACCGGTCGTCGACGACCTCTAGCCAGACCTCCATCCATCTCGAAGCTGCCGATATCCCGGCCCAGATCTCCTGACCTGCGTGGAATCACCCATAGGCCACCGGGAATGGGTGTTCTTCCCGACGCCACCACATGTCCGGCCGACCTACGCTCGGCGCAGGGGGTCCGGCATGCGGAAGTTCGATGACCACGCGGTGGTCCTCGGGGCTGGCCTGGCCGGCCTTCTCGCCGGCCAGGTGCTTGCCGAGGCGTGCAAGCCGGTCACGGTGGTCGAACGCATGCGACTCGACGCTGTTGATGGGTCTTGGTGCCCTTGATTCACTGCCGCTGGCCTACCTGGGCGACGCTCGTCCGAAGTACCACCAGACCTCGGACAAGATCCACTGCTGACCATCGCAGAGCACAAAGTTCGCCATGCCGGGCTCCGGTGGTTATCGCGAGCCAGACGAAGGTGCCCCAGTCGGGTCCTTCCAAGCTTCCGCAACCAGCGCCGCAGCCTCCTCTGTCGAAGGTGGTCGACGCTTCGGGACAGGCGGGGCAGGAGGTTCCACCTGGTCTATAGGGTTCTGCGTGACTTATCGTCCCTTCACCGCTCGGGTGAACGCGCCGTACAGAACCCAGTGATCTGACGCACCGTGGCTGGGGCCAGTGGGTCGACATTGATGTGGCTGGCATTCGATCACGCGGCAACGGAGATCGTCACAGTCATGCTCGCGTCGGCGCACATGGCGAACGACTCGGCACTCGTGCTCAGATGAGGTCCGATTGTCGATCCCGATACGACCCCGGCAATTTGCTCGGCATGTTCGCAGACGTCCATAGAACGAATCGAGCAACTCGGCGTCGACGCGACCGACCGACACCGTTCCGATCTGTGGACGGATGTACCGCGGCGGCTGATGCGGGCAACGCGCAGGTCGAACGACTCGGGCACCTCGACCTGGCCGATGACCACTGGAGGTACGGTGTCTTCGACGTAGGCGATGCTTCTGCCGTCTGGCGACAGGCCGGGGTCATCGACCTGGATGCAGTCGCCAGAACCGGCGGGTCGAGCCGAGCGGAAGGTCGACCCGGATGCCCGTCTACGAGATCACCCACCCGGACGGCACACTCGAACGCGTCGAAGGCGACGCGCTGCGCCAGGAGGCCGCGCACGCCCCCGGGATTCAACCTGCCATCCTCACCCAGTGGACGATCCGGCACAGACCGACGAGTGCATCGCGTGGACGCGGAACACCACGATCCGCAGAACCTCTTCCACCTCAACCAGAACATCGCCCCCTGAACCCGCTATCCGCAACGAACTGTCGGCCGCGTGAACGCCCGGATGTCTGCCGCGTTCGGTGAGAGCAATCCGCCCGATGACAGCACGTAGTTGATCGGCTAACCGTGGCGGATCACGCGGTAGATCGTTTCGGACATTGGCGCCGGACGCGGCACATCGTTCCAACCGATCTCTTCGGCCTTCCGTGCGATTGCGGCCCTGACCTCGGCCGGATCGGCGCCATCGTCGAAGAACGCGACGGACAGACCGTTACCCGTTTGCGGGTCGACCAGGTGGTAGGCGTTCAGCACACCAGGAACCGCCTTGGCAGCGTCGATGACCCACTGCCGATCATCCTCAGGCATCGGCTCCCAAGCGGCGATGCGAGCGAACATTGTTTCCTCCCTGCGGAGATTTCGTGCTTCGACCCTAGCGACATGACGGTCGCCTTGGCGTGGTCGCGGAACCATCCGGAACTGCCGCTGATGTCGCGCGTTCCGTCGCGCGCCGAGCCGTCGATAGCGCGCAGGTCGTTCGCCGCTGCGCGACGCGCAGATCGGTTTGTATGGGCTAGCCTGGCCGCCCTGGTGCGCCCAGTGGAGTCGCACAGTCTCAACCCTGCAACGATGGCTGTCAGGGACTACTGATCGCCGCCACACCGACCAGCGGGTCCAAAGACCAGCCACGTCCATCAACCGCACCGACACCGACCCACCAGGAGAACCCATGACCGTCCGACTCGGAATCCTCGCGCTGCTCGAAGCCAAGCACGACAAGGGCGCCGACCTCGCAGCGTTCCTCGAATCGGGGCGCGCGATCGCAGTTGCCGAGGAAGGCACCGTCACCTGGTACGCCTTCAAGATCAGCGACAACACCTACGGCATCTTCGACACCTTCGAGACCGACGACGCCCTCCAAGCCCACCTCGGCGGACAGATCCCGCAAGCGCTCGGCCAAGTCGGGCCCGACCTGCTCGCCAGCGATCCCGACATCCGCACCGTCGAGATCATCGCCGTCAAGTAGGGGGTCGAAGGCAAGGTGAAGGTGCGCGAATAGCCGTCGATATTCGCACGGCGCGGAGCCGGTATCCGATGCGCGGCCCGCCCGAGATCAGGTGATCTGTTCGCTGTGGTGACATGAAGTCGGTGGCATCTGGTGTAGTTCATCGACGGCGCCGGAGGCTTCTCCGCTCGCCCGCCCGCCGGGATGGGTGGTTTGGCGAGAGGGGGCGTGCGACCGCTATGGCATGTGTCGGATCATAAGTACTGTCCGCCCCAAGCGCCACCAATTGCGCCTCCGGTCAGCCACATGTAGAGGTTGCCGTGGTGGATCTGGAACGCGAGCACCGAGGTGAGGACGCCTGTGCTGGATCCGGTGAACACGATGCGCCGCTTCCAGTAGTCGCCCATGGTGGTGCGCAGGTCCGGCCCGCCGGTGTTGCCGAAAGTGAAGCGGCTGCCGTTGGCCGGGACCAGCCCGGAAGACCGGCCCGGTCAAGATGACCGTCGGGTCGGGCGGGTCGGAGCCCGGGCGCGCCGGTGAACGCATCCACGCGGGAATCGTCATAGATCAGGTTGAACGCGGTGTCGGGCAGATGCAGCGAGGGATCACTCTCGCGGTAGTCGGTGATCAGCGCAGACGCAGTCCACCGCTCGAAAGCCCCTTCCGGCCGGTGGCGCGGTCTGGTTCGCGGTACGCGCCGACCGTGTCTACACCTTCAACGGCGAAGAGCCGCGATACTGGGACCCATGGGTCAGGACGCGCGGATCGTCGTCGACGACCTGTCCAAGGTCTTCGGCGGCAGGGTCCGCGCGGTCGACCGGCTCAGCTTCACCGTCGAGCCTGGCTCGGTGACCGGCTTCCTCGGCCCGAACGGCGCCGGCAAGACCACCACCCTGCGTGCCCTGCTCGGGCTCGTCCGCCCGACGTCCGGCAGAGCCACGATCGGCGGGCTGCCGTACCGGCAACTTCCCGAGCCGCTGACCGTGGTGGGCGCCGCGCTGGAGTCCTCCAGCTTCCACCCGGCCCGCACCGCCCGGAACCACCTGCGCATTCTGTGCACCGTCGCCGGGCTACCTGCGGCCCGGGCCGACGAGGTACTCGGGTACGTGGGGCTGGCCGCGGCGGCCCGGCGCAAGGTGCGCACGTACTCGCTCGGCATGCGCCAGCGGCTCAGCCT
>JBDUAD010000093.1:0-10086 GCA_040004775.1 bacterium | reverse complement strand
CGAAGCAGTCAGGCGAAGCAGTCAGGCGAAGCAGTCAGGCGAAGCAGTCAGGCGGTGCGGTCACGGTGGAGCAGCACGGTGGAGCAGTCAGTCAGGCGATCCGGTCTAAGCGATCATCGCCTAAGGGCTCAGGCTAGCTGTAGCCCGACCCACCCCGGTCGGGTCGTCCGACCGGAGGCGCTCCTACTCGGCCGGCGGGACAGAGCCGGCCGGAACGGACCGACGGGTCCGCAGCCAGTGCACGAGCACCGGCAGCAGCGAGAGCAGTACGACGCCGATGAGGATCGGCTCGATCAGCGGGCGCACGGTGTCCTGGACGAACTGGATGTGCCCGAGCCAGTACCCGGCCAGCATCACGCCGCCGGCCCACAGCACGCCGCCGATGACCGAGTAGGTGGCGTAAAGCGCGAAGCGCATCCGGCTCACCCCGGCCAGCACCGTGGCCACCGTGCGCACCACCGGCACGAACCGGGCCAACATGATCGCTGGGGCGCCGTAGCGGGCGAAGAACGCCTCACTGCGGGTCACGTACTCCGGCCGGAATATCCGCGAGTTCGGCCGGTCGAACACCCGCGGTCCGACTTTAGCGCCGATCCAGTAGCCGACCAGGTTGCCCAGTACGGCGGCGGTCGGCACCAGCACCGCCGCGACCCAGATGTTGACGTCCAGCGTGCCGATGGCCATCAGCAGCCCGGCGCTGAACAGCAACGTGTCACCTGGCAGGAAGAAGCCGATGAGCAGCCCGCATTCGGCGAAGATGACGATCAGCAGGCCGATGAGCCCGTACGTCGACAGCAGGTGGTCGGGGTCGATGAAGGCCGGGGCGGCCAGAACGGCCGGCGCGGCGAGTGCGGGAACGATGGGCTCAGTCGCTGACGGTGACGCCGCGCCAGAACGCCACGTGGTCCTTGATCTGGGCCGCCGCGTCCTTGGTCTGCGGGTAGTACCAGGCCGCGTCGGGGTTGGCCTGGCCGTCGACCGTCACCGTGTAGTAGGACGCGGTTCCCTTCCACGGGCAGACGGTGTGGGTGGCGCTCGGCTCGAGCAGTTCAGTGCGCACCGAGGACGGCGGGAAGTAGTGATTGCCCTCCACCATCACGGTCTCCTCGCTCTCGGCGAGAACGGTGCCGTTCCAGGTTGCTGTGGCCATCTCGGTGCTCCTCCTGTGATCGGGTCCGGATTCCTTGATCGAGCCGTGGGTTGGCGGACCGGCGGTGATTCTACGGTTCCGGAGGAGGACGGCGGTGCGTGCGAGATACTGCGTGCAGCCGCGTACGTCCGTCTCCCGGGAGTCGAGCCATGCCGATCGCCACACCCGCCGCCTATGCCGACATGCTCGACCGGGCCAAGGCCGGCGGGTTCGCCTATCCGGCGATCAACTGCACATCGTCGGAGTCAGTGAACGCCGCGCTCAAGGGCTTCGCCGACGCCGGCAGCGATGGCATCATCCAGATCTCGACCGGCGGGGCGGAGTTCGCGTCGGGCACCGGCGTCAAGGACATGGTGACCGGTGCGGTCGCATTGGCCGAGTTCGCCGGAGTGGTTGCGGCCAAGTACCCGGTGCAGGTCGCGTTGCACACCGACCACTGCCCCAAGGACAAGCTGGACGGCTACGTCCGCCCGTTGCTGGCGCTGTCTCAGGAGCGGGTCGACCACGGCATGGAGCCGCTGTTCCAATCCCACATGTGGGACGGCTCGGCCGTGCCGCTGGAGGAGAACCTGCAGATCGCCGAGGAGCTGCTCGCGCTGGCCGCCACGGCCCGGATCATCCTCGAGGTCGAGGTCGGGGTGGTCGGCGGCGAGGAGGACGGCGTGGCCAACGAATCGAACGAGAAGCTGTACACGACCGACGGTGACTTCCTCGACACCCTGGCTGCGCTCGGCGCTGGGGAGAAGGGCCGCTACCTGCTAGCCGCGACCTTCGGCAACGTCCACGGGGTCTACAAGCCGGGCAACGTCAAGCTGCGTCCCGACGTGCTGCAGAAGGGCCAGCAGGCCGCGGCCGAGAAGCTGGGTGAACCGGCCGGCTCCAAGCCGTTCGACCTCGTCTTCCACGGCGGGTCGGGCTCCGAGCTCTCGGAGATCCGCGAGGCCTTGAGCTACGGCGTGGTGAAGATGAACGTCGACACCGACACCCAGTACGCGTTCACCCGGCCGATCGTCGGGCACATGTTCACCAACTACGACGGCGTGCTCAAGATCGACGGCGACGTCGGCAACAAGAAGGTCTACGACCCCCGCTCCTACCTCAAGGCGGCCGAGGGCGGCATGGCCGCGCGCGTGGTCACCGCCTGCGAGAACCTCCATTCGGCGGGTACCAGCACGTCCACCTGACCGCGCCGTGCTCAGACAGTGACGGGTTCGGCCACGGTAACCCCATCGGCGCCCGCAGCGGCGCCCGCGGCGTCCGGGGGAAGGGTGGCTTCGGCGTTGCGCAGTGACACCCAGGCCACCACGCCGCCGAGAGCGACCAGGACGGCGGCGACGAGCAGGCCGGCCCGGTAGCCGGAGAGGAATGCATCCGCGGCGTCGTGCCCGGCCCGCAACGAGGCGGATTGGCGGGCGGTGAGGATCGCGCCGATGACGGTGATCCCGAGCAGGCCGGCCACCTCGCGGGAGGCTTTGAACACGGCCGAGGCAACACCGGCCCGGCTACGCCGACGTCGTTCCGGCCGACGCCACCTCGCGTTCGTCCGCGGCGCCGTCCGCGGCGGCGACGCCGGCCGGCTGACAATCCCCGCTCGAGCTAGGCAGGGCCGGGCAGACTAATGGCCATGACATCCCCGCGGCCCGGACTGCCGGACCTGCTTTCGGCCCCCACCCACCTGCCCGAGGATCTCGGCGCCGCTGAGCTGACCGCCGGCCAGGCGCCGGCCGCGGTGGCCGCCGCCCATCCGGACTCGCTGGCCGCCTGGGCCGCCCTGGCCGAGCAAGCCCTGGCCGAGGGCCGCACCGTCGACGCGTACGCCTACGCCCGCACCGGCTACCACCGTGGGCTCGACGGGCTGCGTCGGGCCGGCTGGAAGGGCAACGGACCCGTGCCCTGGAGCCACCAGCCGAACCAGGGATTCCTGCGCTCGCTGCACGCGCTCGGCCTCGCGTCGGCCGCGCTCGGCGACGAAGCCGAGGCTCATCGTTGCGAGGTGTTCCTGCGTGACAGCGACCCCGCCGCCGTAAGCGTCCTGGCCGGCTGAATCCAGGGCAGGCTGAGATTGAGGCCCGACGGAAGTGAGGGCCGATTCGTTGGCCCGGATGTCCTCGTGGGTGTACTCCCGTTCGTCCTGGTGGTGGGATCGGGGGGACGAGCCCCCGGACCGCGACCGCGTGGAGGACCTCATGACCCAGTACGCCGCCCTTATCTACAGCGCCGACGTCGACTGGTCGGCTCCCGAGTACGTCGACTCGATGGAGGGCTACAACCGCTTCACCGAGATCGCCGGTGACGCGGTCACCGGCGGCGCCGCCCTGCACCCGACGACCACCGCCACGGTGGTGCGGGTCAAGGGCGCGCGCGGCGGGGACATCGTCACCACCGACGGCCCGTACGCCGAGACCAAGGAGGCCCTGACCGGCTTCTACCTGCTCGAGGCCTCGGACCTCGACGCCGCGATCAAGCTGGCCGCGGAGATCCCGGCCGCGTGGGACGGCGCGGTCGAGGTGCGCCCGGTGCTCACCTTCGGGTGACCGACGGGGTCGACGACCGCCTGGCCGAACTGGTCCGGGACGAGGGGGCGCGCATCCTGGCCACCCTCGCCCGGACCGTCGGTGATCTCCGCCTGGCCGAGGACGCCGTGCAGGAAGCCACGATGGCCGCGCTGCGGACCTGGCCGGTGTCGGGGATACCGCACGACCCGCGAGCCTGGCTGGCCGTTACCGCCCGCCATCGGGCGATCGACCTGCTGCGCCGCGAGCAGCGCCGCGCCGGCAAGGAGCAGGAAGGGGTGGCTCTGATGCAGCTGTCCGGCCCCGATGGCCCGTCCACGCAGACCGTCCGCGACGACCAGCTGCGGCTGATCTTCACCTGCTGCCACCCCGCGCTGTCCCTGCCGGCCCGGGTGGCGCTGGCGCTGCGCGTGCTGTGCGGGCTGAGCGTCGAGCAGGTGGCGGCCTGCCTGCTCACCACGCCCGCGGCCACGGCCAAGCGGCTGACCCGGACCCGCACGAAAATCACCGCGGCCGGCATCCCGTACCGCGTGCCCGCCGACGAAGACCTCCCGGAGCGGTTGCTCGCGGTGTGCGCCGTCGTGCACGCGCTTTACACCGCCGGACACACCGCTGCGGCCGGACCGGCGCTGGGCCAGGTCGAGGTTAGCCGTGAAGCGATCCGGTTGGCTCGCCGCCTGGTCGAACTGATGCCGGACGAAGCCGCGCCCGCCGCCGTCCTGGCCTCGCTGCTGCTGACCGAGGCCCGGCGCGCCACGCGCACGGACCCCGCCGGCGAGGTGGTGCTGCTGGCCGATCAGGACCGCTCGCGGTGGGACCGGGCGGCGATCGCAGAGGGCATCGAACTGCTCAACCGCTCGCTGCGGCGCACCGGCGGCACCGCCGACGCCTACCAGCTGCAGGCGGCGCTGGCCGCCCAGCACGCCCTCGCGCCGACCTACGCCGACACCGACTGGGCCGAGATCCTGCGCCTGTACGACCTGCTGCGATCGGTGTACCCGAGTGCCGCGGTGGAGCTCAACCGGGTGGTGGCTATAGCCGAGGTGCACGGTCCGGCCGCGGGACGCGACGCGCTCGACCGCGTCCGGATGCACGACGCCCGGTGGTGGGCGGTTCGGGCCGAGCTATTGGCGCGCGACGGCGCCTACGCCGACGCCGTGACCGCGGCCGAACGGGCGCTCGCCTGCGAAGCGGCCGAACCCGAGCAGCGCCACCGCCGCCGGCGTCGCGATGAATGGGCGGCGCGGGCGCAAGCAGCGGCAATCGACGGCTGAATCCGGGTTAGCGCGCGTTCCCGACCGCGAGCCGCCACTGGTCGGGCTCGTCCCACCATGTCCGGCGGCGCCGCGGCTGCTCGCGGTCCCGGCCGTCGGAGGACAGCCGGCAGGGATCACAGGCCAGCTGCAGCGCCCGTCCCTCGACCGTGCGTGGTCGGGCGAACCGACCGGCCGCCACGGTCGCGCGCAATCCACCACCGGCCGGGCGTTGCACCCGCAACCACGACACTGGCCCGTCGGCCAACCGCTCGTCGTCCACGTAGGCCCGCACCCACGCCCGCCGCCCGGTTTCGGGGCGCAGCCCGGCGGAGTCGACCACCACGTCCCCCGAGTCGTCCTTCAGCACGCCGACGGTGCGGCACGGCGCCGCCAGGGCGACCACCGCGGCACGAGCGAGGTCGGTCGGCACGCCGTGTCCGGCGAGGAACGGCACGTCGACGGTCGGCAGCACCGCGGTTTCGGCGGTGGCCAGCTCACCCCGGCGCAGCAGCCGGCGCAGCACCACGGCCAGGGACGCGGTATCCGCGGTGATCACCAGCCGGCGCTCGTCGCGGCGCTCCAGCACCGCGTTGAGCTCGACGCGTTCGGGCCGGGCCGGGAGCGATTGGGCCTCGACCCGTCCGCCGGCGGCCGCCAGCGCGGCGCTCGCCCGGCCGAGGTCGACCGCCCCGAGGCCGAGCAGCAGGACGTCCACGTTGGTTACCCTTCCCCCGTCGGACCGCGCTGATCAACCAGCCGGCGCGCCAGCTCGCCGAGACCGCCAGTGACGGGAGTGTCGCCCATGCCCGCGATCGTGCTCGTCGGTGCCCAGTGGGGCGACGAAGGCAAGGGCAAGGCGACCGACCTGCTCGGCTCCCGGGTCGAGGCGGTGGTCAAGTTCAACGGCGGTAACAACGCCGGGCACACCATCGTCATCGACGGGGAGAAGTACGCGCTGCACCTGCTGCCCTCCGGCATCCTCACGCCCGGCTGCATACCGGTGATCGGCAACGGGGTGGTGATCGACCTTGCGGTGCTGTTCGAGGAACTCGACGGGCTCAGTGCCCGCGGCGTCGACACCTCCCGCCTGGTGGTCAGCGCGGCCGCTCACGTCGTTCCGCCGTACAACCGCACCCTGGACCTCGTGACCGAGCGGTTCCTCGGCAGCCGCAAGCTCGGCACCACCGGTCGCGGCATCGGCCCGACCTACGCCGACAAGATGGCTCGCGTGGGGATCCGCATCCAGGACCTCTTCGACGCCGAAGGTCTGCGCGAGCGGGTCACCGGCGCGCTGGCCACGAAGAACCAGGTGCTGGTCAAGGTCTACAACCGCAAGGCCGCCGACGAGGAGGCGGTGATCGAGGAACTGCTGGGCTACGCCGAGCGGTTGCGCCCGATGGTCGCCGACACCTCGCTGCTCCTGTCCCGCCTGCTCGACGAGGGCCGCACCGTGGTGCTCGAGGCCGGCCAGGCCACCCTGCTCGACGTGGACCACGGCACCTACCCGTTCGTCACCTCGTCCAATGCGACCGCTGGCGGCGCCTGCACCGGCAGCGGCATTCCGCCGACCCGGATCGACCGGGTGATCGGCGTGGTCAAGGCCTACACCACGCGCGTCGGCGAGGGACCGTTCCCGACCGAGCTGCTGGACGCCAAGGGCGACGAACTGCGCGAGGCCGGCGCCGAGTACGGCACCACCACCGGCCGGCCGCGGCGCTGCGGGTGGTTCGACGCGGTCATCGCCCGGTACGCCGCCCGGGTCAACGGGGTCACCGATTTCGTGCTGACCAAGCTCGACGTGCTCACCGGCCTGGACGAGGTGCCGGTCTGCGTGGCCTACGAGGTGGACGGCCGCCACCACGACGAGATGCCGATGACCCAGGCCGAATTCAGCCGGGCAGTTCCGATCTACGAGACGTTCCCGGGCTGGAGCGAGGACATCTCCGGCGCGCGGACACTCGGTGACCTGCCACCGGCGGCCCGCGACTACGCCGCCGCGCTCGAGGCGATGATCGGCGTGCGGATATCGGCCATCGGGGTGGGAGCCGGGCGCGAGGAGATCGTCAGCGTGCACGACCTGCTCGGCGGCGACGACCCACTTAGTGACGATCGCCTTGGCGATGAACCACGTGGCGACGATCCCGGCCGCGACGCTGGCGCGAGGCCGGGTGCCGATCCCGCGGGAGACGCCGCCAGCGACCGTGACGGGATGCCGGCCGACGGTCCGCACACCGCCGCAGACTCCGTGGGGCCACCTCACGCCGGAGCCTCGCCCCATTCGGCGTCCGGTGCCCCGGCCGCGCCGGCCGACCGGCCGGTGGCCGGCGCGCGCCCGTAGTCCGGCGATGCGCGTCCTCGTGATCGGGTCGGGCGCCCGCGAGCACGCGTTGTGCCTGGCGCTGGCCCACGACCCGGCCGTGACCTCACTGGTCTGCGCGCCGGGCAACGCCGGTACCGCGTCGGTGGCCGAGCAGCGCGGAGTGGTGGCCGATGACCCCGCCGCAGTGACCGCACTGGCCGTCGAGCTGGGCGCCGACCTCGTGGTGGTGGGACCCGAGGCGCCACTGGTCGCCGGCGTGGCCGACGTGGTGCGGGCCGCCGGCATCGACTGTTTCGGCCCGTCCGCGGCCGCGGCCGCACTCGAGGGCAGCAAGGCTTTTGCCAAGGAGGTCATGACCGCGGCCAACGTCCCGACCGCCCGGGCCGCGGTGTGCACCACGCTCGACGAGGTGACCGAGGCCCTGGACCGTTTCGGTCCGCCCTACGTGGTCAAGGACGACGGGTTGGCCGCCGGAAAGGGCGTGCTCGTCACCACCGACCGGGACGCGGCGCTGGCCCACGCCGCCCGCAGCCGGCGGGTGCTGGTGGAGGAGTACCTCGACGGGCCGGAGGTCTCGCTGTTCTGCCTCACGGACGGCTCAGCGGTGGTGCCATTGCTGCCGGCGCAGGACTTCAAGCGCGCCTTCGACGGCGACCGCGGTCCTAACACCGGGGGCATGGGGGCCTACGCCCCGCTGCCGTGGCTGCCGGCCGGGACGGTGGACGATGTGGTGGCCACGGTGGCCGCCCCGACGGTGGCTGAGATGGCCCGCCGGGGCACGCCGTTCGCCGGACTGCTCTACATCGGGCTGGCCTTGACCGCCGCCGGGCCGCGGGTGGTCGAGTTCAACGCCCGCTTCGGTGACCCGGAGACCCAGGTCGTGCTTGCTCTGCTCGAAACCCCGTTGGCCGGGCTGCTGCGGGCCGCCGCCACCCGAGGATTGGGCACGGTTGCGCCGCTGCGCTGGACCGACGGCGCTGCGGTCACCGTGGTGTTGGCCGCCCAGGGGTACCCCGCAGCGCCGCGCACCGGCGATGCGGTGACCGGCGCGGACCGGGTCGGCATCCTGCACGCCGGCACCCGTCGCGACGAGGCCGGCGTGGTCCGCTCGACCGGCGGGCGGGTGCTGTCCGCGGTCGCCGTCGGAACGGACCTGCCCGACGCCCGGCGCCGGGCCTACGAGCTGCTGGGTCAGGTCGGCTTGGCCGGCGGCCACTTCCGCCACGACATCGCCGACGCGGCCGCGCGATCGGCAGTGACGGTCTCCGCCGACTCGAGGTCCCCCGGCTAGGGCACGTGTCGCCGCCGCGTCCAGGCCGGCGGCGTTGCCAGCCGTCACGGGCGGGGCGGACCATGGTGGGATGGGGCACGATAAGCGCGGCGAGCTCGTCGTCGTGGACATCAGTGCCGCTCCCGCGCCCGATCCCGAGGTCGCCTTCGCCGACGCGGTGTCCGTCCAGCCGCGCCCGACCGGCCTCGAGCGGCGCGTCGACCAGTGGTGGTCCACCGCGGCCCGCCCGGCTCGGGTGGTGCTGGTCGCCGCGATGGCACTCACCGCGCTGGCCGTCGGCGCGTTCGTCGTCGGAGTCGGCGCGACCCGAGCCGTCCACGTCCAGACGGCAACCGTGGTCGATCCGGCTCGGCCATCGGGCGTCAACGCGTTGGGCTGTCCGGTCGATCGCGAATGTGGAGTCCGTTGGCCCGGTGCGGCCGCGGACTTTCTTGAGCAGATCCACCCGAATCTGACCGTCTCCGGATACGAGACGTTCGACCTGAAGAGCGGGGCGACCTACCGCCGGGACCTGGTCGCGACGTCGCCCAAACCGATGGCGGTCCTGCGCATCGTGGCCCAATGCGTGCCCAACGGTCCCCACACCTACGAGTCCGGAGCCGGGCTGGTCAAGGAGGTCCGGGAGGGACGCATCCGTTTCGCCGAGACGCAGGGCCTGCGCTTCGACCCGAACGGCTGCACGACCTGGGGTGCTTCCCGTGAGCAACTCGGCCCCAGCGGCCGGCCCTATCAAACCGATCCGGACGCCATGGACACCGTGCTGGCCAGCCCGTTCATCCGGGTGACCGACCAATGAGCGTCCCGCCGCCGGTGGCTCCCGATGCCGGGTCCGCGCTGGCGCCCGAGCCCGCGACCGAGCTCGCAACCGAGCTCGCGCCGCGCCCGGGCCGACGCGTGCCGACCGCGCTCATCGTCTGGTGCGTCGTGGCCGCGGTGGTGGCCGGCCTGGCCGTGGGCTGGGCTCGCGTGCGAACGCGGCCGGTGACGGTCCAGCACACCGTCCACGTGGACGCGCCGGGACGCCCGTTGGCCGGCAGCGACTGCCCGGACGACTACGAATGCAGCAATCCACCCGTTCCCGGATCCATCCGCGTGGCCATGGACCGCCACTTCCCGGGCGGACAGGTGTTCGACGATTTCAGTGTGCGCGACTTCACCGGTGTGATCACTTCCTTCCGGGTGCGGTCCCGGCTGAAGACCGGCACCGTGGTCACCCTGACCGGGCGCTGCGTCCGCGACGGCGTGGCGGTTCCCGGGGCGACGTCATACCGCCCGTCCCGGGGGCCGGCCGTGGTGTGGGCGGTGGCGGCCGGCGGCACCGGGTGCAGCACGGCCGTCGTCGTGGATGTTCGCGGCCCCCTGCCGATACCGGCGGACGCGATGGAGGCGCTGGTACACGACACCGCCGTCCGGCTGCAGCAGTGAGGCAACCACCCGCCGAGCGGTTCGTGGAACTGGTCGATCCGACCTGGCCGGTCGAGGGAACTTCGGGCAGCGGCGCGTCGGGGAGAGGTGACTCGGGCGGAGGCGATTCGGGCGGACGCGATTCGGGCGGA
>JBDUAD010000020.1:0-31823 GCA_040004775.1 bacterium | reverse complement strand
CTGCGGTCCGGTCGGACCGCGATGGACGCCCTGCGATCCGCCGTGAACGCCGCCGACGCCGCAGGCACCAGCGCGGCCTTCGCCCGGGGGGCAGAGGCCGGAACCACGGGTGTGGACGTCGCCGCCGTGGCCGCCGCCGGTCTGCCCCGGTGCGCCGCGGCGTTCACTCCTTTCCCGACGCCGTCGGCCGCACCGTTGCGCTGAGCCGCGGCGAAGTCACGGCCGTGTGGCGCCAGCCGCGGCTCAGAGCCCCGTCGGCGGGAGCTCCGGCTGGCGGCTGCGCGTGCCGATTGACCTTCGCGTGCGGAGGTCGCGGCGTATTGTTGCCCGGCAACGGGCTCGGCGAGTCGTGGGCGATTCAGTACCCGCCCCAGGGCCCAATCGACTTCATCGACGAGACCAAGGGCGGCCGGACATCCGTGGCGAGCACTGAACAGACGACGACGCCGACCGGGTCCGCCGCCCCGGAGTTCGGCGCCAACCAGTGGCTGGTCGAGGACATGTACGAGCGATACCAGGCCGATCCGGACAGCGTCGACGCTGCTTGGCACGACTTCTTCGCCGACTACGACCCCGTGGTCCGTCCGGCCGGCCCGGCGAGCGCCCCGGCCTCCGCGCCAGAGATCGACGCCGAGACCGACGGTGTCCCGAACGCAGGCCAGACGGACGCCGGTGTTGCCAACAACGGCGCGACGCCCGCGGACGGCGTCGGACTGAGCAACGGCGCCGCACCCAGCGTCAGCGCCGCATCGACCAACGGCACCGCACCCAGCGTCAGCGTCGCATCGACCAACCCCGCCGCACAGACCAACGGCGCCGCGCCGGGGAAGGGCGCAGCGCGTGGCTACGGGTCTGACGTGCCCGCACCGGTCACCTCGGGCCCGACGTCGTCGCCGGCCGCCACCACTGCGAGCCCCGCGGCGACCGCACCTGCACCCTCCGCACCCGCACCCGCACCCGCACCCGCACCCGCCGCACCGGCGCCGGCCCCGGCGGCGCCGCCGGTTGCAGCGGTGCCCGCGGCCGAGGCGACCACCGTGCTGCGCGGCGCGGCGGCCCGCGTGGTCACGAACATGCAGGCCTCGCTCGGCCTGCCCACCGCCACCAGCGTGCGAGCGGTTCCGGCCAAGCTCCTGGCCGACAACCGGGTGGTCATCAACAACCATCTGCGCCGCGGCCGCGGGGGCAAGGTCAGCTTCACCCACCTGATCGGCTACGCCGTGGTCAAGGCGGTCACCGAGCACCCGGCGATGAACGCCCACTTCACCGAGATCGACGGCAAGCCGGCCCTGGTCCAGCCCGAGCAGGTCAACCTCGGCCTGGCCATCGACTTGGCCGGCAAGGCTGGCGCCCGCCAGCTCGTCGTCGTATCGATCAAGGGCGCCGAGGCCATGAACTTCGCCGAGTTCTGGTCCGCGTACGAGGAGCTGATCCGCAAGGCGCGCACCGGCAAGCTCGGCGCCGACGACTTCGCCGGAACGACGCTGAGCCTGACCAATCCCGGCACGATCGGCACCAACCACTCGGTGCCCCGCCTGATGTCCGGCCAGGGCACCATCGTCGGCGTCGGAGCGATGGAGTACCCGGCCGAGTTCAGCGGCATGAGCGAGGAGGCCCTCGCCGGGACCGCGGTCAGCAAGATCATGACGCTGACGTCGACCTACGATCACCGCATCATCCAGGGCGCGCAGTCCGGGGAGTTCCTCCGCCGCGTCCACCAGCTGCTGCTCGGCGAGGACGGCTTCTACGACGAGGTTTTCGCCGCCCTGAGGATCCCCTATGAGCCGGTGCGTTGGCTGATCGACCGCGAGTTCACCCACGAAGGGCAGATCGACAAGGCGGCCCGGGTCATCGAGCTGGTCAACGCCTACCGCACCAGTGGCCACCTCATGGCCGACACCGATCCCCTGGAGTTCAAGGTCCGCACCCACCCGGACCTCGACATCACCCGCCACGGCTTGACGCTGTGGGACCTGGATCGGGAGTTCCCGGTCGGCGGCTTCGCCGGCGAGAAGCTGATGAAGCTGCGCGACATCCTGGGGGTGCTGCGCGACGCATACTGCCGGCGCGTCGGTGTGGAGTACATGCACATCACCGACCCGCAGCAGCGGCAGTGGCTGCAGAGCCGGGTCGAGGTAAAGAACGACGCTCCCGGCAAGGAGGAGCAGCAACACATCCTGGGCCGGCTCAACCGGGCCGAGGCGTTCGAGACGTTCCTGCAGACCAAGTACGTAGGGCAGAAGCGGTTCAGCCTCGAGGGCGGCGAGACCATGATCGCCGTCCTCGACGCGGTGCTGCGCTCGGCCACCGAACAACAGCTCGACGAGGTGGTCATCGGCATGGCCCACCGCGGCCGGCTCAACGTGTTGTCCAACATCGTCGGCAAGCCCCTGGCCAAGATCTTCGACGAGTTTGAGGGCAACATGGACCCGGGCCAGGCCCAGGGCTCCGGCGACGTCAAGTACCACCTGGGTTCCCGCGGAACATTCACCACGCCGGGCGGCGAGTCGATCGCGGTGTCGCTGGCCGCCAACCCATCGCACCTCGAGGCGGTCGACCCGGTGCTCGAGGGCATCGTGCGGGCGAAGCAGGACGTCCTCGACAAGGGCGAGGCGGGCTTCACCGTCCTGCCCGTGCTCATCCACGGCGACGCGGCGTTCGCCGGGCAGGGTGTGGTGGCCGAGACGCTGAACCTCTCGCAGCTGCGGGGATACCGCACCGGCGGCACGGTGCACATCATCGTCAACAACCAGGTCGGCTTCACCACCTCACCGGCCGCGGCCCGCTCGACGCTGTACAGCACCGACGTGGCGCGGATGATCGGCGCGCCGATCTTCCACGTCAACGGCGACGACCCCGAGGCGTGCGTGCGCGTGGCCAAGCTCGCGGTGCAGTACCGCCGGGACTTCAAGAAGGACGTCGTCATCGACATGGTCTGCTACCGCCGCCGCGGTCACAACGAGGCCGACAACCCCTCGTTCACCCAGCCGTTGATGTACGACATCATCGATCACAAGCGCAGCGTGCGGAAGCTGTACACCGAGGCCCTGGTGGGCCGCGGCGACATCACCGTGGACGAGGCCGAGGCCGCGCTCAAGGATTTCCATGCCCAGCTGGAGAAAGTCTTCAACGAGACCCGCGACGCCACCGGACGGCCGCGCCCCGAGCCGGTCATGCAGGCGGCGCCGCCGAGCCGGCCCTTCGAGACCGCCACCACCCGCGACGTGATCAAGGCGATCGGCGAGTCCTACGCCAACCTGCCGGACCGATTCACCGTGCACCCGCGGCTGAAGCCGACGATCGACAAGCGCGTCGGAATGGCGACCGCCGGCGACGTGGACTGGGCCGCCGGGGAGCTGTTCGCGTTCGGCTCCCTGGTGCTGGAAGGTTGTGCCGTGCGCCTGGCCGGTCAGGACTCGCGGCGGGGAACGTTCAGCCAACGCCACTCGGTGCTGGTGGACCGGCACACCGGCGAGGAGTACACGCCGCTGCGCAACCTCTCTCCGGAGCAGGCCGCGTTCCGGGCCTACGACTCGCTGCTCAGCGAGTTCGCGGCCATGGGCTTCGAGTACGGCTACTCGGTGGCCAACGCCGAGGCGCTGGTGTGCTGGGAGGCGCAGTTCGGTGACTTCGTCGGCGGCGCGCAGACGATCATCGACGAGTTCCTGTCCTCCGGCGAAGCCAAGTGGGGACAGCGCAGCTCCCTGACCCTGCTCCTCCCCCACGGCTACGAGGGCCAGGGTCCCGACCACTCGTCCGGCCGCCCCGAGCGTTTCCTGCAGCTGGCAGCTGAGAACAACATGACGATCGCGGCTCCCTCGACGCCGGCCAGTTACTTCCACCTGCTCCGCCGCCAGGGACTGTCCGACGTGCGCCGGCCGCTGGTCGTATTCACCCCGAAGTCGTTGCTACGGCTGAAGGCGGCGGTCAGCGCGCTGGATGACTTCACCACCGGCACCTTCGAGCCGGTCATCGCCGACGCCTCGGCCGACGCCGCCGCCGTCCGGCGGGTCGTGCTCTGCAGCGGCAAGGTGTACTACGACCTGGCGGCGGCCCGCGCCAAAGAAAACCGCAGCGATGTCGCCCTGGTGCGGGTGGAACAGCTCTATCCGCTGCCGGCCGATCGCATCGCCGCCCAGGTGGCGCGCTACCCCCGGGCCGAGCTGTTGTGGGCGCAGGAGGAGCCGGCCAATCAGGGCGCCTGGCCGTTCATCGCCCTCAACCTCCCGGCCCAGCTGGACGACCGCCTCCTGCACCACGCCGCCCGCCCCGCCTCGGCGTCACCGGCAGTGGGATCGGCCAGCGTGCACGCGACCCAGCAGGCCGAGCTGGTGGCCGCCGCTCTGGGCTGATCGCCTGCGCGGGCGCGGCGACGTTGCGAGCTCGTCCCGCCGCCCCTCCGCCTTGTCGACGGCGCAGAAGCGCGCGCACACTTGAAATAATGAATCGAACCCTGCGCCGCCGCTGCGGAAGAGTGGCCGCCGCCGTGCTGCTCACCGCCACTGCCTCGCTCGCCGCCTGCAGCTCCGGCTCGCCCGACTCCGGCTCGCCCGGCTCCGGCTCGGCCAGCTCCGGCTCGGCCGACCGCACTGTGGCGTCACCGGCCGAGGTTGTCGGGGCCAGCGGCCAGGACTCCGTGGTCGGCCCGGTCGCCGTCGTCCATCCGGCCGACTGGCCGATGTACCACCGCAACATCTACCGGACAGGTGAGGCCAAGTACGTCACGCCGGTGAGCAGTGCGCTGACCAAGGTCTGGGATGTCAAGCTCGACGGTGCGGTGTACGCCTCCCCGATCACCGCGGTGGGGGTAAAGATCCTGGTCACCGAGAACAACACCATGTATCGAGTGGCCAACAACCACGTCGTATGGGCCCGACATCTCGGCGCTCCAGTACCCGGCTCGGCCCTGCCCTGCGGCAACATCGACCCGTCGGGAATCACCGGCACGCCGATCTACGACTCGCACACCTCGACGGTGGTGGCGGTCGCCCTGCTCAACAACCCGATCCGCCACGTCGCCTTCGGTCTAGAGCCGGTCACCGGTCAGATCCGCTGGCAGCGCACGGTGGACGTTCCCGGCTCCGAGCCCGGGATCGACCCGAAGGCGATGCAACAACGGGGCGCGCTGCTGGCCGTGGGCGGGCACCTCTACATCCCCTACGGCGGGCTGGCCGGGGACTGCAGCAGCTATCGGGGCAGCGTGGTCGACCTCGACCTGAATCATCCGGTGAGCGGCGCCCTCAGTCACTACACCATCCCGACGTCACGCGAAGCCGGCATCTGGGCCACACCAGGACTCGGCGGGGCGCCGGCCGGTGGAGTCCTGCTGTCGGCCGGGAACGGGGCCACCGCGTCGACCGGGACGTACGACTACAGCGACTCGGTCATCCGCCTCGTCGGGAACAAGCGGGCCGATTCGTTCTCCCCGTCGACGTGGCGCGAGGACAACGCGGCCGACCTCGACCTGGGCTCGCAAGGACCGACCACCGTCGCCAAGTGGGTTTTCATCGCCGGCAAACGCGGTGTGGCCTACGTACTGGACGGCGCACACCTCGGCGGCATCGGTGGCCAGGTGTCGCAGTTGAACCTGTGCCCGTCCTTCGGCGGAACCGCGGCCAGCGGCACGACCGTGTACGTACCCTGCACCGACGGCATCCGAGCGGTGCAGATCCGCTCGACCGGGACCATGACCGTTCGGTGGCACGCGCCGTCCGCGGTGAGCGGTTCGCCGGTCCTCGGCGCCGGCCGCCTCTGGAGCCTCGACACCGCCAACGGCGTCTTGTATGCGCTCGACCCGGCCACCGGCTTGGTTCGCGGTCACTGGCCGGTCGGCGCGGTCAGCCGGTTCGCCACGCCAGTCGTGTGGCACTCGCAGGTCTTCGTCGGCACGCTGTCCGGCGTGGTTAGTTACAGCTGGACCTGACCGGGCGCCCGGGTCCAGCTCGGCTCAGCGGGCCACCCGGGTCTGGATAGGTTGATTCCATGCCCACTCCCCTCGATCAGACCCGTCCCGTGCGCTGGGGCATCCTCGGCGCCGGCCGCATCGCCGCCACCGTCGGCGCCGACATCCAGGACTCTCCCGACAGTGAGATCGTGGCCATCGGCTCGCGCGACGTCGGCCGGGCCACCGACCTCGCCGGTCGGTTGAATCTCGCCGACGCCGCCCGCAGCTACGGCTCCTACGACGAGCTCGCCGCGGACCCGGACGTCGACGTCATCTACGTCGCCACGACCCATGGCCAGCACCACCACGACGCCCTGCTGGCGCTGCGGGCCGGCAAGCCGCTGCTCGTGGAGAAGGCGTTCACCTTGGACGAGGCCACCGGCCGGGAGGTGTTCGACGAGGCCCGCGAGCAGGATCTCTTCTGCATGGAGGCCATGTGGATGCGCTGCAACCCGGTCGTCCGCCAGGCCCAGCAACTGGTCGCCGACGGGCGGATCGGCCGGGTGCTCAGCGTGAGCGCCGACCACGGCCAGTCGTTTCCGTTCGACCCGCAGAACCGCCTCTACGACCTGTCGGTGGGCGGCGGGGCGCTGCTCGACCTCGGGGTGTACTCGGCCACGTTCGCTTGGCTCTTCCTCGGGCAGCCGGAGACGGTGGCCACCACCGGATCGTTGTCGCCGACCGGCTCGGATGTCACCACGGCCATGCAGTGGGGCTATGCCGATGGCCGGTTCGCCTCGGTCAGCTGCACCACCCGCTCAGCCACCCCGTGTGAGGGGCTCGTCGTGGGCACGCAGGGTTGGCTGCGCCTGTCCGGCCCGTTCTACTACCCGGACCGCCTCGAGCTGCACGTCGGCGACCAGACCGAGGTCTCGGGCGCCAAGCTGGCGGGCAACGGCTACGGGCCACAGGTCGCCGAGGTGGAGCGCTGCCTGCGGGCCGGCGAGATCGAGAGCTCACTCGTGCCGTGGGCCGACACGCTGGGCATTCTGGCGGTGATGGACGCCGCCCGCGCCAACCTGGGCGTGCGCTATCCCGGCGACGAGTGAGGAGAGGGGCCGATGTACCACACCGATCGGGGAATCGAGGAGCTGGCCGGACGGCGCGGGGACGAGGCGGTCACCCTCTCGTGGCTGGCCGACCGGCTGCAGACCTTCGTCGATCTGAACCCGGACTTCGAGGTCGCAGTGGAGCGACTGGCCACCTGGCTGGCCCGCGCCGACGACGAGGACGAGTGAGCGGGCGCCGGTGACCCCAGCAGTCCCGCTCGCGCCTGCGCCGCACCGCGGTGGGCCCACGCGCGCTACGGACCTGCCTCGACGGTCGCACCGCCCTTCTTCGCGTCGACAGCGTGCGCCTGGCGCCCTCGACGATCTCCATCAAGTGAGAAGAGCCTGGCGTTGAACCCGCTCGGACGCACCACCGACGCGCGCCTGCAGCGTCTGATCGAGTCCGGCCGGGCGTTGGAGCACCTAGCCGGGAAACCCGTGGGGTCACCCGCGGGTTGGCCGACCTGACTCCGGTGAGCGCGATGGCCGCGGCCACCGTGGTCGGCACCGCCCCCGTGGTACACGAGGTGGACGTCGAGCACGGCGCTCACGTCGCCGCGGTCACCGGCACTGATTCCTCCGGCTGAGCCGAGCCGGCCGTGCGTCCGGCGCGGTGTGGGATGCCGCCGAGGACGGAGATGAAGAACTGGCTGGCCGGGCCGATGAGCAGGGCGAAGGCCACCGTGCCGATGCCGACCGAGCCGCCGAGCACGGCGCCGGTGACGAGCACGATGATCTCCAGCCCGGTGCGGGTCAGGCGCAGGGACCAGCCCGTGCGCCGGGCGATGCCGGTCATGAGCCCGTCGCGCGGCCCGGAGCCCCATCCGACGGTGAGGTACAGACCGGTGGCCAGGCCGCACAGGCCGATCCCCGCCGCCAGGCACAGGACCTGCAGCCACAACTCGTGCGGCCGGGAGACGAGCGGCAGGAAGAAGTCGAAGGCCAGTCCTACGACCAGGGCGTTGCTGACCGTCCCCACGCCCGGCCGCTCCCGCAGCGGGATCCAGCCGAGCAGCACCACGACGCCGACGATGATCGTGATCGTGCCCATCGACCGGCCGGTGTGGCGCGACAGGCCCTGGTGCAGGACGTCCCAGCTGTCGAGGCCGAGATGGGCCTGCACCATCAGGCTCATCGACAACCCGTAGATCATCAGCCCGAGGAGCAGCTGCAGTGCTCGGCGGCCGGTGCCGATGATCCGTCGCCGGGTCGACGTCCGACTCCCGCGGTCGGGATTCTGGAGGCCGGTATACCCGCGGTCGGGATACCTGCCCGCGTAATCCCCGCCGTCGCCGCACACGCCGTCGGAGTCCAGGCCGGCCGAGGTCACGCCGTCCATTCTGGCCGAGCCGCTGTCCGGAGCACGCGGGCCATTGGCCGGCAATTGGCCTGTTCCTAACCAGGCCAATCGTGACAGGCTCGCGGGCATGGCCGTACTCACCGCGCTCAGTGGCCGGGCGCTGGCCGCTTTGCTGCCCGATCTGCGCGTCGCCCCGGGGTCGGCGTACACCGCCCTGGCCCGTGCCATTCTGAGCCTCCTGCTCGACGGCCGCGTCGCCCCGGCCACCCGGCTGCCGTCGGAGCGTGAGCTGGCAGCGGCGCTCGGACTGTCCCGGGCCACCGTCACCGCGGCCTACAACGCCCTGCGGGCCGACGGCCTGCTCTCCAGCCGGACTGGATCCGGCAGCGTGACCGTCCTCCCCCGCGGTGTCGGGCCAGCTGGTGGAGGCGGCTCTACGAACGGACGCGGTGCCGCCGCCGGTGCCTCCTCCGGGCCCGGGAGGCGCGCGCTCTCGGCGGCTCGCCGCCCGGCCGGCCGGCCAGCGTCGCGGTACGCCGACATCCGCCCGCTGGTGGAGGCCGCGCCGGCCGAGGACCTCATCGACCTGTCCTGCGCCACCTTTCCCGCGCCGGCCCAGCTGCCCGAGCTGGTGGTCCGGGCCACCGCCGCGCTCGGCCCGCACCTGTCCGGCAGCGGATACGAGCCGACCGGGCTGCCGGCGCTGCGCGAGCGCATCGCCGCCCGGTTCACCGCGCGCGGCGTGCCGACCACCACGGACCAGATCCTCGTCACCAACGGCGCCCTGCATGCACTCGATCTGGTCCTGCGCCTGCTGGTCGGTCCGGGCGAGCGGGTGCTGACCGAGCTGCCGACCTACGCGGGCCTGCTCGACGCGGTGCGAGCCAGCGGAGCGCGTGCCCTGGCCGTTCCGGTAGCGCCGGAAGGTGGGTGGCAGCTGGCCGCGATGACCGCCGCCCTGCGTCACGGATCCCCTCGGCTGGCGGTGCTGATACCGGACTTCCACAACCCGA
The DNA here is from genome assembly GCA_040004775.1 of bacterium. Taxonomy (GTDB): domain Bacteria; phylum Actinomycetota; class Actinomycetes; order Mycobacteriales; family Jatrophihabitantaceae; genus JALZBL01. Next base: position 22,517 of record JBDUAD010000020.1, on the reverse strand, counting down.
CGGGGCACCTGGTTCCCGACGGCGACCGGGCCGAGCTGCTGCGCGCCGCCCGCCGGGCCGGAACCACCGTCGTGGTCGACGAGTCCTTCGTCGACGTCGGCTTCGTCGCGCCGGCCACTCCCGCCGCCGCGATCGATCCCGGGGTTGTCAGCGTGGGCTCCCTGTCCAAGCCGGTGTGGGGCGGCCTGCGCCTGGGCTGGGTGCGGGCGCCGGTCCGGCTGATCGAGCGGCTGGCCATGGTCCGCGCGGCCACCGACATGGGCCAGGCCGTGCTCGAACAGCTCATCGGCATCGAGGTGTTCGACCGGCTCGACGAGATCACCGCCGCCCGGATCGAGCAGGTTCGGCCGCGACGCGACTTCCTGCTCGATCGGCTCGCCGAGACGCTGCCGGCCTGGCGGGCGCCAGTTCCCTCAGGCGGCCTGTCGCTGTGGGTCGAGCTCGACGCTCCCCTGGCCACGCCGCTGGTGATGCGCGCCGCGCAGTACGGGGTGCGGATCGTCGCCGGTTCTCGCTTCGGTGTCGACGGGACGATGGAGCGCTTCCTACGCCTGCCCTACGCGTTGCCCGAGGACCAACTCGCGACGGCGGTGCAGCGCATCGCCGCGGCGTGGTCGGACCTGGGGGCGGGCGGCAGCGGATACCAGCCGCTCATCGTGGCCTGAGCAGTGCCGTAGATTGCCGCGTTTATGACCGATGCCGCACCGGCCACCGCTTTCGAGTCAACTCCTGAGCTGCCGGCCGACGCGCGGGTGTGGCTCATCCGGCACGGTGAGACGGAGTGGAGCGCCAACGGCCGCCACACCGGCCGCACGGACCTGGACCTGACCGAACACGGGGTGGAGCAGGCCGAGGCGTTGCGACCGCTCGTGGCCACGGTTCACCCGGCGCTGGTGCTAGCCAGCCCGCGCCACCGTTCCCAGCGCACGGCCGAGCTGACCGGCCTGGCCGTCGACGCCGTCGATCCGGACCTGGCTGAATGGGACTACGGCGACTACGAAGGCCTCACCACCGCGCAGATCCGCCGAACCGACCCCGACTGGACGGTGTGGAACGGAGTCACCCCTGGTGGCGAGACCGCCGCGCAGGTGACCACTCGGCTGGACCGGCTGCTGCAACGCGTGCGTGCGGCGTTGCCCTCCGGGCCGGTGGTGCTGTTCGGGCACGGGCACATCAACCGCGCGCTGGCCGCCCGCTGGCTCGGGCTGCGGGTGCGCGACGGCGGCATGTTCGCCCTCGGCACGGCCGCACCGTGCCTGCTCGGCGTCGAGCACGCCCGCCCGGTCGTCGTGCGCTGGAATATGACCAACCCGGCCGCGGCCCCCTGACCGAACGCCCCGCGACATCGACGCCTCCACTCACCGGTCGAGCAGGGCTCGCACGGCTGGAGTGAACAGCAGGTAGAGCACCAGAACGGCGCTGAGCAGAAGTGGGGCGGCGTAGCCCATCCGGCCGGCCTGGAAGCCGAGGCTGTAGCCGACCGGAAGCGCGAGCAGCTCGAGGACGATGACTGGCGTGCGCAGGCCGGGGCGAAGGCGCAGCAACGAGCGGGCTGCGAACAGCAGGATCGCGGCCGCGGCGACGGCCAGGGCGACGGCCGACAGCGCGCCGGCCACCCGCCGCGGATCGCCGATAAGCGTCTTGGTCACCAGGACCACCGCGATGATTACCAGGCCGGACGCCTGCAGGGCGAGCACGGCGGCGACCAGCCGGATCTCTCCGGGAACCGCTACGCCTGCGGGTCGATCGGCCGCGCCCGCCGCCGGATCGTCACCGGCCCGGGTCACGTCCACGGGAGCCGACAATACCGCCGGGTAACGTGCCCGCCGTGCGCGTGCTGGTGGTCGCCAACCCGCGCGCCACCGCCGTCACCGCCCGTCAGCGCCGAGTGCTTCTTGCCGCCCTCAGCCGGGCGGCCTCCGACGTGGTGGTCGAGGAGACGGCCAACCGGGGACACGCCGCCGCGCTGGCCTGCCGGGCGATGCGCAACTCGGTCGATGTGGTGGTCGCCCTCGGTGGTGACGGAACGATCAACGAAGTGGTCAACGGCGTGCTCACCGACGGCGTCCACGCCACAGTGCCCGCCGTCGGCGTCGTGCCGGCCGGGTCGACCAATGTCTTCGCCCGTGCTCTCGGTCTGCCCAACCAGCCCCTGGACGCCACCGCGGTCCTGCTGGAGGCGTTGACCGCGGGGCGCCGGCGGCGGATCAGCCTCGGGCGCGCCGACGACCGCTGGTTCCTCTTTGCCGCCGGCCTCGGCTTCGACGCCGCGGTGGTCGCGGCGGTGGAGCGGGCTCGACGCAAGGGCCGCCGCTCCACCCACGCGCTCTACATCCGGCTGGCCGTGGAGGAGTACGTGCGCCACCAGCGCGGCCGCGGCCCGATCACGCTGGTTCGCCCGGACGGCAGCCGGCGGCCCGGACTGCACCTGACCGTGGTGGCCAACACCAGTCCGTGGACGTATCTGGGCTCGCGTCCGGTTACGCCCACGCCCGGAGCGTCGTTCGACACCGGCCTGAGCCTGTATGCCCGCCGGAGCATGAGCCCGCTCTCGGTCGGCCGCGGGATCGCCGAGTTGCTCGCGCCCGGCCGTCGACCCCGCGGGCGCGGGGTCGTCGTCGAGGAGGACGTCGCCCGCTTCGTGCTCCGCTGTTCGCGACCGACGCCGTTGCAGGTCGACGGGGACTTCCTCGGGACGCGCGAGCAGGTGTCGTTCCGCAGCGTCGCTCAAGCGCTGTCGGTCCTCGTCTGAACGTGGATCGCGTCCGTCCGGCGCCACCTTGGCCGTGCCCATCCTCGGCGGGTTCCGCCACCCGGCATGGATGGGTCTACCGCGGCCCGAGTAGCGCGGCGGCCGCCAAGCTCTTGCCGGATGCGGATCCGGCGACCACACTCATGACGTCCGGTCGTTGTTCGCCGTGACCTCCCCCCGGTTGAGCCCCAGCCACTCCTGAACCCCCGCCTGCAAGCCCTTGCGGTGCGGTCCCGGCTCGTGAAACAATTCACAAGCGCGAGACAGCCGCGTTCTGCGTTCCAGACCTTTGTGGTCCCTCCGGCGTTCGTCGGATTCGCGGCTGTATGACATCTAGATTCCTAAGGAGCACCATGGACTGGCGTCACCGGGCAATCTGCCGTGACGAGGACCCGGAGCTGTTCTTCCCCATCGGGAACACCGGTCCGGCCCTGTTACAAATCGAACAGGCCAAGGCCGTGTGCCGGCGTTGCCCCGTCACCCAGGAGTGCCTGTCGTGGGCCCTGGAGACCGGGCAGGACGCCGGTGTCTGGGGCGCGCTCAGCGAGGACGAACGACGGGCGCTCAAGCGCCGCAACGCCCGCGCTCGCGCCCGAATGGCCTGACCGAGGCGACGTCCTCACATCGGCGACGTTCAGGCGACCCGACCGGTCGCACTGAGGTCGACGTCCAGCGTCACGATGGTTCCCGTGCCCGGCTCCGGGCGATGGCGCCAGTGGACCTGGGTGTGCAGCTCGCCATCGGCCAGCGTGCGCACGATCTGAAGCCCGAGTCGGTCGCTGTGGGCAGGGTCGAAGTCCGGCGGCAGCCCGCGCCCGTCGTCGACGACGGCCACGGCCAGTCCCGTGCGACGCCGCGTGGCGCTGACCTCGACCGTCCCCCGTCCGGCCGGCCCGAATCCGTGCTCCACCGCGTTCTGCACCAGTTCGGCCAGCACCATCACCAGCGCGGTGGCCACATCGGCGCCGAGATCGCCGAAGGAACCGGACCGGCGCAGCTCCACCCGCCCCGACGCGCCGGTGACCTCGCCCAGCACGTCCATCAGCCGGTCCAGGACGCCGTCGAAGGCGACCGCGTCCTCATCGGCCACGGACAACGTCTCGTGAACTAGCGCGATCGCACTGACCCGTCGCATCGCGTCTTCCAACGCCGTACGGGCCTGCGGCGCGGCTACCCGCCGAGCCTGCATTCGTAACAGTGCGGCCACCGTCTGGAGGTTGTTCTTCACCCGGTGATGGATCTCGCGGATGGTGGCGTCCTTGCTCATGATCTGGCGATCTCGTCGCCGCAGCTCGGTGACGTCCTGCAGCAGCACCAATGCACCGAGCCGCTCACCGCGAGGAGTCAGCGGCAGCGGCTGGAACAACACCGTTGCCCCGCCGCCGTCCACCTCCTGGCTGCCGGCGTGGACTCCCTCGACCGCGGCCTCCACCCGCTCGACGAGGTATCCGGCGTGCAGCGGATCGCGCAGCGCGGGGCCGAGGACGGTGGCGAACGGCTGACCGACCACGTCGCCGACCGCGCCGAGGCGTCGCAGGGCCGACAGCGCGTTCGGGCTGGCGTACAGCACCCGGGTGGTGGCGTCGAGCCGCATGAGCCCGTCGCCAACCCGCGGCACTTCGGCCCCTTCGGCCTCCGGCCACGGGCCGGGGAAGGTGCCGTCGGCGATCATCGCGGCGAGGTCGGCGGCTGACTGCAGATAGGCCAGCTCGAGCGGGCTCGGCCCGCGAACCATGGTCAGGTTCGAGTCGCGGCCGAGCACCGCGACGACCTTCCCGCCGTAGCGCACCGGGATGGCCTCGTGCCGCACCGGCACGTCGTCCTCCCAGTCCGGGTCGCTCTCGCGGAAGATCCGCTTCTCGGCCATCGCCGTGCCGAACGCGGCGGCCCGCGCTCCGTCGCGGCGCTGGCCGACCCGGTCGGCTACGTAGGCGGTCGGCCCGGTGGTGGGCCGGCACTGGGCCACACACAGGTACTCCCCGCCCGGTTGCGGCACCCAGAGCAGCAGGTCGGCGAACGAGAGGTCGGCCAGCAACTGCCACTGCCCGACCAGTCGCTGCAGGTGGTCGACCGCGCGGTCGTCGAGGTCGGTGGCCGCGGCCAGCTGATCGGTCAGCGTGGACATCGGCCTCACTGTCCCACGCCCCGGCCCGGAGCTGACAGAACGGGCTCAGTTGGTTAGGGTCCTTTCCGCGCTGCTCCCCGGTGCCTCCCACACCGGCGCCCGCGGCAGCGTCGTGCTGGAGGTCCTCCGATGTCGCAGCCCGAGTTGCCCGCCCACCGCCAGCTGCCACGCAGCGCCGTGGTCAGCGTGTTCGTCCTGCTGGGCATCCCGATCCTGGCCATCCTGATCGTGCCGATCTACGCCTCGGACGGCCCACGGGTCGGCGGCTGGCCGTTCTTCTACTGGTACCAGATGGTGTGGGTGCTGGTCAGCGGCGTGTTCACCGCCGCGGCGTTCCAGGTCGTGCGCCGCGCTCGCGCCCGGGACGAGCGGTGAGCGCCGTCCTCGCCGCGCACCCGGCGGCTGCCGCGGCGGCGTCGGTGCCGCTGGCCGCCGGCAAGGGGGTCAACGGGGTCGAGCTGGCCGTCGTCGTCTTCTTCTTCCTGGTGGTCAGCGCCGGCGGCTTCCTCGCCGCCCGCTGGCGCCGACCCGAGAACCCGAACAGCCTCGACGAGTGGGGCCTCGGTGGTCGCGGCTTCGGCACTCTGGTCACCTGGTTCCTGCTCGGTGGTGACCTTTACACCGCCTACACGTTCGTGGCCGTGCCCGCAGCCATGTTCGCCACCGGGGCAGTGACCGGCTTCTTCGCGGTGCCCTACACGATCATCGTGTACCCGATCATCTTCGTGTTCATGCCCCGGCTGTGGTCGGTGGCCCGTCGCCACGGGTACGTGACGCCGGCCGACTTCGTACGCGGGCGTTACGACAGCCGGGCGTTGGCCCTGGCGGTGGCCGTCACCGGCATCCTGGCCACGATGCCCTACATCGCCCTACAGCTGGTGGGCATCCAGGCTGTCCTCGACACCATCGGTCTGGGCGGTTCGGGCAACACCCTGGCCGCGGACCTGCCGTTGTTCATCGCCTTCGCGGTGCTGGCCGCATACACGTACTCGAGCGGCCTGCGCGCGCCGGCGCTGATCGCGTTCGTCAAGGACACGCTGATCTATCTGGTGATCGTGGTCGCCATCATCTACATCGGGGTCAAGATCGGCTTCGGCGACATGTTCGACGCGGCCGAGAAGAAGATGGCGACCAAGACCAAGGCCGGGACACCCACCGGGACGTTCATCCCCGGCGGCTCCACCTACTGGGCCTATTCCTCCCTGGCCCTGGGTTCGGCGCTGGCCCTGTTCATGTACCCGCACTCGATAACCGCGTCGCTGTCGGCCAAGAACCGCAACACCATCCGGCGCAACGCGGCCATCCTGCCGCTGTACTCGCTCATGCTCGCCCTGCTCGCGCTGGTCGGCTACGCCGCGATCGCGAACAAGACCACGGTGTTCGGCCGCGACGGTTACGCCAACCCCCAGCTGGCGGTGCCGCACTTCTTCCAGGACGTCTTTCCCAGCTGGTTCGCCGGCGTGGCCTTCGCGGCTATCGCCATCGGCGCGCTGGTGCCGGCCGCGATCATGTCGATCGCCGCAGCCAACCTTTTCACCCGCAACATCTACCGCGAGTTCATCAAGCCCGACGCCACGCCACGACAGGAGGCGCAGGTCTCCAAGATCACGTCGCTGGTGGTGAAATTCGGCGCGCTGTTCTTCGTGCTCACCCTCGAACGGCAGAACGCAATCAACCTGCAGCTGCTGGGCGGCGTCTGGATCCTGCAGACGTTCCTCGCCATCGTGGCCGGGCTGTTCACCCGGTGGTTCCACCGCTGGGCCCTGCTGGCCGGCTGGGCGGTCGGGATGGTCTACGGCACCGTCGTGGCGTATCGGCAGACCGTGCCGAACACCAAGACCAAGCTGGTCAACGGCGCACCAGTGATCGAGAACCACGGCACCCGTCACTTCGGATCCTCGCTGGCCTACTTCCCGTTCACCGACACCAAGGTCTATGTGGCTCTCACCGCCTTCCTGCTCAACGTCCTGGTCGCGGTGATACTGACCTCCGTGCTGCGGGCGCTGAAGGTGGCCGACGGGACGGACGCGACGTCGCCGCAGGACTACTACTCCGACGCCGGAGAACCGGGAGTGCTCGAGGAGATGCCGTTCGAGGGGGTGGCCGCCGCCGGCGGGCCGCCGGATCAGTCGTCGGGACCGGCGCGACCCAGGTAGGCGGCCAGGGCGTCCGCAGCCAGTTGGGGGTCGTCGTTCCACGCGGTAACCCGCGCCCGTAACTGGCCAGAGTCGCCATCCTCGACATCGACCCGCACCCCGGGCGCGGCGACGGTCGAATCCTCCGGGGCCAGGTCGACGGCGGTCATCGTAGTCACCGCGGCTCCGTGGCGACTGGGCTCGTTCAGGGCCATGGGCTCGCCCGAGGCCACCTGCAACTGCGCCTCGACCAGATCGATCCCCGTCACCAGCTCCAGCGCGGCGTGCTGGGGCGGCCAGGTCGGTAAAACCGCGCAAACCGCAGCGCCGGCGAAGCCGACGGTGACCAGTCCACGGGCGGCGAACAGCCCGAGCACGGTTCGGGCGGTTGCCGCGCGGGCCTCGGCGCCGGCGGTCGGTGGCGGCACAACGGCGCGCGTGGTCCCGAGACCGATCTCACCGAACACCGCGATACCCGACGGCCCGGCCAGCGCGACGACCAGGATCTCGGCCGTAGCGTCGGAGGCAATCGGCACGCCCGCGCGTCCGAGCTCGGCCCACACCGCCGGCGGCGCCGGCAGGCCGACGGTGGTGACCGGGACGAGGCCGGCGGCGACGCAGCCGTCGGCGAATGCCGAAGAACCGGCCAGCGGCCCGGTGCCGGGATGCACCGCGCCGACCCCGGCCGCACTGGCCGCCCGCACCACGGCGGCGGGGTCAGCGGTCTCGGCGTGATCGTGCAGCAGCACGACGTCGTCGGCGCCGGCCCGGTCGCGGCGATCGGTCGGGTCACCGCTGAGCGCGAGCACCACCGACTTGATGCCCAGGCGGCGGCAGGTGGCCACCACCCGGATGGCGCCCGGACCGCGATCGGCCACCAGAATGCTCTCGATCATGGGAGCGGGATGGTGGTCGAGTCAGTCGGCGCGGAACTCGAGCGAGGCGGTCTCGATCGTCGCCTGGGTCAGGCGGATGCGCACGCGGTCATGCAGCTCGCGCGGCGCGACGTCACCTCCGCAGGTGCGGGCGATGAGGGACTTGAGGTCCTGCTCCAAGCCGAACTTGCGCAGGCACGGCGCGCAGTCGTGCAGGTGAGCCTGCATCTTGGCGCGAGCCTCGGGATCGGTCTCGTCGTCCAGATAGAGGTAGAGGTCCTGCATCACCTCGTCACAGTCGAGGCCACCCGGTCCGAATCCCATCACGCTCGCCCTCCACGGCCGGCGCGCACCGTCTGCGCCGGCTCGTCGTTGCTGTCGACATCGGCCGGTGCCGAGCCGACGTTCGCCGCTGCTCCGTCGACCTCGGCGTCGAGCTCGCCACGTCCCTGGGCGTACTGCGACAGCTTGTCCTTGAGTTGCCGGCGGCCGCGGTGCAGCCGCGACATCACCGTGCCTATGGGGGTGCCCATGATGTCCGCGATCTCCTTGTAGGCGAACCCCTCGACGTCAGCCAGGTATACCGCGAGTCGGAATTCCTCGGGAAGCTCCTGCAGCGCCTGCTTGACGTCGGTGTCGGGCAGGTGGTCGAGCGCTTCCATCTCCGCCGAGCGCAGGCCGGTCGACGTGTGCGACTCGGCCTGGGCGATCTGCCAGTCCTCGATCTGGTCGGAGTTGTACTGCTGCGGCTGGCGCTGCTTCTTGCGGTAGGTGTTGATGAACGTGTTGGTCAGGATCCGGTAGAGCCAAGCCTTGAGGTTGGTGCCCTCGGTGAACTGGTGGAAGGCGGCAAAGGCCTTCACGTAGGTTTCCTGGACCAGGTCCTCGGCGTCGGCCGGATTGCGCGTCATCCGCATGCCGGCGGCGTAGAGCTGGTCGAGGAACGGCAGCGCGTCGCGCTCGAAGCGGGCGCGCCGGTCCTCGACCGATTCCTCTGCCACCGCGTACCTCGCCCTCGCCGTCTTCGCCGTCGTGTACAGCGAGGATACGTCCGATGGGTCGAGCGTCCGCGTCGGGAACGGGGCCGTTGCCGGGCCCGACCATGGCAAGCTCACCGGCACCGAAGGTGGCGGCGCGGAAGGTGGCGGCCCGGGCGTCACCGGCATTGCGGCCGGCGCCGGGCGCGGCAACGTGATCACGGGGGACCTTCCTGTCGTCTCGCGGGGGGAACGCACGCCGACGGGCCGGGCATTCCCCGCTGGCACAATCGCGGCCGTGAGCGCGCAGGCCACTCCGGCGACCACGGCGCTGGATCGCTTGGGCATCCCCTATTCGCTGCATCCCTACCGTCACGACCCGCGGGGCGACGGATACGGCGCCGAAGCCGCCCGCGCACTCGAGGTGGACGAGGCCCAGCTGTTCAAGACCCTCATCGCGTCGGTGGACGCCCAGCTGGTCTGCGCGGTGGTGCCGGTGAGCCGGCAGTTGGACCTGAAGGCGCTGGCTCGTGCAGTGTCCGGGCGTCGGGCGGTGATGGCCGAGCCGAGCGCGGCCCAGCGCGCCACCGGCTACGTCCTGGGGGGCATCTCACCCCTCGGGCAGCGCACCCGCCTGCCGGTGGTGCTCGACGATTCTGCCACCGGCTTCGACGCCGTCTACGTGTCGGCCGGACAACGCGGCCTGCAGCTGCGGCTGGCGCCGGAGGACCTCAAGCGGGCCAGCGCCGCGGTGCTCGCACCGCTCGCCCGCTGAGCGGTCACTGGGTGTTCAGGCCGGCAAAGGTCAGCCGGGCAACGTCAGCCGGGCAAGGTCAGCCGGGCAAGGTCAGCCGGGCAAGGAAGCTCGCCACCGCCGCCCCGACCGCGCCTGGATCTCGGCGCAGGGCGTGGTCCGCGCCGGGCACGGTAACGAGGGTGCGGCCGGGCCGACCGAAGAGTTCCTCCGGCGGCCGGCCGAAGGCATCGCGCTCGCCCTGCACGACCAGCAGGGGCACGCTGACCGCGTCGAGCTCGTCGAGTCGGCTGCGTTCCGAACGTCCTGGCGGATGCACCGGAAAGGCCAGGGCGACCACGCCGGCGGCCTCGGGTCCTGCGCACCGGCAGGCCACCCGGGCGCCGCTGGAACGCCCGCCGTGCACGACCGGCAGGCGGCGCAGCCCGCGCCGCGCGGTGAGGTCGGCGACCACTGCGGTCCAGGCCGCGTCGAGCTGGGCCGCCGGCGCGGGAGCCCGCCGGCCGGCGCGCCGGTAGGGCTGGGTCACCCGAGCCACCGTCCACCCCACGCCGCGGGCGGCATCGCGCACCGCCACCAGGTCGGGCGCGTCGACGTCGCCGCCGGCGCCGTGGCCCAGCATCAACAGTCCCGCCGGCGAGCGGGCCGGGTCGAGGTCGATACCGGCCGGTCCGACCGGTGTCTCGACCGCGAAACTGCGGGCCCGGGGCGCGCGGGCGGCGGCGGTCGCCGTCGTAGCCGTCGTCCCGTTCGCGGCCACGGCGGCGAGCTTAGGGCGAGCAGCGGTGGCGAACGCGACCGGCTGTCGGCAGGGCGCGCCACCGTGCAGCGAGTGGGGCGGCTGGGTGACGGGCGTCGTTCGGCCAATCTGAAGTCCGGCCGGCGGCGACACCCTACTCTGAGCGCCAGCGGTGGGACCCCTGCCCACCGACGACAGGAAGGACACTGTGAGTTCCGCATCCTCCGATCGCACGTCCTGGCCCTCGCCGGCCGTTTCCTTGAACGGCAGCATCGAGCCCCTTCGCGACGCATTGGCCGCGCGGCTGTCGGTGGTGCTGCTCACTTACAACTGCTCGCACCGGATAGCGACCACGCTCAAGCACCTGATCGCACTCGAGGTGCCGGTGGTCGTCGTCGACAACGGATCGACCGACGGTGTGGACGCCGTCATCGCCCACTATCCCGAGGTCACTGTCGTGCGGCTGCCACACAACATCGGCGCGGCCGCTCGCAACGTAGGGCTCGAGCGGACGACCACGCCCTATGTCGCATTTTGCGACGACGACGGCTGGTACGAGCGGGACGGATTGGTGCTCGCGGCGGACCTGCTCGACCGGTATCCGCGCCTCGGGCTGGTCAACGCCCGCATCCTCGTCCGCGACGAGGAGGGCCTGGACGTGGTGAGCGCGGAGATGGCGGCCAGCCCGGTGCCTGACCGGGCCGGCATCCCGGGTCCCGTGCTCCTCAGCTTCATGGCCGGGGCGGCGGTCGTACGCCGGGAGTCCTATCGAGAGTCCGGCGGGTACGACGAGCGCTTCTTCATCGGCGGCGAGGAGGAGACGCTGGCTGTGCCGATGGTCCGGCGCGGCTGGCAGATGCGCTACGTGCCCGAGGTGGTAATGCACCACTACCCGAGCGTGGCCAACGCGACCTCGCTGCGGCACGTCGGGCTGCGCAACACCGTGGTCAACGCCTGGCTGCACCGCCGCTTCGGCAGTGCGCTGCGCTGGACCGTGTTCAGTCTCGCCGACGCGCCGAAGAACCGTTCCTATGTGCGAGGGCTGGTGTTGCTCACCCGGGCCGTGCCCTGGATCGTCCGTGAGCGCGATCCGATCCCGCGTGAGCTCGACGGTGACCTCCGCCTGCTCGACGAACGCCGCTTCCGAGCGCGCCGGCGGGTGTGGACCCGTCGGGAACAAATGGGCCGCAGCGCCTATCCGCCGACCGGCTGACGCCCGGTCCGCCGTGCCGGTGCGGATGCGCCGTGCCGCGCGCCGTCGGACTAGAGGTCCAGCTGCTGCTGCACGGGGTGACGGCCCGGGGCGTCCACCTCGGACTCGCTGACCGGCTCGATCAGCTCGGGACCGTCGTTGCGGACGCTGTTCACCGCGTTCGACACGATCTGCGGCTCGAGATGCACCTCGGGTATGCGCCCTAGCAGCGTCTGGGCGATCTGCGGATCGTCGACCGAGCAGTCCAGCCAGGCCTCCTGCAGGTCGCGGGGCACGACGACCGGGCAGCGGTCGTGAATGTGGCCGAGGACGTCGGTGGCCGGCTGAGTGATGACGGTCGACGTCCACAGCCACTTTCCCGGGTCGTCGTCGGGCAGGTCCGGGTCGCGCCACAGCTCGTAAAGCCCCGCCATGGCCAGCAACGCGCCGTCGGGATCGTGCAAAAAGTAGGGCACCTTTCCCTGCTCGGTCTTCTGCCACTCGTAGTACCCCAGCGACGGCAGCAGGCACCGGCGCCGGGCCGCGGCTGACTTGAACGCCGGCCTGGTGGTCACCGTCTCGATCCGCGCGTTGATCATCTTTGCCCAGCCGGTGCGCGACTTGGACCAGTTCGGCACCAGCCCCCAGCGCAGCGTCCGTAGCTGCCGGACGGTCGGGGCGTCATCGTCGGCGCCGTGCATGCGGCGCTTGACCACCGCGGGTACCGGGTCGGTGGGCGCGATGTTCCAGGAAGGCGCAACTGGTTCGCCGATCACCTCCTCGGCGTCGAACTCGAGGCTGAGGTCGGCCGTGGAGGCGACGTTGACGTAGCGACCGCACATGAGCGCCAGTGTGCCGCGAGCCTCTGACGGCCGACGCGCTTGCGGCAGAATGAGGCCATGACCCGCCCCATGCCTGGCGCCTGGACTGCGCCGACGGCTCACGGTCCCGTGGGTGGACGGGTGGCGCTGCCCGGCTCGAAGTCGCAGACCGCGCGGGCGCTCGTGCTCGCCGCGCTGGCCGACGGGCCCGCCACGGTGCGGGGCGCGCTGCGGGCCCGCGACACCACGTTGATGGCCACCGCGCTCACGGGGCTCGGCGCCGACGTCGACACCACGAGCGAGGACTGGACGGTGCAGCCCGGCCCGCTGCACGCGACATCGGTCGATACCGGCCTGGCTGGAACGGTGATGCGCTTCGTCCCGCCGATCGCCGCTCTTGCCGACGGCGACGTCGTTTTCGACGGTGACGCGTACGCCCGCACCCGGCCGATGGGCCCATTGCTCGACGCGCTGCGGCAAGCAGGGGTCGAAGTGGTCGACGACGGTCGAGGCAGCCTGCCGTTCACCGTCCGCGGCCGTGGATCAGTGGCCGGTGGAGTGGTCGACATCGACTCGTCGGCGTCCTCACAGTTCGTGTCGGCCCTCCTGCTGGCCGCTCCGCGTTGGGACAAGGGCGTCGTCGTGCGGAACGTCGGAGCCCGGCCCGTGCCGTCCCTGCCGCACATCGCGATGACCGTGGCCGCGCTGCGGGCCGGCGGCGTCACCGTCACCGACGACTCCCCCGACGTCTGGGAGGTGGCTCCCGGCCCCATCCGTGCGCACGACGTCGACATCGAGCCGGATCTGTCCAACGCCGCGCCGTTCCTCGCCGCCGCTGTCATCACCGGTGGCGAAGTGACCATCCCGGGCTGGCCGACGGAGACCGATCAGGCCGGTGACGCCCTGCGCGACCTCCTCGCGGCCATGGGCGCGACGGTTTTCCGCGACGACGCAGGCGTCACCGTGCGCGGCGGATCGGTCCACGGCGTCGACGTCGACCTGCACGACGTCGGAGAGCTGACGCCGGTCCTGGCCGCGGTGGCCGCGGTGGCCGACTCACCGTCGACGCTCCGAGGCGTGGCGCACCTTCGCGGGCACGAGACCGACCGGATCAGTGCCCTGGCTCGCGAGCTGTCGGCCCTCGGGGCCGACGTGGTGGAGGACGCTGGTGGCCTGGTGATCCGGCCCCGTGCCCTGCACGCGGGCACCTGGCACAGCTACGCAGATCACCGCATGGCTCAGGCCGGCGCCGTACTCGGCCTGGCCGTACCCGGCCTCACCATCGACGACATCGACTGCACGACCAAGACCCTCCCCGACTTCCCCGGACTGTGGGCCGGGCTGGTCGCGAGCTCCAGGCCCGGGTGACGGGCGCCAACGATCGCGGCCTGCGTCACCTCGACGAGGACGACGTGCGGGTGCGACCCAACCCTCGCGGCACGCGGGCCCGCAGCAAGCAGCGGCCCGGGCACGTCGACGCCGAAGCCGGGCAGGTGCTGACCGTCGACCGGGGGCGATACCGCGTGCTGCTCGACGGCACCGAGGTCACCGCGATGCGAGCCCGCGAGCTCGGGCGCAAGGGCATCGTGGTCGGTGATCGGGTGGACGTGGTCGGCGACCTCAGCGGCTCGCCCGACGCCTTGGCCCGCATCGTGCGGCGAGCTCCGCGCGATTCGGTGCTGCGGCGCACCGCGGACGACACCGACGACACCGAGCGGGTGGTGGTGGCCAACGCCGACCAGCTGATCATTGTGACCGCACTGGCCGATCCGCCGCCCCGGCTCGGCTTCATCGACCGATGTCTGGTCGCCGCCCTGACCGAGGGCATCGAACCGGTCCTGTGTCTGACCAAGGCCGACCTCGCCTCACCTGACGACGTCCTGGCCAACTTCGCCGAGCTCGACGTGCCGGTGCTGATCACGTCCCGCGGCAGCGACCTCGGCCCGGTGCGGGAACGACTGCACGATCAGGTGTCCGTCTTCGTCGGCCACTCCGGGGTCGGCAAATCCACGCTCATCAACGCACTTGTGCCCGACGCCCACCGGCTGGTCGGTGTGGTCTCGGCCATCGGCAAGGGTCGCCACACGTCGACCTCGACGCTGGCCCTGCCACTGCCCGGCGGCGGCTGGGTGATCGACACGCCGGGTGTGCGCTCGTTCGGTCTGGCCCACGTCAGCGCCGAGGACCTGCTGTGGGCCTTCCCCGACCTCGAAGATGGCGCCACCGCGTGCCCACCGGGCTGTGAGCACCTGAGTTCGGCGGACGGCTGCACTCTCGACGCCTACGTCGCCGCCGGCGCATCGTCACCGGCTCGCCTGGCCGCGTTCCGGCGGATGCTGGTCAGCCGGAACGCGCCCGCGGACTGAGTCGGCGTTGACGCGACCGGGTTGGTCTCGCCGGTCCCGACTCGTGTAGTACTGCGGGCGTGGTGCAACCCGGACCGGATCCAGACTCCTACCCACCGATCGACCCGAGCGAGCCGATCCCGGACGACGCCGGGCCTCTGCTGCCCGACACGCCGGAGACGCTTCCTCCGGCGCCGGTCGAGCCCATGCCCGGGCCCGACGATCCCGACAGCGTGCCCGTCGTCGGCTAGGACCGTCCGAGCGCATCGTTGCCGCTTCGGGTGATCGCAGGGATGCGACGGTTCGGTCAGGCCCGGCGTTGCCCAGGTAGCCAGTCGGCCAGGGCGTCGAGCGCTCCGCTGACCACTGCCGGTGATCCGGCGAACGACGCCCGCAGGAATCGATGCCCGTCGACGCCATCGAAGTCGACGCCGGGAGTGGTGGCCACGCCGGTCTCACGCAGCATCCGGGAACAGAAATCCAGGGTGTCGTCGGTAAACGCCGAGACGTCGGCGTAGGCGTAGAACGCACCGTCGGCCGGAGCCAGCCGGTCGATCCCGAGCTGGCCGAGACCGCTGAGCAGGTGCTCACGGTTGGCCCCATACCGGGCGACGTTGGCGTCGAGCTCGGCGTAGTCGTCGAAGGCGTGGACGGCGGCGTGCTGGGCCAGCGTGGGCGGACACAGCGCGAAGTTCCCGGCCAACCGGTCGACCGTGTCCAGCAGGTCCGGTGGCGCGAGCAGCCAGCCGAGGCGCCAGCCGGTCATCGAGAAGTACTTGGAGAAGCTGTTCACGACGACGGTCCCACGGTCATACTGCCAGGCCGATGCCGCGGGCTGGACGTAGGTGATCCCGTGGTAGATCTCGTCGCTGATGAGCCGTACCCCGTGCCCGGCGCACCATCGGGCCAACCGGGCCAGCTCGTCGGCGCTCACCATGGTGCCGGTCGGGTTGGCCGGACTGGCTAGCACGAGACCAGCGGGACGCGGATCGAGCGTCTCCAGCAGTTCGACCGTCGGCTGGAACCGGCTGGAGGAGTCGCACGGCAGCTCCACCACGGTGCAGCCGAGCGCTCGGAGCAGATTGCGGTAGGCCGGGTAGCCGGGACGGGCCAGTGCGACGACATCGCCGGCGTCGAACGCGGCCAGGAAGGCCAGCAGGAAAGCGCCGGAGGAGCCGGTGGTGGCCACGACGTCGCCCGGCGACACGTCCAGGCCGTGGACCCGGCGGTAGTGCCCGGCGATGGCCTCCCGCAATTCCGGTATGCCGCTGGACGCGGTGTATCCGAGCTGGTGGGCGTCGAGCGCCCGGCGGGCCGCGGCCCGTACTGCGGCCGGGGCGGGTGTGCCGGGCTGCCCGGCGCTCAGGTCGAACACCGCGGCACCGCTGGCCCGACGCGCGGCCGCGGCCTCGAACATGCGCATTGCGTGGAACGGCGGGACCTGCGCCCGTCGCGCGGCCGACAGCCGCGCCGGTGGCCACGGGGACGGCGCCGTGGACACCGCGGCGGTCAGCGTCACTTCGTCTTCCTGCGCCGTCACCCAATCACCGTAGAACCCGCGGCCGCCGAGGACGGTGACGGCTACTCGATCACGCCCGGCGGCCCGCCGGTGCGCCAGTACACACCGCGGTCCCGGGTCAGCAGCCCCTCGTCCACGAGATGGCGACGCAGGGCCGCATAGTCGGCGAAGAACGCGATCAGGATCGCGTTGACCTCCGGCTCGGCGTAGCGGCGTCCCGGCTCGAAGGAAACCCTGAGAAATGCGTGCAGCACGGCCGCGACCGCGGGATCGCCCACCCCGAGTCCACCACCGGTGGCGACGGCGCGGCGGCTCCCGCGGCGGCCGCGAATACCGCGCATCGACCCTGAACCCGTCGCGATCGCTATCCAGGCCGACGAGAACTCGGGCGTCGGGCGCCGTTCGAGCGCCCGGTCGAGGCGGTGACGGACTGTTCGACCCCCCGACGCTGGCCAGCGGGCGACGGTAGCGTGCCGCGGGTGAGCCTGCCGCCGCCTCCCGAAGCCGACCTGGCCGACGACCTGGAGCTGGCTCTGCGCCTGGCTGATGCGGCCGACCAACTCACGATTGACCGCTTCGGTGCCTCCGATCTGGTCGTCGAGGCTAAGCCCGACCTCACGCCGGTCAGTGACGCCGACCGGGCGGCCGAGCAGCTTCTCCGCACCGAACTACAGGCGGAGCGCCCGGACGACGCGGTGGCCGGGGAGGAATTCGGCGCGACGGGTTCCGGTCCACGGATCTGGGTCCTCGACCCGATCGACGGCACGAAGAACTTCGTCCGCGGCGTGCCCGTGTGGGCCACTTTGATCGGCCTGCTCGACGACGGCGACGCGGTGCTCGGTGTGGTCAGTGCACCGGCGCTGGGCCGGCGCTGGTGGGCCGCCCGCGGTCTCGGATCGTGGTCGAGCGCGAACGGCGGTCGGGCCCGGGTCAACCGCGTCTCGCTGGTCGCCGATCTCGCCGACGCCAGCCTGTCTTTCTCCGACGTGGCCAGCTGGGCAGCCCACGGGCGCGCCGAGGCGTTCGCGGCGCTGACGCAAGGGGTCTGGCGTTCGCGGGGCTACGGCGACTTCTGGTCCTACATGCTCGTGGCCGAGGGCGCAGTGGACGTCGCCGCCGAACCGGAGCTGTCCCTGTGGGACGTCGCCGCGGTCGCGCCGGTGGTCACCGAGGCCGGCGGGACGTTCAGCGGCGTGGACGGCGTGCCCGGCGTTCATCAGGGCAGCGCGGCGGCCAGCAACGGTCGCCTGCACGCCGCCCTGCTCACCGCCCTCGGGACCACAGCCTCCGGTTAGACTCCCCGCTCGTGCCGGCGACGACGTCGGTGGGTCGGCGGACGCTCCGCCGCGGCGCCTGGCGTGCGGTCGCGGAGCCGGCGCCGGCGGTGCCCGAATTCCCCGGAGAGCGCATGACCGTCACGATCAGCAGCCGCGGGCTGCCCGGCATCGGCGTGTGCCAGGAGCTCGAGCTGGCCGACGGGTCACGCCTGGGCATCGTCACCCGCCGCTCGGGCAAGCGGGATCTGCTGGTTTACGGCGCCGACGACCCCGACGCCGCGTCGGCGCGGGTGGTGCTCACCGAACCGGAGGCCAATGCCGTTGCCGAGATCCTCGGCGGCCCGCAACTGCTGACCGCGCTGGCAGGTCTGCACGGCGACGGCCTCGTGGTCGAGCAGCTGCCGGTGCCCCCGTCCTCGCCGTACGCCGGCCGGCCGTTGGGCGACACCAGGGCCCGCACCCGCACCGGTGCCTCCATCGTGGCGGTGCTGCGCGACTCAACGGCCATCACCTCGCCCGGGCCGGAGTTCGGCCTGCGCGGTGGCGACCTCATCGCCGTGGTCGGCACCCAGGCCGCGGTGGACCAGCTGGCCGCCATCCTGGACGGCACGAACGGCACCAACGGCACGGACCGCACCGACGCCACCCCGCCCGCTAGCTGATCCAGAAGTGACGGTGGCCAGTGGGTCCCCCGTGTCACACGCTTCTGCCCTGCTCATCCAGCTCGGTGCCGTGCTGTTCGTGCTCGGCCTGCTCGGCCGGCTGGCGGGGGTGGTCAAGGTTCCCGTCATTCCGCTTTACCTGCTGGCCGGTCTGGCCTTCGGTCAGGGCGGCTTCGCCTCGCTGGAGGAGAGCCAGGAATTCATCAGCGTGGCCGCGGAGATCGGCGTGATTCTTCTCCTGCTCATGCTGGGCCTCGAGTACTCCGCCGGTGAGCTCTTGGGCAATCTGCGCACTCAGGCGCCGGTCGGTGCCCTCGACGCCGTGCTCAACGCGGTGCCCGGCGCCGCGGTCGCCCTGCTGGCCGGCTGGGGAGCCGAGGCGGCCGTGGCCCTGGCTGGCATCACCTGGGTTTCATCCTCCGGCGTGATCGCCAAGGTGCTGTCCGATCTCGGCCGCCTCGGCAACCGGGAGACTCCGTCCATCCTCGGGGTGCTGGTGGTCGAGGACCTGTCCATGGCCATCTACCTGCCGCTGCTGACCGCCCTGCTGGCCGGCAGCGGGGTCGCCGGCGTCACCTTGGCGGTGGTGATCGCGCTGGTGACCGTGACCACCGTGCTGATCGTGGCCACCCGGTTCGGCCGGCAGGTCACCCGGCTGGTGTCCACCGACGACGCCGAGTCCCTCCTGCTGGGCACCCTCGGCCTCACCGTGCTGGTCGCCGGGATCGCCCAAGAGCTCAAGGTCTCCTCGGCCGTCGGCGCCTTCCTGGTCGGCATTGCTCTGTCCGGGACGGTGGCCGAGACGGCAGTGGAGCTGTTGACTCCGATCCGAGACCTGTTCGCCGCCGCGTTCTTCGTCTTCTTCGGGCTGTCGACCGAGCCGGGCTCGCTGCCCGGCGTTCTGGCCCTGGCCGCACTGCTGGCGGCGATCGGCACGCTGACCAAGCTGGCCACCGGCTACGTCGCCGCGGCGCGCAGTGGAGCCCGCCGCCGCGGACGATGGCGAGCGGCCGTGGCCCTCGTGCCCCGGGGCGAGTTCTCGGTCGTCGTGGCCGCGCTGGCCGTTCAGGCCGGAGCCGAACCTCGGTTGGGACCGCTGACCGCCTGCTACGTCCTGCTCACGATCATCATCGCCGCGGCCATCTCCGGCGTACCGGACCGTCTGGCCGCCACCCCCCGCCGCCGCGGCTCGTCCCAACCGGTCGCCGCGTGATGAACCTCGGTCTGGCCGGGACGTCGCCGGAGTTTCTCGAGTTCTGGACCGAGCGGCACCTGGCCACGCTGTCCACCGTCCGGGCCGACGGCAGCATCCACGTGGTGCCGGTCGGCGTCACCGTCGACATTGATGCTGGCGTAGCCCGGGTGATCACGTCGGGGGCCTCGGCCAAGGCCCGGCGGATCGCCGCCGCCGGCGCGGTCGGAGTACCGGCCACAGTGAGCCAGGTCGACGGCCGGCGGTGGTCCAGCCTCGAGGGCCGGGCCGTCGTTTCCTCGCATCCGGACGCGGTGGCCGACGCGGTCCGGCGCTACGCCGAGCGTTACCGGACGCCCCGGGAAAATCCGGCCCGGGTGGTCATCGAGATCACCGTGACCCGGGCACTCGGACTGTCGTGACCCGCGGCCGCGTGCCCGCCCGTACCCGCCCGGAACGGGCGCTATCGTCCGCGGCATGTTCGAGTTCGGCAACGATGGCCCCTCGATCATCCTGGTCGGAGTCGACGGCTCCGAGACGTCGTACCGGGCGGCCGCCTACTCGGCCGGCCTGGCCCGCCGCCATAACGCCCGGCTGGTGGCCCTGTTCGTGCACACCCTCGGCGGACTGGCCGCGGCGTCCCCGTCGGCCATCGCCGGCATCCGGGAGAGCAACGCGGCCACCGCGGCCCAGCTGCGGGAAGCGGCCGAAGTCGAGGGCGCACGGATCGGACTGACGGTGGCCTTCGTCGAGCGCGAGGGCAACCCGTTCCAGGAGCTGGTCCGCCTGGCCGACGAGCTGCGTCCGGACCTCATCGTCATCGGCGCCTCCACCCGGATGAGCCACCGCTTCGTCGGCTCGCTCGGCCTGCACCTCGTCAAGCTGGCGCGGTGGCCGGTCACCGTGGTGCCCTGAGGTATGCCCTCGCCGCATCGGCAACGGCGGAACGAGCCCCCCGACGCTCTAGCGAGCCAGGTCGGGAACCGTCTCAGCCCCGGGAAGGGCAAGCAGGACATCGGCGGGCACGGCCAGCTTCGACCGGCGCAGCCCGCTGCCGATCACGACCGGTCCGGCGGCGAGCACGGCCGGATCGATCAGCACCGGCCACTGGGGCGGCAAGCCGATCGGTGTGATTCCGCCGAACTCCATCCCGGTCGACGTCACGGCGTCGGCCATCGTCGCGAACGAGGCCTTGCGGGCGTCGAGGCGCCGGCGGACGAGGCCGTTCACGTCGGCCCGGGTGGTGGCGAGCACCATGCAGGCGGCGTAGCGCACGTCCTCGCCGCGCCGACCGGCCACCACCACGCAGTTGGCCGACTCGGCCATCTCCACGCCGTAGCGCTCGCAGAACGCGGCGGTGTCGGCCAACTCCGGGTCGATGTCGGCGACCAGCACGCTGGCGCCGCGATCGCCCAGCGCGGCCAGGCCGCGGGCGACCGGGACAGCAAGGGCCGAGTCATCGTCGATGGCCCGGCGCCAGGCCAGCGTCCCGGGTCCGGCGGCCGCACTCACCGGTTCTCCAGCGACGCGATGAGGATGGCGGCCAGGTCGTCGCCGTGCACCGGCCGAGGCGCGGTCTCGAGCAACCGGGTCTGGGCCTGTGCGCCGCTGACCAGCTCCGGTATGTCGGCCTCGGTGAAGCCGACGGCGGCCAGCCCGTCGGGCAGGCCGACGTCGGCCATCAGCCCGGCCAGCACCCGCGGCAGGCGGTCCTCCGGCGCACCGGCGCGGGCGTCGGCCCGGTCGTCGGGGTCGAGCAACTCGGCGGCCCGGACGTGGCGAGCCGGATCGGCGGGGAAGGTGAAGCGCAGCGCGGCCGGAGCGGTCAGCCCGACCGCCATGCCGTGGGGCACGAACGGCTCCTCGCCCGGATAGCCGGGTGCGCGGAACGACCGCACCTGACCAGCGATCGGATAGGCGTTGGCGTGCGGGATGTGGACGCCGGCGTTGCCGAAGCCGAGGCCGGCCACTGTCGCGGCCAGGGCCATGTCCGAGCGAGCCTGGCGATCGGCGCCGTCGGTGACCGCTCGGCGATAGGCGCGGGCGAGCAGGCTGAGCGCCTTCTCGGCCCACTGGTCGGACAGCGGGTTCGCGCCGCAGTAGGGCACCCGCCGCTGGGCGGCGTGGCGTTCGTAGGAGTCGAACGAGCGGGCGGTGTAGCTCTCCAGAGCGTGACACATCACGTCCATGCCCGATGCTGCGGTCACCGCCGGAGGTTGGGTGGCGGTCAGGTCGGGGTCGACCACGGCCAAGGTGGGCCGCAGCCGGGCGTGGCTGATGCCGGTCTTCACCCGCCGGGCGAGGACGTCGAGCACGCAGATCGTCGTGGACTCCGAGCCGGTACCGGTGGTGGTGGGAACCGCGACCAGCGGGTGCAGCCGATGTTCCGGCGCCCGTCCGCCACCGATCGGGCGGTTGACGTACTCGAGCAGCTCCCCCGGGTTGGTCAGCAGCAGGTTCACCGCCTTGGCCGTGTCGATGCTCGAGCCGCCGCCGACCGCGACGAGCCCGTCCACCGGACCGGCCTCGCGGGCGAATTCCACCGCGGCCTGCAGGCTGGCGTCGGTGGGCTCGATGCGCACACCGTCGAACAGCACGACGTCGATGCCGTGCCCGCGAATCTGCTCGGCCAGTCGCTGCGGATGGCCGGTGCTCATCAGGCCGCCGTCGGTGACCAGCAGGACGCGCGACACCTCCAGTGTGGCGAGGTCCACGCCGAGCTCTGCGGAGGCGCCGGAGCCGAACTTCAGCTGTGGTGCGCCGTAGGTGAAGACGGTCTCCGGCGAGGACGGCGGGGCGAGAGACACACTCACCGGCTCATTCTCGCCTGGGAACGACGTTGGGCCCCGGCAGGTGTCTGCCGGGGCCCAACTCTGCGCTGTAGCGGGGGCAGGATTGAACCTGCGACCTCTCGACGCCACCAGTGGCATCGCGGCTGCTGAGGACGGGACCCGGAAGCTACCCAATACCCCGGTCTTGTGAGGGAGTCGCCCTCGCTTCCAGACCTCGAACTACCGGCTGGTGCCGACACGTACCGGGTGTATCTAGACAGGTATATGGACCCCCATCCGAATCCGCGACGAGTGCCATGCCATCACCCACTTGAGTGCGGCGCACATGCGGCGAAATGACGCACCGTCGCGCGATCATGC
>JBDUAD010000019.1:0-31844 GCA_040004775.1 bacterium | reverse complement strand
GACCAGGACCAAAAATCCAGCCGTTGCCACCTGCGCCGGCACTACCGTCGGTTCGTGTTCTCGGTACTACGGGCCCGTGACTTCCGGCTGCTGTGGTTCAGCCAGTCGGTGTCGGTCATCGGTGACGCCCTGGTCATCGTGGCCATCGGGCTCTACGTCACCCGGCTGACCGGCGACGCCACCGACGTCGGGCTCGTGCTGGCCGCGTACTCGGTGCCTCTGGTGCTGTTCCTGCTGGTCGGTGGAGTGGTGGCCGACCGGCTGCCGCGGCACTCCGTTATGGTCGCCTCCGATCTCGTCCGGGCCGCGCTGCACGGACTGCTCGCCGTCCTCATCGTCACCGGCACGGTAAGGATCTGGCACATGGTGGCCATCGGGATCGTCTTCGGGGCGGCCGAGGCGTTCTTCCGCCCGGCCCACACCGGGCTCGTGCCGCAGACCCTTCGCACCGACGACGACATCCAGGGTGCCCAGGCCCTGGGTGGGGTGAGCGCAGAACTGGCCACCGTCATCGGACCGGCGCTGGCCACCGCACTCGTCATCGGCGTCGGCGGCGCCGCGGCATTTGCGGTCGACGCGGCGACGTTCCTGCTGTCGGCTGCGCTGGTGATCCGCATCCGCACTCGGACCCGCGGCAGGCCGGCCGAGCGCAGCACCGTGCTGGCCGAACTGCGCGACGGCTGGGGCGCGGTGCGCGAGCGGCCGTGGGTGCTGTGGACGGTGGTCAGCTTCTCCACCGCCCTGGTCCTCGCCATGGCCCCGTACTTCGTCCTCGGTGCGGCCACCTCCCGTCAGGTGTACGGCACGGATGCGGTGTTCGGCCTGACCGAGGCCGCCTTCGGCGGTGGGCACGGTGACTGGCGCGGCGGTCGGCTCACGGTTGCGCCCGCGCCGTCCCATGCGCCTCGGCGCGACGGTGGCCATGTTCTGGCCGCTGACCATCGCCCTGTTCGCCGTCGGTCCGCCCCGGGCGGTGCTGTTTGTCTTCACGGCCTGCGGTGGTGTGGGCATCGGGTTGTTCGCCGTGCTGTGGGAGACCGAGCTGGCCCAGCGCATACCGCCTCAACTGCTCTCGCGCGTCTCGGCCTGGGACTGGATGGGGTCTCTGGCCCTGCTGCCGCTGGGCTACCTGATCGCCGGCCCGCTCGGGCAGTGGCTGGGGGAGCGGCCGGTGCTGATTGGCGGCGGGCTGCTGGGGACCGTGGCGCTGGCCGCCGCCCTGCTGCCCAATTCCACCCGGACGCTGGAACGCGTAGCCGACGCCAAGCCGTTGGCACCGGCATTGGCACCGGCATTGGTACCGGCATTGGCACCGAACCCACCGGACCGGTCGTGACTGCGGTCTAAGTTCAGCGCCGGAACCGTGCGGGCGCACCGAGCCCCGAGTGATCGACAGCGCGGCCGGCACGTCGCGCGTCGGTGACGACTCGGTATCGATTCGGTCGTCGGTTGGCCACAACGGGCTATTCCGGTGGCGACTAGGTCTTGATCATGGTATCAAGATCACCTCACGCAGCCTCGAGAAAGTCGGCGTGCATCATGACGACAATCCGCATCGGCGGTCCGAACCGGCTGGCCGCCCACGTGCGCCGCCACCGCCTGGGTTACTGGGACACCGCCGTGCTCGGGGGGACGGTCCTCTTCCTGCTCCTGGGTTCGGTCATCTCGTTCTATCTGCTTCGCTGACCCGCTGCTCCGTCCCGGCGGCGAACCGCCTGGTTGCCTTTGCTCGATGACCTTGTATGTTCTGCTGGTCCCGGACGTCGAATCACTCAGCCAGACCGGGTCTTGCCACGTCGAGTATGAGTCGGAAGGTGGGCCCGCGATGCCCGACGCTCTCGTCAAGCGCCTGGGGGCGGAGTTCCTCGGGACGTTCTGGCTCGTCTTCGGTGGGTGCGGCACCGCCGTGCTGGCGGCCAAGTTCCCGGACGTCGGAGTGGGACTGCTCGGCGTGGCGCTGGCCTTCGGTCTCACCGTGCTGACGATGGCCTACGCCGTCGGCAACGTCTCGGGTGGTCATTTCAACCCGGCGGTCACCGTCGGCCTGGCCGTGGCCAAGCGCTTTCCGTGGGCCGACGTCCTGGCCTACGTCGTCACCCAGGTCGTGGCCGCCATCGTGGCGGCCAGCGTGTTGTGGGCGGTCGCCCACGGTCAGAAGGGTTTCTCCTCCAAGGACACCGGCTTTGCGGCCAATGGGTACGGCGACCACTCACCCGGGCACTTCTCGGTGTGGGCGGCGATCATCATCGAGATCCTGCTCACCGCGTTCTTTCTCTACATCATCCTGGGCGCCACCGACCGGCGGGCCACGGCCGGGTTCGCGCCGATCGCCATCGGCCTGGGCCTGACCCTGATCCACCTGATCAGCATCCCGGTGGACAACACGTCGGTGAACCCGGCCCGCTCGATCGGCCCTGCCCTCTATGCCGGTGGATGGGCGATCGGCCAGCTGTGGCTGTTCATACTCTGCCCGCTCATCGGTGCCGCCATCGCCGGATTCAGCTACTACTACATCGTCGGCGGCCCGGGCGAGGAAGCCTTGGCCAACGCCGACGAGGTTCGCTCGAGCGGGCGAGGCAACGACGGTCCACGTCGCCGACCGCGCAACCGTCGCCGCTGAACCGATCCGTCCGCCGGCTGAAGTCCACCCGGCGGACGCCTACTCCCACGTCAGTCGATCATCGGGGTAGGCGCCGGCGGCGCGAGGCGGCGTAACCGCAGTCCGTCGGACGGCCGACCGCCGGCGCTGGTCACGAAGAGCTCGTCACCGAGGTCGGTGACGGCGTCACGCGCGACCAGCTGAACGTTGCCGCCGGCCTCGAGGGCGGCCACGATGGCCCGCTCGCCCGCCATCGCCTCGGGCGGTCCGGCCATGCGGGTCATCGCCAGCGGCGTGAAGCTGAGGACGTCGTCGGTCAGCGTGTACCGCGAGCGGAACCGGTTGACGCCGGTCGAGCCGGTCGCGTCGCCGTCAGCAGCGAACTGCACCTCCGCCTGGGGGCCGGCCGCCTCGGGATCGTCGGCAACGGCCGCACCGCCCACTTCGACAACGCGCCACCGTCCGGTCAGAGCTGGTTGGTCCATGCCGGCCATGGTGTCACCGCTTTCACGGTGTCACCGACATCTGGTCTCGCCAACGGTGTTCGGTGTCACGGACGCTCTGGATTCACCGTCCGGTTCGGGCCGGGCGGCACGAAGCACACACGCCGAGCAGCTCGACCGTGTGGTCGACCTCGGTGAAGCCGTGCTCGTCGGCCATCTGCCGGGCCCAGCGCTCCACGCCCTGCCCCTCGATCTCCTCTGTGCGCCCGCACTGCCGGCAGACCAAATGGTGATGATGGTGGCCACCGCTGCGCCCGCACAGCCGGTACAGCGACTCACCCTCCGCGGTCTGCAGCACGTCGGCCTCACCGGCGTCGGCCAGGGCCTGGAGGTGGCGATAGACCGTGGACAAGCCGATCGGGCTTCCACGCAGACGCAGATCGGAAAAGATCGACTGGGCGCTGCGGAAGGCGTCGGCGGTGGCCAGTCGATCACGGACCAGGTCCCCCTGGCGCGTGCTGCGCGGTCGGCGGGCGGTCACGGGTGGTGTCCTACCGGCTCGGCCGGCACCAACCGGCGGGCAGGGACCCGGCGGCCGACCCAGCCGCGGCGCTCTCGGGCCCAGCCGACTCCTCGGGCGGCGACGTAGATCATGAACGAGATCGTGGTGACGTACGGGCTGATAGGGATCGCGCTGCCAAGGGCCAGCAGGATTCCGCCCACGGTGGAGACGGTCGCGAACACCACACTCAGGACGACGGTCAGGGCGGGGGCAGCCGTTACCCGCATGGCCGCTGCGGCCGGCGTCACCAGGATGCTGAGCACGAGCAAGGCACCGACGATCTGCACGGACATGGCCACGGTCATGCCCAGCAGCAGCATGAACACCGGTGAGAGCAGCCGTACCGGTACCCCGCGGGCCGCGGCCACGTCGGCGTCGAGGCTGGCAAAGACCAGCGGCCGCCAGATCAGGCCCAGCGCCACGACCACAATCACGCTGACACCGATCAGCCACGACAGCGCTGGCGTGTCGATGGCCACGATCTGCCCGGTCAGCAAGCCGAACTTGTTGGCCGTGCGGCCCTGGTACAGGGACAGGAACAGCACGCCGAGGCCGAGGCCGAAGGGCATGAGCACACCGATGATGGAATTGCGGTCACGGGCCCGGATGCCGAGCCCACCGATCAATAGCGCGGCCAGAACCGACCCGGCCAGCGAGCCGACCACGACGCTGCCGCCGGCCAGCAGCGCGGCTGCGGCACCGGCGAAGGACAGCTCGCTGATGCCGTGTACGGCGAACGGTAGGTCGCGCATCAGCACGAACACGCTGACCAGGCCGCCGACGATCCCCAGGACAGCCCCGGCGACGATCGAATTGTGGACGAGCGCCAGCAGCTCGCCGTAGTGATCGAAGATGAAGATCCGGTGCCAGGCGTCGGGCTCGGCCGCGGCGGAGTCGGTGCCGGCGGCGACAACCATCAGGTTCACGGCTGCCCGCCACTTCTCGCCACTGCATCGGGGATCGTCTCGCGGCTGTCGGCGTCGGCCTCGGGAGCGCCGGCGACGATGATGCGCCCGCGGCTGCGCACGACGTCGACCGGCGTGCCGTACAGCTCACTGAGGGCAGCCGAGGTCATGACCTGCTCGACCGAGCCGATGCGAAAGCGTCCACCGGCGAGGTAGAGCACTCGGTCGACGTAGGGGAGGACCGGGTTGATCTCGTGGGTGACGAACAGGACGGCCGAACCTGCGGTGCGCCGGCGCCGGTCGATGAGGGCGACTGCGGCCCGCTGATGGTTGAGGTCCAGCGACAGCAACGGCTCGTCGCACAGGAGCAGGACCGGGTCGGTGGCCAAGGCCTGGGCGATCCGTACCCGTTGCTGTTCGCCGCCGGAGAGCAGGTGCAGCGGCAGGTCGGCCAGCTCGGTCGCGCCGGCCGCCTCCAGCGCGGCATCGATGCGCTGTCGACGTCGGCGGCCCGGATGCACGGGGCCGAAGCGGGCACCGTCGATGCCCATTGCCACCAGGTCTCGCGCCCGGATCGGCGTGGCCGGGGCGAGTCGCCGCTCCTGCGGGATGTAGCCGATGAGATCACTGCCCCGGTGCGGGGGGCGCCCGGCCACGGTCAAGGTGCCCGACGTCAACGGTTGGAGCCCGAGGGCCGCGCGGATGAGGGTCGTCTTGCCGGTTCCGTTGGCCCCGAGGACGGCGAGGAACTCCCCGCGCCGCACGCGCAGGTTGAGGCCACTCCACAGCGTCCGCTCGCCGAAGGCCAGGCCGGCGTCGGTGAAGCGCAGCACGTCGGCCGAGGCGCCGGCGTCGACGCGGGGGGCGATCATCGGGCGCCGGGGCTCAACGCACGACCGCCGCACGCAGCGCGGCCAGATTCGCGGCCATCCAGGTGAGGTACGTCTTACCCGCCGGAAGCGTCTCGCTCACTCCGATGGCCGGGATCCCGGCTGCCCGTGCGGCGGCCGTCACGGCGTCGGTCTGGGGGCCGGACGTCTGACGGTTGTACAACAGGACGGCGACCGCCCGCTCGCGGAACAGCGCGAGGGTGCGGTCGAGTACGAGCGGAGGAACGTCGCTGCCCTCCTCGACTGCGCGACTGAACTCGGCCGGCGTGCGGTTGACCAGCCCGCAGGCCTCCGTCAGGTACAGCGGCACCGGTTCGGTGACCGCGACGCCGCGCCCGTCGGCGGTGGACTTGATCGCGGCTTCGGTCCCCTGCAACCGGTTCACCTCGGCGACGAGATCGGCCGCCGCGGCGGTGAACGACGACGCCTCCGTCGGCCGGGCACGTGCAAGAGCGGCACCGAGGGCAGTAGCGACCTTCGACATCGCGGCGAAGTCGTACCAGACGTGCTCGTTGAGCTCCCCGCCGGGTGGTGCCGTCCGGCCGGAGATCGTCACCGCGTCGAGCACCGTGCGCGCGCGACCACCGGTCTTCTCCAGACCGGTCATGAAGTCGTCGTAGCCGCTCCCGTTCTGGATGACGATGTCCGCCGTGGCCACCGCCAGGGCGTCCTGCGCCGTCGCCTGGAACGTGTGCGGATCCTTGTCGGGGCTGTCGATGAGCGAGGTGACCCGCACGCGGTCACCGCCGATGACGCGCGCGATGTCGCCGTAGACGTCGGTCGACGCCACCACCGACAAAGCCGTGACCGATGTTGCGCCGGCCGCGGACGTCGGTCCTCCGCCGGAGGCCGAGGAGCAGGCCACCAATCCAGTGGCCACCGTCCCGGCGATCAACAGGGCACCGACTCGTGAGACACGACGACCGGACATGCGCCCCTTCCGCTTCCTCGCCGCGTCGGCGGTGACAACGAGCATGAGAACCACTTTCATTAAGCACCGTAGCAGGAAGTGACCCGACCGGCGTGGGAAGGTGTTCGCGCTGTTCTCGCCGGCGGTGAATCAGGAGCTGAAGTGGACCGACTCGACCCGGACGTGGTGCGCTCGGCTGGGGACTACCTGCGCACCTGGCTCCCGTTTCGCCAGAGATATTTGCGAGTCCCGGGCCTGCAGGCGGCGCTGATGCACGGGGACACCCTGGAACTCGAACTGGCCTGCGGCTTTGCCGATATCGCCGGCGACGTCGCGCTGCACACCGATCACCGCTTCCGGGTGGCGTCGCACTCCAAGATGTTCACCGCTACCGCGATCATGGTGCTGTGGGACGCCGGGCGGCTGCGTCTGGACGACCGCGTGGCCGACCACGTCCGGGCGCTGGCCGGCTCACCGGTGGCCGACGTGACCCTGCGCGAGTTGCTCAGTCACGCCGGCGGGGTGATCCGTGACGGCGACTCTGCCGACTTCTGGCAACTCCAGGGTCACTTTCTCACGGAGGCCGAGCTGCTGCGGGTCGCCCGCGAGGAAGGCGCGGTGACGGAGGCCAACCAGCGGTTCAAGTACTCCAACATCGGCTACGGACTGTTGGGCCTGGTGATCGAGGCGGTCACCGGTGGCAGCTACGCCGACGTCGTGACCGGCACCGTGGTGACGCCGCTCAGGCTGAGCGCCACCGGCCCGGAGCCTGGACCGGACGTCGACCTGGCCACCGGGTACTCGGCCCTGGCCTACGCCGATGAGCGGGTGCCGATCGCGCACTTCGACACCCGCGCCATGGCCGCGGCCACCGGCTTCTACAGCACCGCGGGCGACCTGGTCCGCTTCGCCGCGGCGCATTTCGACGATGCGCCGTCGGTGCTGTCCGCGGCCGCCCGCCGGCAGATGCGCCACGCCTGGTGGGAGGTTCCCCACGTACCGGACCAGCGCTACGGGTTCGGCCTCGACGTGGTGAAGGTCGGTGAGCGGTCCACGGTCGGCCACGGCGGTGGCTATCCCGGTCACATCACCCGCACGCTGTGGGACCCCACCGCCGGCCTGGCGGTGAGTGTGCTGACCAACGCGATCGACGGACCGGCGGCCGAGCTGGCCCGGGGCATGGTCCGCACCGTGGACCTGGCCGCCGCGCAGGAGGCCGATCCTGGCCTGTCGGCGCAGGCCGCTGCCTCGTTCTCCGGCCGCTACGCCAACCTCTGGGGAGTGCTTGATGTCGTCGCGCTCGGTGGCCGGCTGCTCGGTGTCGACCCGACTCTGTCCCATCCCGGCGAGGCGTACAGGACGCTGACGATGGTGGACGATTCGACGCTGTCGATCACCGACGACGTGGGCTTCGGCGCAGCCGGCGAGCAGATGACCTTCCGCCGTCGGCCCGACGGGAGCGTGGAGGAGGTGCACGGTGGCGGCGGGCTGACGTGGTGGCCGATCGAGCAGTTCTCACTGCCCAGCGAGGGCGTGCGCGCGCCCGTCGCCGAACCGCACCACCGCGCCGACTGACACTCGACTCCGGCCGGCACGACGGGGCCGCTGACGGTCGCACCGAAACCCGTAGGCGCACGGTGCGCCCGGGCGCGCGCCACGTATACCGCTCTCAGTGCGCGGGACGCGGTCCGAACTCAGCCCGCGCTCAGGCCAGCTCGAGGATGGTGGCGT
Organism: bacterium; assembly: GCA_040004775.1. Lineage (GTDB taxonomy): Bacteria > Actinomycetota > Actinomycetes > Mycobacteriales > Jatrophihabitantaceae > JALZBL01. Next base: position 23,804 of record JBDUAD010000019.1, on the reverse strand, counting down.
TGGCCTGCCCGCCGCCCTCGCACATCGTCTGCAGTCCATAGCGAATGCCCCGCTCGCGCATGTGGTGCACAAGGGTGGTCATGATTCGCGCGCCGGACGCGCCGAGCGGATGGCCGAGGGCGATGGCGCCTCCGAGCGGGTTGAGCGCCTTGTCCTCAGCGCCGGTCTCGGCCAGCCAAGCCAGCGGAACGGAGGCGAAGGCCTCGTTGACCTCGAACACGCCGATGTCGCCCAGGCTCAGACCGCTGCGGGCCAACGCCCGGGCGGTGGCGGGGATGGGGGCGGTCAGCATGATGATCGGGTCGCTGGCGGCCAGCACCGCGGTGTGGATGCGGGCCAGCGGGATCAGGCCGAGCGAGGCCGCCCGCTCAGAGGTCGTCATCAGCAGCGCGGCGGCGCCGTCGGAGATCTGCGAGGCGTTGCCGGCCGTGATCGACCCGTCGGCCGCGAACGCCGGCTTCAATCCGGCCAGGGACTCCGGCGTGCTGCCGCGCCGCACGCCCTCGTCGGCGACCACCGTGGTGGTGGCGTCGGTGGCGATCGGCACGAGCTCGGCGTCGAAGGCACCGGCGTCCTGAGCGGCGGCGGCCTTCTCGTGGGAGGCCAGGCTGTATTCGTCGAGCTGGGTCCGGCTCAGACCCCAGCGGTCGGCGATCATCTGAGCGCCCACGCCCTGGTTGACCCCAGCGCGGCCGTAGCGCTCCACCCAGCCGGTTCCGCTGAACGGATCGCCGGCCACGGTGAGGGCAGCGCCCATCGGCACCCGGGACATGCTCTCGACCCCGCCGGCGACCACGACGTCGTACTGGCCGGCGATGAGGCCGGCGGCAGCGAAGTGCACCGCCTGCTGCGACGAGCCGCACTGGCGGTCGACGGTGGTGCCGGGCACGGTGTCCGGCCATCCCGCCGACAGCACGGCCGTGCGGGCCAGGTCGAACGTCTGCTCGCCAACCGCACCGACCACGCCCCAGATGACGTCGTCGACCAGAGTGGCGTCCACGCCGGTGCGCTCGGCCAGGGCGGTGAGCACGCTGGCCGAGAGGTCGGCCGGATGGACACCGGCCAGCCCGCCGTTGCGCCGTCCGACCGGCGTGCGCACTGCCGCCACGATCACCGCGTCCCGCACGGTCACGTCCCTTCTCCCGAGCCGGCGCCGGCTGAGCTCTCGGCGCCTCGTTGCACCGCCTCGACGATAGGCGTCGCGGCCGGAAGGGTCGGCTCAACAGACGCCGACGGCACCATGTGCGGCGTCGTTTCGAGCAACGCCTCGATCAGGCCAGGACGAAGGGTGGTGACGATGCGCGCCGCCTCAGCCGGATCGACGTCGAGCACGCGGTAGAACTGGCGCCCGGCGGCGGTGGTCGCGGTCAGGGTGACCAGGCCGGCTCGGCGCTGGAAGAAGGAGCGCTCCCACACGAAGCCGATCGTCCCGTCGGCGGCCAGGGCGATACGGCGGCGGTCCACCGACCCCGACTGGGTGACGAGGAAACCATCGACGGTCTCGTGGCCCAGCGCCGCGGCCCGGTCACGCGCGAGGAGAGCCGCGCCCGCCACGACCGCCGCGGCGACGGCCAGCCCGAGTTCCCATCCGGCCAGCCGGCCGGTCACCGCGCCACCGACAACGGCCACCGGGGCGGCTGCGGCCAGCGCGCGAGTCCAGCGCCGCTGCGTCGCCGCCGGACCGTGGCGCCGCAACCGAGCCACGAACGGCGCCCGGCTCCCGATCACCGCACCGGCCACGTCGACCGCGACCGATCGGGGCGCCGGCGGCAGCAGGACGGTCCCGCCTCGTTCCGCACCGCGACCGACCCGCAGACCGGTGGCCACCGCAGTGACGCGAGCGCCGTGAGCCACTCGCAGCAGGGCCGGCTCGCTGAGGCCCGCTCCGCGCAGGCGGCGCTCCTCGACGCTGGTGGCGCGTGTGGTCAACAGGCCGCGACTGACGTGCAGCGTTCCACCGGTATGCCGGGTCAGCCGGAAGTGCCAGAACGCCAGGACGTAGCCGGCGGTCGAGGCGATCGCGATCACGGCGGCGATTCCCAGCCCGGCCTCCACCGCCAGGCGCCAGGTCGGCAGTCGGCGCAGGCGCGGGACCAGGTAGCGCAGGATGCCGAACCGTTCGGGTTCGATGCCGGACTCGTTGATCAACCGCCAACCGAAGCCGGCGACGGCCACCACGGTGACCGCTCCGGACAGTGTGAACGGCGCGAACCGGATCCACGCCGGGCGAAGCGTGACGATCACGTCCTCCGTGTCCGTCGATCGACCGTCCGCCGCGGGAATCGCCGTATCGGACGATCGGGGAGCCACGGCCGCCGGCGAGTGCTCTCCCGCTCGCGGCGGCGGCTGGCCGCGGTGCAGCAGGTCGGCGCGTAAGGAGGCCGCCGAGGACGCGGTAAGGCCATCCAACACGAGGCCGCCGCGTCCGGAACGATCCGAGACGCCGGTGCCCACGCTCACCTTGGCCAGTCCCAGCACCCGGTGCAACGCGTGCGCGGTGACGTCCACCGTGCGCACCCGGTCCAGTGCGGCGGTGAGCGTACGACGGCGCAGCAGGCCGCGGCGCAACTCGATCTGCGTCGCGGTGATCCGGTAGCGGGTCGTGACCCAGAGCAGCGTGGCCCGGGCCATCACGATGATCAGGACCACCACGCTCCAGTACGAGCCCTGGCCGTTGCTTCGGGTGGTGCCGCCGAAGAAGAACACCGCAATCAGTAGGGGCAGGTAGCGCCCGGCCTCGATCACCGGGTGGACCAGCAGCATCCGCGGGTCGAGCCGGCGCCAGTCCTGGGCCAGGGCGGTCGGCGTGAGCTCCGGCGGCAGCGGGGCCGGACCGGTCACGTCGCGTCGCCCTCGCTGATCTCCGCCGTGCTGGTTACCCGCTCGACCAGTTCAGCCGCCGTGGCCAGGTCCAGCGCTTCGATGCGCACCGGCCCGGCGGCCGAGGCCGTGGTCACCGTGACGTTGGCCAGGCCGAACAGCTGTTCCAGCGGCCCGCGCTCCCGGTCGACGGTCTGCACCCGCGAGATCGGAGCGATGCGACGTTCCTGCGCGAACCAGCCGGACTGCGTGTAGACCGCGATGTCGGTGAGCTCCCACCGGTGCACGGCGAACCGCCACCGGGGCATGACCACCAGGTGGATCACCGCGATCACGGCGACCACGGAAGCGACCCCGATACGCCACCCGGTGTCGGGAACGAACACCATCAGCAGCAGGGCACCGATCGCGCCGCCCACGATCCAGCGGCCGAGGGCCTTCACCGTCCAGTAGGGCACGGCGCGGCGGCTGACCCGGTGCCGCGGTTCGCGCAGGTCGGTGGCTGCGCCGGCGGGCTTCATGACACGACGGTGCCAGGTCGTCCCGAGTCCTGCACCTGACGGAACCGTCACCCGGCGCGGGGAGCCCAGCCGTAGCCGCGGCCGGCCGGCAGCCGCACGACCAGCCGGTGATCGGCCACCATCGCGGCGCGGTACTCGTCCCAGTCGGGGTGCTCACCGCTGATCGCCCGGTACACCGACACGAGCTCGTTCACCGCTTCGTCGTGCGGATCGCCGGCCACCGCGCTCAAGGTGGCCACGCCGTCGATGACCACGTAGGCCCCGAGGTCCGGGGTGGTCACGTGCAGGACCGCACGCGGATCGCGGCGCAGGTTGCGGGCCTTGGCCCGGTCGTCGGTGACCGAGACGCGCACCATCGCGCGCTCCGGGTCGTAGGCGTAGTCCACGTTCGACAGCTGCGGGCGACCGTCGCGACGGATCGTGCCCAGGACGCCGCGGCGCGAGGACGCCAGCAGCCGGACGAGCCCGGGGTCCAGGTCGGTGGTCACGTCGCCCATTCTGCGCGCAGCCGTGATCGTCCGACGTTCCGCCACCCGCCTGCATCAGGCGACCCGCTGACGCTCGGCCGCGGCCCGGACGAGGACCGCGGCCCACGTCCGCAGCGGTCGCCAGGCATCAGCGATCTCCTCCAGCTCGACCGGCGTGACCGCGCGACCGAAGCCGTACAGCTCGCCGACCAGCGTGCGCACCCTCGGCTCCTCGGGTGACAGGACGTCGGCGAAGCCGGTGCCTCGCACGACGATGAGCGACGCGTAGAACGGCCCGATCCCGCGAATGCGCCGCACCGTGCTGAGCGCGGCCTCCGGTCCCATGCGCAGGAGCCGCGAGGCGTCCAGCGTTCCGGCCTGGGCGGCTCGCGCCACTCCGTGCAGCCGCTCCATGTGCTGGGCGGGCACGCCGGGAAACCCGTCCACCGCGAGCAGCTGCGCCGGTGTCGGGAACGCCGGCATGGCTCGACCGTCCAGATCGAAGCGCGCGCCGTGCGCCCCGGCCAACTGGTCGCGCACCCGACTCATCTGCCGCGCCGGCCGCCGGGCACTGAGCACCGACCACGCCGCGGCCTCAAAGGGCGAGTGGAACAGCGGCGGCCGGAGTCCCGGGGCCACAGCCTGCAACCCGGCAATGACCGGGTCCCTCCGGCCGACATCGGCAAAGGCGGTGCCGTCGTGGTCGAGGGACAGGATTCGAGCCACCTGCCGCGCCACGGCGTCCACCGGCGCGTCTGCGGCGGACCCGGTGTGCTGTATTTCCCCGACAATCCGGGCCCCGTCCTGGCGCAGCACCACGCCCACCTGCTCCTCGTACCCGTCGAGCACGAAGGCCATGCGCATCCGGTCGTCGAACGAGGCCGCGTCGCGCTGCCCGAACCCGAACTCGGCCGACTCGCGCAGCGAGAAGGCGCCCTGCACGTCGATGGTGAATGAATCGCCCATGGCCGGGATGCTGCCCTGCCGGTCCGACACATCTCGGCGGCGCCGTCCATGACGTGGTTCCCACCGCTGCCGTGATGCCGGTCGAGCGGGTTTCGGTCCTGGCGTTGGTGGCGGTTTGAATCGCGCGGACGCGGGCAGCAGGCTGGGTGGGTGAGCAACGCCGCCTCCCGTTCACCGTTCCGTCGCCCGACCGGTGCCACCTGGTCGGCCCTGGCCGCGACGTCGGTGACCGTCCTGCTGTGGGCGTCGGCGTTCGTAGCCATCCGCGATGCGGCGCCGCACTTCCGTCCGGGCGCCCTGGCCCTGGGCCGGCTGCTGGTGGCCTGCGTCGTCCTCGGGGCGATCCTGATCGTGCGCCGGGAGCCGTTGCCGGCCCGGGGAGCGTGGCCGGGCATCGCGGTGTGCGGTGTGCTGTGGTTCGGCGTCTACATGGTCGCCCTGAACGCCGGTGAGCGCGACGTCGACGCCGGTACCGCGGCGATGATCATTCAGATCAGTCCGGTGCTGATCGCGCTGGGCGCGGCCTGGAGGCTGCGTGAGCCGCTCCGAGGCCGCCTGGTGGCCGGCATGGTCGTGTCCTTCGCCGGGACCGCGGTCGTGGCCGCCGCTCAGTCTCAGGCCGGCGGATCAATCACCGGGGTGCTGCTCTGCGCCCTGGCTGCCGTGTCGTACACCATCGCCATGCTCGTGCAGAAGGTCGCGCTCGGGCATGCGTCGGCGCTGTCGATCACTGCGTGGAGCTGCTTCGTCGGAGCGTTGGCGTGCCTGCCGTTCGCCGGTCAACTGATCAGCGACACCTCCAGCGCGCCGGCCGGTGCGCTGTTCGACGTGGTCTACCTCGGCATCGGCCCCACGGCCATCGCGTTCACGACTTGGGCCTACGCCCTGGCCCGCACGACGGCCGGGGCACTCGGGGCCACCACCTACATAGTGCCCGCGCTGGTCATCCTCCTGTCGTGGCTGCTTCTCGGCGAGGTACCGACCTCGCTGGCCGTCGCCGGCGGGACGCTGTGCGTGGCCGGCGTGGCCGTGGCTCGCAGCCGCGACCACGGCGGCCGGGCCGGAAAGGTGGCCCCCGACCGGTCCGCCGTTCGCTCCGGCGCTGGAACGCCGTAACGCTGTGTCCGAGGAAGTTGTGACGGAGCCAGGCTCCCGGGGTCGGTCGCTCCGGCCGGCCTGGCTGCGCTGGGCCGGGGAGGCCGGGCTGGCCGTCGCCCTGACCCTGCTGGTGATGATCGTCACCGCGCCATCATCGGTGGACCGGGCCGACCTGGCCGTCCTGCGCGGCGTGCGCCACCAAGCCGTCACCCACCATTGGCTGGTCACCGCGGCCGACGCATTCAGCGCGGCGCTAGGCCCGACCCCGATCCGAGCCGCAGTCGCGGTGGCGCTCCTTGTGGTGCTAGTGCGCGCCCCCCGTGGTGGCCGGGTCGGGCTGGTTCGGCGTTCGCCGATCGTGAACCTGACTGCGGCCGCGGTGCTGGGCGGCGCGGTGCTCGCGCCGACGGTCAAGATGCTGGTCGGGCGGCCGCGGCCACCGGAATCGCTTCGATTGGGCTCGGCCGGCGGGAATTCGTACCCGTCCGGGCACGCCGTGTCCATCACCATCGCCGCGATGGTGGCCATCCTGCTCACCCTCGGTGCGGCCGGCTGGGTGCGGGCAACGGTGGCGGTGGTGGCGGTGACCTTGGCCGTCCTCGTCTGTGCCGCGCGGGTCGTCCTCGCGGTGCACTATCCGAGCGACGTCCTCGGTGGCGCCGGCTTCGGACTGGCCTGGACCGCCGGCAGCTGGTGGCTGGCCCAGCGCTACGGGCGCCCGTCAGCCGAGTCCGTCGCGCCCGAGCTCGGGCCGGATGCGGTCAGTGGCACGACGGGCGGCACCAGGGCGGCGGCGCCGAGCGCCACGACCCCGCCGGCCGGCACGTCTCCGGTGTGGTGCACGCCGGTGTAGTGCACGCCGGTGTAGACGCGGGAGAACGCCACGGCGGCGACCGCCACGCTGAGCGACAGGGCGGCTGCTGGTGCTTCGTGGGCGGCTCCGGTGGTAAACGCCACGGCCGAGGCGGCATGGCCGGAGAGAAAGGAGCTGGAGGTCGGCATCCGCCGCGCGGTACGCCGAGACAGCCGCCAGGTTACGACTCGAGCGAGCTGGGGTCCGCGGGGACATCGACCGCGCAGGCCCCAAGGATTGACAGGGGCACGATCTCGAGCACCGCGACACTGGTCGACGCCATTACCACCGGTGCCGCGACGCCGGCGTTGTAGGCGCGGGCCCAGTTCACTGCGGTTACACACCATCGGTCCCCTGGGACGAGGCCCGGGAACCCGTACTGCGGGAGCGGCGTCGATAGATCGTTGCCGATGCCGCGCTGGTGCTCCAGGAACTCCGCCGTGGCCACCGCACAGATCGTGTGACGGCCCACATCCTCGGGCCCGGTGCGGCAACACCCGTCCCGGAAGAACCCGGTCAGCGGATCGGTTCCGCACTCCTGCAGCTCGCCACCAAGGACGTTGCGCTGGGCCACCGGCTCAGCATCGCGCACTCCGACCGTTCGGATGGAACGGGGCTGGCGCGTCGGTGCGCTCATGCGTCACACTGAACCCAGCAGCACCACACGGTGAAGCGGGTCGACTGCGTCGGGGAAGGCGATGTCGGGCCGAGTTCAGCGGAGGTGCGCTATGACGGCGACTCAAGCGACCATCCGGTCGCGCGGCACGGTGTTCATTCACTGCTGCCCGCCGGCCCTGGCCAACCACGTCGAGTGGGCGCTGGCCGGCGTCCTGGCCCGGCCGGCCCGGCTCGAGTGGACGGCGCAACCGGCCGCGCCCGGTCAGCTGCGGGCCGAAGCTACCTGGGTCGGACCGGCCGGCACGGGTGCCCGGCTGGCCGCCTCCCTGCGGGCCTGGCCGATGCTGCGCTTCGAGATCACCGAGGACGCCTCCGCCGCCGGCGACGGGGAGCGGCTGGCCTACGTACCGGGTCGAGGCTTCCACCGGGCGATGGTCTCCGCCAACGGTGACGTCGTCGTCGGCGAGGAACGATTGCGCGGGCTAGCCCTGCGGGCGCGCACGGTGGAGGACTTCGCCCACGGCATCGACGACCTGCTCGGGGCCGACTGGGATGCCGAGCTGGAGCCCTACCGCACCGCCGGTGACGGTGCTCGGGTCACCCTGCTCACGCAGGTCGGCTGAAGCCGGACCTGCGCGAGGCCGTCAGAGCGGGATGTTGCCGTGGGCGCCGCGCCCGGCCGGCTGGGCGGCCAGGGCCTCGGTGAGCGCGGCGCGTGTCCGCGGGGGCTCGACGATCTCATCCACCACCCCGATCTCCATCGCCCGGCCGACGCCGCCGGCGATCCGCTCGTGCTCGGCGGCCAGCTGGGCGTGCAGCGCCTCCCGCTCGCCCGGTGCGGCGGCGGCCAGCTTCTTGCGGTGCAGGATCCCCACCGCGGCCGACGCCCCCATGACCGCCACCTCCGCACCCGGCCAGGCGAACACCGCATTCGAGCCGAGGGCGCGGGCGTTCATGGCGATGTAAGCCCCGCCGTACGCCTTGCGGGTCACCAGGGTGACCCGGGGCACCACCGCCTCGCCGAACGCATGCAGCAGCTTGGCTCCGCGCCGCACCACGCCGTCCCACTCCTGGCCGACGCCGGGCAGATAGCCGGGCACGTCGACCAGCACGACCAACGGCACCCCGAACGCGTCACACATGCGCACGAACCGCGCCGCCTTCTCCGCGCTGATCGAGTCCAGGCACCCACCTAGGCGCAGCGGATTGTTGGCGATTACGCCGACGGTGCGACTGGTGAGCCGGCCCAGTCCGGTGACGATGTTGGGCGCCCACCGCGACTGCAACTCCCGAAAGCTGTCGGTGTCCAGGACCGCGTCGATGACCGGGTGGACGTCGTAGGCGCGCTTGGGGCTGTCGGGCAGGAGCGCGGAGACGTCGTCCGGCGCGCCGACGGCGGCGGTGTCGAAGCTGCCTTGACGGGCCAGCAGGTCGGTGAGGTCCCGCGTGCGCTCGATCGCCTCGGCCTCGGTGTCGGTGGTGACGTGCACGACGCCGCTGCGCCGGCCGTGAGTGTCGGCGCCGCCGAGGGATTCCATGTCGACGTTCTCCCCGGTCACGCTGCGCACCACATCCGGGCCGGTGACGAACACCCGCCCGCCGGTGGACATGACCACCAGATCGGTGAGGGCCGGACCGTAGGCCGCGCCGCCGGCGGCTGGGCCGAGCACCAGCGAGATCTGCGGCACCCGTCCCGACGCGCGGATCATCGCCTGGAAGACCAGCCCGACGGCGTGCAGCGCCTCCACGCCCTCGGCCAGGCGCGCGCCGCCGGAGTGCCACACCCCGATCACCGCGACGCGCTCCCGCAGGGCGGTGTCGATCGCCTCGCCGATGTGGGCACAACCGGCCGAGCCCATCGCGCCGCCCATCTTCAGCGGATCGGTGGCGTAGGCGATGACCGGTGAGCCGTGCACGGTTCCCCGCACGGCGTACACGCCGCTGTCGTCCCGGGCGGTGATCGGCTGCAGGGATCCGTGGTCGAGCAGGGCGGCCAGGCGAAGTTCGGGATCGCGCGGATCGCGCTCGGCGTCGTCCCGCGCGCCGGCCGGCCGGTCGGTGACTGCGGTCATGTCGTGCCCTCCTAAGTGGGCCGGTGCCGGGTGGGACGGTGCCGGGTGGGACGGTGCCGGGTGGGCGGTGCCGGGTCGCGGGCCGGAACGGGCTCAGGCCCGCCGGAAGAGCACGGAGGCGTTGTGCCCGCCGAAGCCGAAGGAGTTGTTGATTGCCACCGGGACGTCCATGCGGCGTGCCTCGCGGGGCACGTCGACGCTCAGCTCGTCGTCAGGGTCCTCGAGGTTGATCGTCGGCGGCACCACGCCCTCCCCGATGGCCAGCACGGTGGCGATGGACTCCACCGCCCCGGCCGCGCCGATCAGGTGACCGGTCATCGACTTGGTGGCGGTGACCACGGTCTGCTCGCCCAGCAGGTCGGTGATGCCGCGGACCTCGCCGATGTCGCCGACCGGGGTCGACGTGGCGTGGGCGTTGACGTGCACGACGTCCGACGGCTGTAACCCGGCCCGCTGGATCGCGGTCACCATGGCCCGCTTCTGGCCGGAACCGACCGGGTCCGGTGCGGTGATGTGATGGCTGTCCGAGGTCATGGCCGCCCCGCCCAGTACCGCGTAGATCCGCGCGCCCCGGGCCTCGGCCGATGCTCGCCGCTCCAGCACCATGACTCCGGCGCCCTCGCCGATCACAAAGCCGTCGCGGCCCTTGTCGAAGGGCCGCGACGCCCGCTGCGGCTCGTCGTTGCGGGTGCTCATGGCCCGCATCTGGGCGAACCCGCTGATTGTCAGCGGGTGGATGCACGCCTCGGCCCCGCCCACGATCACCACATCGGCCCGGTCGAGCTGGATCAAGTCGAGACCGTAGGCGATCGCCTCGGCGCCGGACGCGCAGGCGCTGACCGGCGTGAACACCCCGGCCCGCGCACCCATCGACAGCCCGACGTAGGCCGCCGGCCCGTTGGGCATGTCCATCGGGATGAGCATCGGTGAGACCTTGCCGGGTCCCTTGTCCAGCATCAGGTCGTGCTGGTCCATGAGGCTGGTGACCCCGCCGATGCCCGTGCCGATCGAGACGGCCAGCCGCTCGGGCGCGATCCCGTTCTCCTCGCTCATGCCCGAGAATCCGGCGTCGGCCCAGGCCTCGAAGGCCGCGACCAGCGTCGCCTGTTGCACCCGGTCGTAGCGACGGGCCTTGGCGCGGGGTAGCTCACCGGCCGGGTCGACGGCCATGAGCGCCGCGATCTGGACCGACACGCCCTCGTAGCGGTCACCGGGCAGGCGGTCCACCCCGGAGCGACCCTCGAGCATCCCGGCCCAGGTGCTCTTGACGTCACCGCCCAGCGGGGTGGTGGCCCCCAGCCCGGTGACTACTACGTCGTCGGTCATCAGCACAGTCCCGGATCAGGCGTTGGTCTCGATGTAGGAAACGGCGTCGCCGACGGTCTTGAGCTTCGGCAGTTCCTCGTCGGGGATCTTGACGCCGAACTTCTCCTCGGCAGCCATCGCGACCTCGACCATCGAGAGCGAGTCGACGTCGAGGTCGTCGACGAAGGACTTCTCGTCGCTGACGTCGGCGGCCGAGACGTCGGCGACCTCGTTCAGGATCTCGGCCAGGCCGGCGCGGATCTCCTCGGTAGTTGCCACGACGGGCGTTTCCTCTCCTGTTGGGATGCGCCGCGGGCGGGTGCCGGTGGCGATGGTGCGGATCAGGGGGCGAGCAGCACCTGGGCGGCAAAGGCCAGGCCGGCGCCGAAGCCGACGGTGAGCACGGGAGCGCCGGAGGGGATCTCGCCGTTCTCGACCAGCTTGGACAGCGCCAGCGGGATGGTCGCGGCCGAGGTGTTGCCCGAGACCACGATGTCGCGGGCGATGACGGTGTGCTCGCCCAAACCGATCTTGCGCACCAGCGGGTCGATGATGCGCAGATTGGCCTGGTGAGGGACGAAGGCGGCGATGTCGGATACGGCCAGGCCGGCGCGCTCGCAGGCCTCGATCGCGATGGGCGCCACCCGCGACGACGCCCACCGGAAGACCGTCTGCCCGTCCTGGCGGAAGTAGCCGGTGGCTTCCTCGATCGAGATCGCTCGGTGCTGATCGCCGTCGGAGCCCCACACCACCGGGCCGAATCCCGGCTCGGCCGACGGACCGACCACGGCCGCGCCGGCGCCGTCAGCCAGGATCACGCACGTGGTGCGGTCGTTGAAGTCCAGCCACCCGGAGAAGCGTTCGGACGCGACGACCAGCGCGGTGCGGGCCTGACCGGACTCGACCGCGGCGGCCACGGCGGTCACCGCGTAGGCGAAGCCGGCGCAGCCGGAGTTCAGGTCGTAGGCGCCGGGGGAGGGGATGCCCAACCGGCTGGCCAGCTGGGGCGCGGCGGTGGGTATCGAGGTCGGCATGGTGCAGGTGGCAACCACCACGAGGCCCACGTCCTCGGCCGGCACGCCGGCATTGGCTAGCGCCTTGCTGCCGGCCGCCTCGGCCATGTCCACCACGGTCTCGTCGTCCTCGGCGAAGCGCCGTTCAATGATGCCGACCCGCGAGCGCACCCATTCGTCGTTGGTGTCCACGCCCCGTGCGACGAGGTCGTCGTTGGTGACGACGTTGGCCGGTTGGTAGTGGCCGAGGCCGAGGATGCGGCTGGCGGCAGGCCGGGCGACGGCGGACAGGCGCGGCGCAGTGGATGCGGACACGGCTCAGCTCTCCGAGCCGGACTGCAGGCGGGCCACGGCCAACCCGGCGGCCACGATGTCACCGTCGTGGCGCAGCCACTCGGTCAGGTGCAGCGGGCCGCCGGCCGGGGCGGTCACCGGGTGTTCGTCGCGATTGGTGGCGATCGTGCCCAGCCGCGCGCCGGGGTCGACCACGCTGCCCTCGTCGATACCCGCGGCACGCGTGAACACGCCCTTGGCCGGAGAGACCACCACCTGGAAGTCGACGGTGTGCTCGCCCTGCCGGTGCTGCGAGCGGTCGTCGGCCAAGGTCTGCGCCGCGGCCAGGTCGGCGGGGGACTTGAGGGCCAGGATCTGCACGCCGGGCAGCTCGCGCTTGGCCAGGCCGGCCAGCGTGCCGGCCGGCGGCAGCTCGACCACGACGGTGACGCCGAGATCGCGCATCGACTGCTGACACAGGTCCCAGCGCACCGGACGGGTGATCTGGCGGACCAGCCGCCCGAGGACACCGTGTCCGGTGGACGTACCCGCGCCGTCGGCGTTGGACAACAGCACGCAGCGCGGGTTGCGGGCGACCAGGCCCTGGGAGAACTCGGCCAGGGCGTCCTCGGCCGGGTGCATGTAGTGGGTGTGGAAGGCGCCGGCCACGGCCAACGGACGAACGCGTGCGCCGGCCGGCGGATCGTCGGCCAGCGCCTGCAGCGCCTCGCGGGAGCCGGCCGCTACCACCTGTCCGGTGCCGTTGCGGTTGGCCGCGGTGAGCCCGTGGCTACCGATCGCGGCCAGCACCTCGTCGGGATCGCCACCCAGCACCGCCGACATGCCGGTGGGGGTGGGCGCGCACGCCGCGGCCATTTCGGCGCCACGGCGGGCGGCGAAGGCTACGGCGGCTTCGGGGGTCAGGGAGCCGGCAACCGCGGCCGCCGTGATCTCCCCGACGCTGTGCCCAGCGACCGCGACGTCCTCGGTAAGGGTGAGCGCGTCCGCGGCCAGGAGCCCGAGGGCGACGACCAGCGGCTGGGTCACCGCGGTGTCGACGATCTCCTCCGCACCGGCGGTGGTGCCGAGGCGAAGCAGGTCGAGTCCGGCCGCCTCGCCAAAGGTGCCGATCGCCTCGTGTGCGCCGGGCAACTCGAGCCAGGGCGTGAGCATGCCAGGGATCTGCGAGCCCTGACCGGGCGCGAGGACAGCGAGCACATCCTTACGGTGCCGTCCGCGACGCCCCCGCGGCGAGGCCGACCGGCACAGGGTTACCGGGGCGCGACTTAGAGGGTTGCTACAACGGATCCGGTGTCATGCCGGGTCAGAGCGGCCGGCTAAGCGTCCTCTCAGTGGGATTGCGCCAACCGGCCGAGGGTGAGGGCGATGCGCAGCAGGAACGCTCCCCGGGCGTCGGTGGGGGTCTGGCCGCTGATGTCGGCGATGCGGCGCAGCCGGTACCGGACGGTGTTGGTGTGCACGAACAGCACCCGTGCGCTGGCTTCCAGCGCTCCGCCGGAGTCGAGGAAAGCGCCGAGGGTCTCGAGCAGCACCGGCGCGGTGGCCAGCGGTCGGTACACCTGCTGGAGCACCTGCTCCCGCGCCGCCTCCTCCCCGGCCAGGCAGCGTTCGGGCAGCAGGTCGTCGGCCGACACCGGCCGCGGAGCCTGGGGCCAGGCCGCCACCACGGAGAGGCCGTCCAGCGCGGCCACGGTCACCGGACCGGCCTGGGCGACGTCGGGCGCGGCGGGGCCGATCACCACCGGTGCGTCCCCGAACGCGTCGAGCACCGCCGCAGCCGCTGCCGTGGTGTCTTGCACGCCACCAAGGATGATTACCAAGCGCCCGCCGTGGACGCCGGCCATGCAGTCCAAACCGGCTCGGCGGGCGGAGCGGTGCACGGCGTCAAGGGTGGCCGTGGCGTCGCCGACCGGAGCAGTGCCGACCACGGCGACGATCGGGCCGGTGTGGCGCCACCCGAGCGCCGCGGCCTGTGACGATGGCGACGATTCGGCCGATTCACTAGCCCGTACCAGGCCGTCGATGACTAGGGCCTCCAGCCGGGCGTCCCACGCGCCCCGGCTCTCCGCCGCGCCGGCGTAGACGCGCGCTGCGGCGAAGGCGATCTCCCGCGAGAACTGCAGGATCGACTCGCGCACCGCGGCCCGCTGATCGGCCGCGGCCAGTGCCGGCACGCGCAACTCGACCACCTCGATCATGACCCGCACCATCTCCACGGTCTGGCGCAGGTTGACCGACCGAGCCAGTTCCGGCGGCGCGGCGCCGAACACGACGCTGGCCAGGCGGGGAACGTCGGACGGGCGGCGCAGCCACTCCACGAACCCGGCCACTCCGGCCTGGGCGACCAGGGTGACCCAACTGCGCTGGTCGGCCGGCAGGGCGCGGAACCAGGCCAGCGAGTCCTCCATCTGGGCCACGGCCTGGGTCGCCAGCGCCCCGGAGTGCTGCTCGATGCGCCGGGCGGTCTCCTCGTCGACGTCCGGCACCATGCTGGGAAGCGTGCCACGCAGGCGCTGCCGCCGCCGGGTGCGCCGGACCTGATCTGACGGTCCTAGCCTGATCCTGTGCGCAACGCCGCCGCGGACCTGCGCCGCATCGCTTTCCTCCTGGAGCGTGCGTTGCAGCCGACCTATCGGGTGCGAGCGTTCCGGGCCGCGGCCGAGCGCGTCGACGGGATTGATCCGACGGAGCTGCAGGAGCGGGCCGAGGCCGGAACGCTGCAGGAGTTACCCGACATCGGCGCGGCGACGGCGGCGGTGATCACCGAGTCAGTGGCCGGCCGCGAGCCGGCCTACCTGCGCAAGGTCGAGGCGGCCGACGAGGCTCCTGACGCGGGCGCCGGCGCGGACCTGTTGGCCGCGCTGCGCGGAGACCTGCACAGCCACTCCGATTGGTCCGACGGCGGCTCGCCGATCGCCGAGATGGCCGAGGCCGCCCGCGACCTCGGTCACACCTACCTCGCCCTGACCGATCACTCGCCGCGCCTGACGGTGGCCCGGGGGCTGGGCGCCGAGCGCCTGGAGCGCCAGCTCGACGTGGTTGCCGGGGTCAACGAGACCCTCGCTCCGTTCCGCCTGCTGACCGGCATCGAGGTCGACATCCTCGAGGACGGCCGCCTCGACCAGACCGACGCCCTGCTCGCCCGGGTGGACGTGGTGGTGGCCAGCGTGCACTCGAAGCTGCGGATGCCGGCCGAGGAGATGACGCCGCGGATGGTGGCCGCGGTGGCCAATCCGCACACCGACGTCCTCGGCCACTGCACCGGGCGCCTGATCACGGGGGGCCGGGGCACGCGGCCCGAGTCGCAGTTCGACGCCGAACTGGCGTTCGCCGCCTGCGCGCAGTTCGGTGTTGCGGTCGAGATCAACTCGCGGCCCGAGCGCCTGGACCCACCCCGACGCCTGCTGCGCACGGCCGTGGAGATCGGCTGTCTGTTCAGCATCGACACCGACGCCCACGCACCCGGCCAGCTGCAGTGGCAGGCCTACGGGTGTGCGCGCGCGGCCGAATGTGGCGTGGATCCGGCCACCGTGGTCGACACCTGGCCGGTGGACGTCCTGCTGGCCTGGTGCGCCGACCACAGTGCTCGGCCATGACGACGTCACCGGTGCGGCGCGGGCGGGAGCGAGCGACAAGCCGGCCGGACGGGGTGTTCAGCCGCCACGCGTTCTCGGCCGGAGCGGCGTACGACCCGGACAACGTCGCGTTCGGCCCTTTAGTGGCGCTGGACGAGCACGTGCTGGCCGCCGGTGCGGGCTTCGCCGACCACCGTCACGCCGGGATCGAGATCATCACGTGGCCGCTGTCCGGCGCAGTGACCCACCGCTCGGGCGACGCCGAGAGCCCGGTCACGCCCGGCACCCTGCAATACCTCGCGGCGGGTGGCGGCGTGACCCACAGCGAAACTGCGCTCGGCCCGGCTCCCGCCCGGTTCCTGCAGATGTGGCTGGTCGGGGTGGCTGACGCACCGGTGCGCTACGAGCGACGCGACGTCCCCCCGGGACTGGGCTGGCGGCACCTGGCCGCGTCACCCGATCGCCGGCCCGAGGTGGTCGAACCCGAGCTTGGTGGGATCGTCCTCGACCGCTCCGGCGCTCGGCTCGACCTGCTCCGCTTACGCGGTGGCCAGGCCGCCCAACTGCCGGCCGCCCCTGGCGTTCTCGTCCACCTGGTCACCGGCAGCGTACTCCTGGCAAACGGCACGGTGCTGGAAGCGTCGGACAGCATCCGCTGGCGCAGTGCGCGCAGCGGGGATGCGCTTCGGGTAAGAGCCCGCCGACCGGCCGAGCTGCTGATCTGGTCCTTCACCGACACCGGCTGACCGGAGACCCTCGGCCGGAAGAGCGGACCCTCGCCGGCCCGACCGTCGACCCCCGTACCGGACGGTCCTCGGTCGGGAACCGGCGAGGGCGGTCAGGCGTCGCCGCCGATGGTTCCCACGCCGGCGGCGGCGACATCAAGCAGACGATATCGGGCAACCGCCTCGGCCGGCACCTCCGGCTTGACCTCGCCTCGCCGGGCCAGTTCGGTCAGCGTGGCCACGACGATGGACTCGGCGTCGACGTGGAAGAAGCGCCGGGCCGCGCCGCGGGTGTCGGCGAAGCCGAAGCCGTCGGTGCCGAGGGAGGTGTAGTCGCCCGGTACCCAGCGCGCGATCTGGTCCGGCACCGCGCGCATCCAGTCCGACACCGCGACGACTGGTCCCGGTGCGTCGGCCAACGCCGTGGTGACGTAAGGGACGCGGGCATCCAGGTCGGGGTGCAGCAGGTTGAACTCCTCGCAGGCGACCGCGTCGCGGCGCAGCTCGTTCCACGACGTCGCCGACCAGACGTCGGCGTCGACGTTCCAGTCCAGCCCGAGCAGTTCCTGAGCCCGCAGCGCCCACGGCACGCCGACGCCGGACGCGAGCACCTGGGCCCGCGGCCGGCCGTCGACCGCGAGCGCGGGGGAGTAGCGGTAGAGCCCGCGCAGGATGCCCTCGACGTCCACGCCCTCCGGCTCGGCCGGCTGGCTCAGCGGCTCGTTGTAGACGGTGAGGTAGTAGAAGACGTCCTGCGCCCCCTCGCCGTACATCGTCTGCAGACCGGCCCGGACGATGTGGGCGATCTCGAAGGAGAACGCCGGGTCGTAGGCGCGGATGGCCGGGTTGGTCGAGGCCAGCAGCAGCGAGTGCCCGTCGGCGTGTTGCAGGCCCTCCCCGGTCAACGTGGTGCGCCCGGCCGTCGCCCCGAGCACGAACCCGCGCCCGAGCTGGTCGGCGAACTGCCAGAACTGGTCGCCGGTGCGCTGAAGCCCGAACATCGAGTAGAAGATGTAGAACGGGATCATCGGCTCGGCGTGCGTGGCGTAGGACGTGCCGGCGGCGATGAGCGAGGCGGTGGAGCCGGCCTCACTGATCCCCTCGTGCAGGATCTGTCCCGTGGTCGACTCCTTGTAGGACAACAGCATGTCGCGGTCGACCGCGTCGTACTCCTGGCCGTGCGGGGAGTAGATCTTGGCCGTCGGGAAGATCGCGTCCAGGCCGAACGTGCGGGCCTCGTCGGGGATGATCGGCACGAACCGGTTGCCGATGCCCTCGTCCTTCATCAGGTCCTTGAACAGCCGGACGACGGCCATCGTGGTCGCCACCTGCTGCTTGCCCGATCCCGCCCGCAACTCGGCGTACGCCTTCTCCCCCGGTAGAGGCAGCGGCTTGGCGCGCGTCACCCGCTTGGGCAGCGCCCCGCCGAGGCCGGCCCGCCGCTCCTTCATGTAGGCGATCTCGTCGGACTTCTCACCGGGGTGGTAGTAGGGCGCGAGGTCGGCCTCCAGCGCCTGGTCGCTGATCGGCAGGTGCAGCCGGTCGCGGAAGGCCTTGAGGTCGGCCACGCTGAGCTTCTTCATCTGGTGCGTGGCGTTGCGGCCCTCGAAGCTCTCCAGCGTCCAGCCCTTGATCGTGTGGGCCAGGATCACCGTGGGCTGGCCGACGTGGGCCCGCGCCGCCTCGAACGCGGCGTACACCTTGCGGTAGTCGTGGCCGCCGCGGCTCAGGCGCCGCAGGTCGTCGTCGGAAAGATCCTCGACCATCTTGCGCAGGCGGGGGTCGCTACCGAAGAAGTTCTCGCGGATGTACGCGCCGGACTCCACGGTGTAGGTCTGGAACTGCCCGTCCGGCGTGGTGTTCATGCGATTGACCAACACGCCGTTGGCGTCGCGGGCCAGCAGCGGGTCCCAGTCCCGTCCCCAGATCACCTTGATGACGTTCCAGCCGGCGCCGCGGAAGTAGGTCTCCAACTCCTGGATGATCTTGCCGTTGCCACGCACCGGACCGTCCAGGCGCTGCAGGTTGCAGTTGACCACGAAGGTCAGGTTGTCGAGCTCCTCGCGGGCGGCCACGCCGATGGCCCCGAGGGACTCGACCTCATCCATCTCGCCGTCGCCGAGAAACGCCCATACGTGCGAGGCGGACGTGTTGGTGATGCCTCGGGCCTGCAGGTAACGGTTGAAGCGAGCCTGGTAGATCGCGGCAATGGGACCCAGACCCATCGACACGGTGGGGAACTCCCAGAAGTCCGGCATCAGACGCGGGTGGGGATACGACGACAGCCCGTTCGGCGCCATGGACTTCTCCTGGCGGAACCCGTCGAGCTGGGTCTCGGTCAGCCGGCCCTCGAGGAACGCACGCGCGTAGATGCCCGGCGCGGCGTGGCCCTGGAAGTAGACCTGGTCACCCGTGCCGCTGGACACGTCCTTGCCGCGGAAGAAGTGATTGAAACCGACCTCGTACAGCGACGCGGCACTGGCGTAGGACGCGATGTGCCCACCCACGCCGACCCGCTTGTTGGCCCGCGACACCATGATCGCGGCGTTCCAGCGGATGTAGGCGCGGATGCGCCGCTCGATGTCCTCGTCGCCGGGGAACCACGGCTCGCGCTCGGGCGGGATGGTGTTGATGTAGTCGGTGCTGCGCAGCGCCGGTACGCCGACCTGGCGCTCCCGGGCGCGCTCGAGCAGCTTCAGGATGAGGTAGCGCGCCCGCTGGCGGCCGTCGGCGTCGATCGCCGCATCGAGGGACTCGATCCATTCTCGGGTTTCGTCGGGATCTATGTCCGGCAGCTGCGTGGGCAGGCCGTCGGTGATGATGCTGAATCGGTCGGTCGTCACCGCTCCAGTGTCCACCTCGCGTGGCGAACGTCACGAACGCCCCGGCGGCCGGCCAGGCCTGGGCCGGCCGGCCGCGTCAGTCGTCGACCACCGTTACTCGTCCTCGCGCCGCTGTGGTGGACTAGGCGTGTTCGGCCCAGAACACGAGGTCGCCACTCCGGTGACCCGACGCCGCGGCTGAATGCGTCACGCGAGCGAATCGGAGAGGGGCGGTACCGGCGGTGAGTCCGAGTACGGCGGCAGGGCAGCCGCCCGAAGGCGCCGAGCTGTGCACCCGGTTGGGCATCACGCCCGGCATGGTGGTGCAGGAACGCGGGTTCGACGAAGACGCCGACGAGACGGTGTCCGTGGCGATCGAGAGTTTCCTGGGCGAGGACCTGGTCGGAGAGGACTCCGACGAGGTCGTTGAGGTCGTGCTGCTGTGGTTCCGCGAAACTGACGGCGACCTGGTCGACACCCTGGTCGACGCGATTGCCGCGCTGGCCGACGACGGCGTGATCTGGCTACTCACCCCGAAGCGTGGACGCGAGGGCTACGTCGAGCCGTCCGACATCGCCGAGGCCGCGCCGGTCGCCGGACTGTCCCAGACCTCGATGGCGGCGATCGGCGCCGACTGGACCGGAACCCGACTGGTGGCGCGCCGCGCGCGCCCAGACAAGCGATAGGACGACGGCAGTGCAACTCCAGGTTCACCGATGACGATCGAGGTCGGCCAGCCGGCTCCGGACTTCACCTTGAAGGATCAGAACAACGAGGAGTTCACGCTGTACGAGCAGCGCGGACGCCGGGCGGTTCTGGTGGTCTTCTATCCGTTCGCGTTCACCGGCATCTGCACCGGTGAGCTGTGCGCGATCCGCGATGAGAAGTCGGTCTTCGCCGGCGAGGGGGTCGTCACGGTGACCGTCAGCTGCGACACCCCGTACGCCCACAAGGTGTTCGACGAGCGCGAGAGATTCGGCTTTCCGCTGTTGTCGGACTTCTGGCCGCACGGCGAGGTCGCCCAGCGCTACGGCGTGTTCAACGACGAGGGCGGGTTCGCCTACCGCGGCACCTTCCTGGTCGACGTCGACGGCATCGTTCGCTTCACCGAGGTCAACGGCCCGGGTCAGGGTCGCGATCCGCAGGCCTGGCGCGACGCCATAGCCGCGCTCGGCGCGACGCCGGTCGGACCGCACGCCGCGCTTTAGCCCACCGCAGCTGTCTCGTTCGCCTCGATCACTGCCGGACCACGGCGTCAGCGACGGCGTGGTGTAGCGGCCGACGTCAGCGACGGCCTCCGTAGCGCTCGGCCAGCTTGGCCGTGCGGATCCGTTCGGCCTCGTCCTCGGGCGGCGCGGGCGCGGGTTCGTCCCATGCCTGCACGGGCGCCTCCAACGGGTCGTCCTGGCGCCGCAGCTCGGCGCGGGCCATCACCAGCGGCGCGGCCAGGGCCAGCACGGCGAAGAGGTACCACTGGGCGACATAGGCCACGTGCTGCGGCTCGACCGCGCCGCCGGCCGGGTTCGACAGGTCCGGCGCGGGGATCACGGTCAGGCCCTGCGTTCCGGGCGCGCCGCCGGCCAGTTCCACATAGCCGTCGTAGACCGGCCGCCCGAGCCGGGCGGCGGCCTGGACGCCGTTGACCGCGTGGACCTGGCCGGCCGGCTCACGGCCGAACCGGTCGTCGACGGTGTCGCTGGGTTGCACGCGGCCGCTCACCTCGACGACACCGGACGGCGGTGAGGGGACCGTCGGCGTGCGGTCGCCGTCGGCGGCCACGAAGCCACGGACGACCAGCAACGTCGGCCCGGACGTCCGCAGCGGGGTCAGCACCAGGTACCCGACCGAGCCGGCCACGGTCTGGGCGCGGACCAGCACTTGACCGGTTGGGTCGTAATCGCCGCGCGCGGTGACCCGGCGGTACCGGACCGCATCGCCGCTGCGGGTCCGGTCGGGCGCCGTGGTCGACGCCAGCACCGTCGACACATCCGTCGGCGCCAGGCGAGCGTTGGCCCGCAGCTCACCATTGGCGTCGTGCTTCTGCACGAACCGGTGGATCTGCCACGTGCCGGCCAGGACGCACACCGCCGCGACCACCAGCATCCCCGCGGCCAAGGCCAGGTATCGCGGTTGGCGCAGCACCCGGAGCACCCGTCGAGGCTACGCAGCGGGCTTGCCGCCCCCCACCGACGACGACCGAACACAACGCTCCAACGGAACGGCCAAGACTGCCGAGAACTGCCGAGCACTGCCGAGCACTGCCGAGCACTGCCGAAAATTGCCAAGGACTCCCGTGAACTGTCGACGGCGACGGGCCGACGACAAACGGCCCCCGCGCCGAAGCGCGAGGGCCGTTTCGTCAATCAGGGGACTGATCGTCCCGATCATGGGGGACTAGTCGTCCCAGGGGCCGTAATCGTCCTTGTTCACAAGGATCTCCTTCCAGGTGCGACCGACCCTGGCGCCGTGGTCCGAGACGGACCGGCGCGCAGGAGCGGCTTAATCGGTGTTTGCCGTATCCCGGCTCGATTGGCCGGAGTTTCAGGACCCCGGGGAAATGACCACCCGGGCAGTCACTCGGTGGACTGCCTTCGAAAGCCTACGGGACGGCGGCTTATTCCGCTCCCGGAAATTCGCCGCCTTAGTGCTGCGGCACCGGCCGCGGCGGCACGCGCTGCGGCGATCTTGAGGAGCACAGCACGCCTTGAGCATGAAGGTCGGGGCTGGCTGGCGGCACAGCAGCCCGGCCACGAGCGACAGCTGGCCGGTGGCACGACGGCCTCAGCGTCGCCGCCCGCAGCCGTGTGCCGGTAGCCCGACGACGCGCGGCGCACGTGGCGGCTATTGCTGGCGGCGATAGCCCTCGAGCAGACGGAGCCACGCCTCGCTGACCGTGGGGTACGACGGCACGGCGTGCCACAGCGTGGACAACGGCACCCGGCCCACGACGGCCACGGTGGCCGAGTGCAGCAGTTCGCCGATCTCTGGGCCGACGAACGTCGCGCCGACGACGACGCCGGCCGCGCGGTCGATCACCAGCTTGGCCCGGCCGACGTAGTCGTCGGAGGTGACGCTGGACCCGGCCAGCGCGGCCAGATCGTGCTCCACCGTGGCCACGTCGATACCGGCCTCCCGGGCCTTGCTCTCGGTCAGCCCGACCGAGGCGACCTGCGGATCGGTGAAGGTCACCTGGGGCACCCGGTCGTGGTCGGCCACATCGGTGTAGTCCGGCCCGTCCAGCGGACGACCCTCGGCCCGGGCGGCGATGACCGCGCCGCAGATTCTGGCCTGGTACTTGCCCATGTGGGTCAACAGAGCACGGCCGTTGAGGTCCCCGACGGCGTAGAGCCACGGCTCCGCGTCGTCCACGCCCGTCACCGTCAGGTGGTCATCGACGTCGACGTAGTGTCCGGCCGAGTCGGCCAGTCCCACGGTGTCGAGCCCGATCATGGAGCTGGTCGGCGTGCGGCCGGCGGCGACCAGGATCTCGTCGGCCACGAGGGTCTCGCCGTCCACCTCGACCTCGACCGGGCCTCCGTGCGGGCGGCCGTAGCCGGTGTCACGGGCATCCGGACGCGAGACCGAGGACAGGTGCGCTGCCGATCGCACCGTGACGCCGTGCTTGGCGAACGCGTCGGCGACGAGCTCGCCGGCGAACGGCTCGTCCATCCCCAGCAGGCGCTCACCCCGCTCGATGATCGTCACCTGGCTACCGAGGCCGCTCAACCAGGTGGAGGCCTCGCAGGCCACCACGCCGCCGCCGATCACGATGACCCGGTCCGGTATTTCCTCGACGTTGGTCGCGTCCCGGGAGATCCAGGGCCGGGCCTCACGCAGGCCGGGCACCGGTGGCACCGACGCGGTCGTACCCGTGGCCAGCACCACGGCCTGCCGCGCGGTGATCACCCGCTGGCTGCCGTCTGCCGATTCCACGACGACCCGCCGCGGACCGTCGAGACGTCCTTGACCGCGGATGACGTCGATGGACACCGAGGTTGCCCAGTCGACCTGCGAGGTGTCGTCCCGGTTGGCGATGATCTTGTCACGGCGGGCCAGGACCGCGGCGGCGTCGATGCGTCCGGACGCGAACTGCTCGATCCCGGGAACGGTCGCCGCCGCTCGCAGCAGCTCGACCGGACGCAGCATCGCCTTGCTCGGCATGCAGGCCCAGAACGAGCACTCCCCGCCCAGGAGTTCGGACTCGACGATCACCGCGGTGCGATCACTGCCCTCGATCGCGTACTGGGCGGCGTTCTCCCCGGGCGGCCCGCCGCCGATGACCACGACGTCCCAGGTATCACCTTCAGGGCTCGAATCGGTCTTCGCCGCCGCGGAGCCGACCTCGTTCTGGGTGGTAGATGCGATCACAGGGCGAACGGTAGACCGGTAGTTCGTCGCGGGCGATCGGACGGCGTCGCGGTCCTCACTCGGTAACATCTGCTTCTCGCCCGACGGGCGCTTAGCTCAGCGGAAGAGCACTCGGTTTACACCCGAGCGGTCACTGGTTCGAATCCAGTAGCGCCCACCGGCGGATCCGCCAGCCGCGAACTGCTTAGGCTCGGTCCGCCACTCGTTCAACCGCATCGGGCCGGGTCCGCCGCACGCCGACCGGCTCCGGACATGAAAGGTCCCGGCGCTCACGGGGGGAAGCGCCG
>JBDUAD010000165.1:0-3035 GCA_040004775.1 bacterium | reverse complement strand
GACTGCAGGATCGCGTCCGCGCTGCCGGTGTACCAGCGCGGGCCGAGACGCTGCTGGGCCGGAACCGGGGTGACGTAGTTGCCGAGCACGGTGGACATACGCCAGGTCTGGGTGATGTGACGGTCCAACGAGTGCGACTTGTACTGGGTGAGCACGCAGATGCGCAGGTAGCCGGCGTTAACCAGGTTGGACAGGACGAAGTCCACCAGGCGGTAGTTGCCGCCGAACGGCACGGCCGGCTTGGCCCGATCGGCGGTCAGCGGCCACAGCCGCTTACCTTCGCCGCCGGCGAGCACGATCCCGAGAACACGCGGCTCAGACGCCATGTTGCGCACCCTAGCCGCCACCACCGTCGCCGGAAGCCGGTGGTGGGCCGACGGCGTCCCCGCCTTTGATACCCGCCGTTATTGTCCAGCCATGAGAGTGGGCCTGCTCACCCGCGAGTACCCGCCGGAGGTCTACGGCGGCGCCGGCGTCCACGTCGAGTTCCTGGCCCGCGAACTGCGCCGGCTCATCGACGTCGACGTTCACTGCTTCGGAGCGCCGCGGCAGGAACCCGGCGTCACCGCCTACGCCACCCCGTCCGCGCTCGGCTCGGCCAACGCCGCGCTGCAGACCTTGGGTACCGACGTCGAGATCGCCGCCGGACTGGCCGACGTCGATTTGCTGCACTCGCACACCTGGTACGCCAACGCCGCCGGCACGCTCGGTTCACTGCTGCACGGGGTGCCGCATGTGCTGTCGGCCCACTCGCTGGAACCGAGCCGGCCGTGGAAGGCGGAGCAGCTCGGCGGGGGCTACCGGGTGTCCTCGTGGGCCGAACGAGAGGGCTACCGCAACGCCGACGCGGTCATCGCGGTCAGCCGCGGCATGGTGCCGGAGATCCTCGCCGCGTACCCGTTCCTCGACCCGGCCCGGGTCCACGTCATCTACAACGGCATCGACACCACGCTGTACCAGCCGCGCTACGACCCCGCCGTTCTCGAGGAGTTCGGCGTGGACCCGTCCCGGCCGTCGGTCGTCTTCGTCGGGCGGATCACCCGACAGAAAGGCGTCATCCACCTATTGGCGGCGGCCGAGCAGTTCGCGCCGGACATCCAGCTGGTTCTCTGCGCCGGTGCGCCGGACACGCCGGAGATCGGCGCCGAGACCGAGGCTGCCGTAGCCGGTCTGGCGCAGTCGCGGGGCGGCGTGCTGTGGGTGCGCGAGATGCTTCCGCGGGACAAGGTCGTCGCCCTGCTGAGCGCGGCGACCGTGTTCGCCTGCCCCTCGGTCTACGAACCGCTCGGCATCGTCAACCTGGAGGCCATGGCCTGCGGTACCGCGGTGGTGGCCAGCGCGGTGGGCGGGATCCCGGAGGTCGTCGTTGACGGCCTGACCGGCGTGCTGGTCCCGTACTCGCCGGAGGCGCCGGCCGACCTGGAGCACGGCCTGGCCGCGGCGATCAACGCGCTCTGCGCCGACCCGGCCCGGGCCCGAGCCATGGGCGACGCCGGGCGGACCCGAGCGGTGCAGGACTTCGGCTGGGATGCGATCGCCGCCCGGACCGTCGAGCTGTACCGGTCACTGCTCTGAGCGTCAGCGAACCAGCGTTGTCACTACGCCGGAGAGACCCCTTCGATGACACAGCTCGGCCCCGGCGACTCCCGCGGACAGCGGGGCGGCCGGGGCCGAACGACGGGTGGGATGACGGGCAACCTGGGCTGCCCGCGGGCTAGCTGACGGCGGCGTGCAGAGCGTCTCCCAGCGCCGATGCCTCGTCCGGGGTCAACTCGACGACCAGGCGCCCGCCGCCCTCCAGGGGAACGCGCATGACCAGGCCGCGACCCTCCTTGGTGACTTCGAGCGGACCGTCACCCGTGCGCGGCTTCATGGCCGCCATATCTGCCTCCTCGTCGGCGGTCGTGGCGACCGCACTGTGTCCTCGTCGTTCCGGTGACCGGCGCGCTGGCCCGGGACCGGCGGGGAAGTGCGCCCGCCCCACGGCGGCGGCGGACGCATCCTCTGCCACCATTGTCCCGCATCGCGCGAGCGGGACGAAACCTGAGGTCGGGCGACGATGTCGGCGCGCGTCGGCGGCACCGTTGACGACCCGGCCGCCCGGACCAGCCCGAGGTGGACGAGGAGCACGGATGAGCGACGAACTGGTTGTCAAGCAGGACGGCGCGGTGGTGACCGTCCGGCTGAATCGGCCGGAGAGCATGAACGCGCTGAGCCTCTCGCTCAAGACGGCGCTGCTCGAGCAGTTGAATCGCCTGGCCGCCGACGACACCGTGCGGGCCGTCGTCTTGACCGGCACCGGTCGCGGCTTCTGCGTCGGCCAGGACCTGCGCGAGCACGTCGCCCTACTGGAGGCCGGCGACCCCTCGCCACTGTCGACGGTGAGCGAGCACTACAACCCGATCACGCTGACCCTGGCCACGATGCCCAAGCCGGTGATCGCCGCGGTGAACGGCATGGCGGCCGGCGCCGGAGCGTCGTTCACCTTCGCGTGTGACTTCCGAATTGCCGCCGACTCCGCCGCATTCCTGTTGGCCTTCGCTGGCGTCGGTCTGAGCCTGGACGGCGGGGCGTCGTGGACGTTGCCGCGGCTGATCGGCTCGGCCCGGGCCACTGCGCTGGCGCTGCTGGCCGAGCCGGTGTCGGCCGCGGCGGCCTTGGAGATGGGACTGGTCAACGCCGTGGTGCCGGAGGCCGAACTATTGACCGAGGCGCAGAACCTGGCTACCCGGCTGGCCGCCGGCCCGACCGCGGCCTACGCGCACATCAAGCAGGCCTTGCACTACGCGGCCGCGGCCACCCTGCCCGAGGCGCTGGCCCGAGAGGCCGAGCTCCAGGCGGCCAGCGGCCAGACCCAGGACCACGTCGACGCGGTGCAAGCCTTCGTGGCCAAGCAGCCACCGACCTTCACCGGCCACTGACGCTTCGCCGACGTCGCCTCCGGTCACTGACGACGGTCCGGCGCGGCTCTCGCACCCGGCGGACCCGCATGCTGGGCACCAGTTTGGGCACCAGTTTGGGCACCAGTTTGGGCA
>JBDUAD010000092.1:0-10208 GCA_040004775.1 bacterium | reverse complement strand
GCGCGGTCGCTTCGGCCGGCTGGAGTGCGTGGATGAAGTCGGTCGATGTGGACACTGATCCGAAGACGCGCTCGACGAGCATGATCGTCGCATCATGGTTGCTTCGGCTGAGGCCGGCGCCCGTGGGTTCGGCTGTGCAGTCTTCGAGGACCACGCAGTGGTAGTCGCGGTAGAACGCTTCGCGGATGGTGGACTCGACGCAGACGCTCGTCGTGCAGCCGGTCACGATCAGGTATTTGATCCCTGAGCGCTGCAGGAGCTCGTCGAGCTCGGTGTGGTAGAACCCGCTGTATCGGGTCTTGTAGCGGACTGTGTCGTCCTCGCCCGGGGCGAGTTCGTCGAGGATGTCGCTGCCCCACGTGCCGCGGGTCAGCACGCCGTCGGCGATGCCGAGTTTACGAAGGCCCTGGCCGTGCGGCGAGTCCTCGGCGCCGGTGTCGGACAGGTCGGGCAGGTAGCCCGCTTTCAGGTAGACGATCTTGATTCCGGCTCGGCGGGCAGCCTCGACTGCCGCTCGGGTCGCGCGACCGCGGCCTGGATGCCGCCGATGTCCATCCCGACCTTGTCGAACATGCCGCCCGGGGAGCCGAAGGCGTTCTGCATGTCGATCACGACTACTGCGGTTCGGGCCGGGCCGATCTCGACCGGCGCGGGTGTGGCTCGGATCTCCATGGTCTGCATCACGGTTTCCTTTTCTCGTTCTCCTGGTTTGCCGCCTGGCATTTCTTACCCGGTCGCTCCGTTGGCGCCACGCTTGCGGCGTCCTGCCCCCGGTCGCGCCAAGCCGGGGTTGACTTCGATGACCCGCACGAGGAGGTCGAGGAGCAGGTCGCGCTCCGCCGGAGCCAGCACGTCGAGGACCTGCCACTGGAGCTCCATTCCCTTCGGATGGAGCTGGGCGAAGAGCTGCTCGCCGCGCGGCGTGAGCCGAACGAGCCGCGCCCGGCGATCGGTGTCGCTGACTCGTCGAGTAATGAGCCCCTTCAACTCCAGGCTTCCGACCAGCAGGCTTGTGGTGTTCCGGTCGACCCCGAGGCGCGCCGCAAGTGCGGTCTGATGGAGGTCGGACTCGCCTTCGCTCGGGCTCACGAAGGCCATCACGGCGAATTCCAGTGGGGTCGAATCGGCCGCGCTCACCGCCTCGGCGGACGCGGTGGTGCAGGGCACAGCCATGCCGGGTCGTCCCCTAGGGTGCATGTTCGTGTCGTCGAATCGACGGATGCCCTGGAACACCTCCCGCAAGACGTGGAAGGTCCACTTCTCCCCGAGCACGCTCAAGGCCCGCGCGATCGTGCAGTTGTCGGTCGACCAGTCCAGAGCGGTCGGACCCTGCGCGGGGGTAGTCACGGGCCAGTGCTAGGTCTTGTTGACAGACCTGGAGAACTGCAGCCAGCTGCGTCCATGACGCAGACTCAGCGGTCGACGGTCGTGGCGGTCGACGACGGTGCCGTAACCGGATGCCACCGGCGGGATCAAAACTCCACGTCCGGGGACCGCCTGGACGTGCGGCCGGAAAACCAAAGCGACGCCGGCGACCTCACCGAGCTGCTGACCGGCCTGTCGCCGCGCTCGTCCTACCTCCGGTTCCTGGCTGGCATCGGCCCGCGTCCGAAGCCGGCGATGGTCACCGCCCTGCTGGCCGGTGGCTCGGCCGGCGGCGCCTGGCTGGCCCGCCGTGACGGCCGGCTGCTCGGTCACGCGTCCTGGGCCCGGGTCCTCCCCACGGAGTCCGGTCTGGCCGAGCTGTCCGCGGTGGTGAGCGACGCGGAGCAGGGCCGTGGCGTTGGCACCGCGCTGCTGCGCGCCCGCCGCGGCCGATGCCGCGCTCGCCGGTGCCCGACGGTTGATGCTGATCACCGCGGCGGAGAACCGGGCGGTGGCCTCCATGATCGCCCGCCGGTGGCCCGGGATCCGCGCCGAGCGCGACGGGGCGACCCTGGGCTACGTCGTGGAGCTGGCCGGTCCCGCGGCTACATCGCCGGTCGGCATCAGCGGCCATAGCTCCAGCCCGCCACGCGTGCCGTAGCGCAGCCCCGGGCAGGACCGCGCGATCTCCTGCGCCCGTTCGTCGGTGGCGACGTCGAGCACGAAGTAGCTCCCGATGTGTTCCTTGGCTTCGAGATATGGGCCGTCGGTCAGTACCGGGGACGCGCCGGCGTGAACCGCCTTGGGCCGCTCGCCGAGGCCCTGCACGTCGACCAGCTCGCCGGACTCGCGCAGTGATCGATTGAAGGCGTCCACTTCCGCGACCAACGTCGTGACGTCAGGCCCGAGGCTGCTCCAGATCTCCTCGTTGCCGTAAACCAGTGTCAGATACTTCATTGCCCCAACCCTTCTCCCCGCACCCGCCTGGGTGCCTCTGCCCCACCATCGAAACCGCCGCCGGACATAGACATCCTGCGCCCAGAAAGATTTCTGCCTGGACGTGTCGATTGGGGCGGATGCAGTTCGTAGCCCTGGTGAGGGATCGGCCCGGAGCCGGTCGCCACAACCCCCTCGGAGGGCATCATGACCGCCACGCTCACCGCCCCTGGCCGCACCGCCCCTGGCCGCACCGCCCCTGGCCGCACCGCCCCTGGCCGCACCGCCCCTGGCCGCACCGGTTCACTGGGCGCGATCGGTGTGCTCGCCGCCGCCGTCGCCAGCGTCGCCACGACAGCCGTCGCGGCCGCCGGGTCCGCCGCCGGAATCAGCCTCGACATGGGCGGCGAACCGATCCCGGTACTCGGCTTCGGCATGCTGACCGCCGTGTTCTCCCTCGTCGGCCTGGCCATCGCCGCGGTCCTGGCCCGCCGGGCCCGGCACCCGCAGAGCACGTTCGTGCGGACGACTCTGGTGCTCACCGCTCTGTCGCTGATTCCGGACGTGATCGCCGACGCCAGCCCGAGCACCAAGGCCCTGCTAATGACCACCCACCTCGTCGCCGCGGCAATCGTGATCCCCGCCATCTCCCGTCGCCTGGCGGCCTGACCTCTGCCGTAAGACACACACCACTCGCCACTACTCAACGAGAGGAACTGTCATGAAGCAATACCTGCTCGCCGTGCACAGCGTCGAGGGCGAACCGATGCCGTCGGCGGAGGAGATGCAGACCCTGTTCGCGCAGGTCGACGCCGTGAACGAGGAGCTGCGCGCCGCCGGCGTCTGGGTCTTCGCCGGGGGCCTGCAGCCGCCCGGCAGCGCCACGGTCGTCCGCGTCGAGAGCGGCTCCACGACGATGACCGACGGACCCTTCGCCGAGACGAAGGAACAGCTCGGCGGCTTCTGGGTGATCCGGTGCGCCGATCTGGACGAGGCGTTGGCCTGGGCCGAGAAGTGCTCGGCCGCCTGCAGAGGCCCGGTCGAGGTCCGGCCGTTCGAGGACGAGCCCGAAGCCTGACCCAACAGGGACCTGACGTGGAACTGGTGAGCGTTTACCGCGCGGAGTACGGCCGCTGCGTGGCCACGCTCACCCGCCTCCTCGGCGACATCGGGCTCGCCGAGGAGGCGGTTCAGGACGCGTTCGCGGTGGCCCTCGAGAAGTGGGAGGCCCTCCCACCGAACCCCGGCGCGTGGATCGTCACCACCGCCCGCAACCGGGCCATCGACCGGCTGCGTCGGGAATCGACCCGCGAGGCCCGCCACGCCGAGGCGTTGATGCTGTACCAGAGCGACATCCCGCAGGAGGTGGGACCGGTGAAGGACGACCAACTGCGGCTGATCTTCACGTGCTGCCACCCGGCGCTGGCACCACTCGCGCAGACGGCCCTGACCCTTCGACTGCTCGGCGGTCTGGAAGTACCGGAAATCGCGCGGGCGTACCTCGTCCCAGAGGCGACCATCGCCCAGCGGATCGTGCGGGCCAAGAAAAAGATCCGCGACGCCGCCATCCCCTACCGGGTACCGGCACCCGCAGAGTTGCCCGACCGGCTGCCGCCGGTCCTCACCGTGCTCTACCTGATGTTCAACGAGGGCTACACCGCCACCAGCGGCGGGCTCATCCGCACCGATCTGTGCGCCGAGGCCATCCGGCTGACCCGCGAGCTGGCCGCGCTGATGCCCGACGAGCCGGAGGTCTTGGGGCTGCTGGCGCTGCTGCTGCTGACCGAGGCGCGGCGGCCGGCACGGGTCGGCCCAGCTGGAGAGCTGGTGCTGCTCGCCGATCAGGATCGCTCGCTCTGGGACCGTCGGTTGATTACCGAAGGCCATGAGCTGGTGCGGCGGTGCCTGCGGCGTGGCCGGCCGGGCCCTTACCAGCTCCAAGCGGCGATCAACGCCGTCCACACCGACGGGGCCGCGAGCGACTGGACGCAGGTGCTGGCGCTGTACGACCAGCAGCTTCTACTGCTCCCGACGCCCATCGTCGCGCTGAACCGCGCCGTCGCCGTGGCCGAGGTACACGGCCCCGCGGCGGCGCTCGAGGCACTGGCCGACCTCGAGCTGCCCGGCTACCACCTGTTGCCGGCCACCCGGGCCGATCTGCTGGCTCGGCTCGGCCGTCTTGATCACGCTGCGGCGGCCTACGACGAGGCGATCACGCTAGTGCGCAACGAGACCGAGCGGGCGTTCCTCCTGGGCCGGCGGGGCGCTCTCGGAGTTTGACCGGCTCTTCGACGAGCTGACCCCCACTTGTCGGGCCGCAGCTGGTCAGTCCGAGGCGAGGGTGGCCTTGACGCTGTGGGTGGAACCGTCGCGCGTGTAGCCGATGGTGACGGAGTCGCCCACCGCGTGGGCTCGGATGGCGGCGATCAGGTCATCTCCGTCGTGGATGCTGCGGCCGTCGACGCTGGTGACGACGTCCCCGCTCTTGAGACCGGCCTTGGCCGCCGCTCCACCAGCGGTCACGTTGCCGATCACCGCGCCGGACTGCGTCGACGTGCTGGAGCCGGACTGGGACTGGGCGGTGGACCGGACCTGGACCCCGAGCAGGGCGTGGGACGCCTTACCCGTCTTGATCAATTCGTCGGCCACCCGCCGGGCCTCGTCGGACGGGATGGCGAAGCCGATGCCGATGCTGCCCGACTGCTGCGTCTGCCCGGGCACCGTCACTCCGCTGGAGTTGGCCGTGGCGATCGCCGCATTGATCCCCACCAGGTTGCCGTTCAGGTCGGTGAGCGCACCGCCGGAGTTGCCCGGGTTGATCGCCGCGTCGGTCTGGACCGCGGCGAAGACGGCCTGGTCGGTGTCTCCGGAGCGCACCGTGCGTGCGGTGGCGCTGACGATGCCCGAGGTGACCGTGTCGCTGAGACCGAGCGGCGCGCCCACGGCGACGACGGTCTGGCCGACCTGCAGGTTCTTCGAGGAGGCGAAGGTGGCCGGCGTCAGGTTGGTCAGGCCGGTGGTCTTGATGACGGCCAGGTCGTCCGTGGTGTCCCGCCCGACGATGGTGGCCTTGGCCGTGCGTCCGTCGGACGTCTGCACGGTGATCGAACCACCGCTGGCGGCAACCGACACCACGTGGTCGTTGGTGAGGATGTAGCCGTCGGAGCGCAGGATGACGCCGGAGCCGGTGCCGGACTCAGAGGAGCCGGTGACTTGAATGGTGACGACGCTCGGCGTGATCTTGACGGCGGCCGCGGCCACCGTTCCGTTGGTGACGGCCGAGCTCGCCGCGGCCTTGTCGGTGACGGACAGGGAGCTGGCCGAAGAGCTGGTCGAGGAGTCGTCGGTGATCGCGACCGTGGCCGCGCCGGCACCTCCGCCGACGAGTGCGGCCAGGACGGCGACGGACACCAGCGAGGCTCTCGCCCGGCCGGGCCGCCGGGTCGGGTCCGAGCCGACGTTGGCCGGGTCGACCGGCGGCATGGTTGCGGTGGCGTTCGGCGCGGAACCGTCCAAAGTCCCGGCGGCCGCACCGGACTGACCGTGGTCGTAGCGCGGCGCATCGAAGGCGGGCGGCTGGTAGGCCGGCTGAGTGGCCGTCGGGCCGAACCACGGTCCGGCCGGGTGCGGTTGGGCCGGCTGAGCTAGTGGCGGCGACCCGGCGGGACCGTCCGGTTGGGCGTCCTGCGGGTGATGGAAGACCGCGGGAGGCTCGACGGGAGCGCTGCGGGCGGGCTCCTCGCGGTGCTGCCACGGGTTGGCGGCGTCGGCCGGCCGGTTCGGGGAGTGGTCGTTTTCGCTCATGGGCCCAAGGGTCGGCCCGAAGCCTGTGCGGCTGCTGGGACTGCGATGAGCGCCGGCGAGGACTGCGCAGCCGGGTCCCGCTCCTGCTCGGCCCGTCGGCCCTGTCGGGCTCCCGGCGGATCAGTGCTCGTGCAACCGGCCGCCGTCGATCGACCATTCACGCGTCGTGCGGGTGGCTTCCAGCAGGCGGCGGTCGTGGCTGACCAGGAGCAAGGTCCCCGGGTAGTACTCGAGCGCGCTCTCGAGCTGCTCGATTGCCGGCAGGTCCAGGTGATTGGTGGGCTCGTCCAGCACGAGCAGGTTGATGCCGCGGGCCTGCAACAGGGCCAGGCCGGCCCGGGTACGTTCGCCGGGCGACAACGACGCGGCGGCACGGTCCACGTGATCAGAGCGCAGCCCGAACTTGGCCAACAGGGTCCGCAGCGGCGCGGTCTGTAGATCCGGCACGAGGCGGGCAAAGACGTCGAGCACCGCGTCGGGTCCGGTGAACTGCCCGCGGGCCTGGTCAACCTCGCCGACGACGACACCGGGGCCGAGCTGTGCGCGACCGGAGTCGAGGGCCAGCCGGCCGAGCATCGCCGCCAGCAGGGTGGTCTTGCCCGATCCGTTGGCGCCGGTGATCGCGACGCGATCCGCCCAGTCCACCTGCGCGCTGACCGGGCCCAGCACGAAGCTCCCGCGCCGCACCACCGCCTGATCGAGCACGGCCACCACCGCGCCGGACCGAGGGGCGGCCGCGATCTCCAGGCGCAGCTGCCACTCCTTGCGCGGTTCCTCGACCACCTCCAGGCGCTCGATCAGCCGCTCGGTCTGCCGGGCCTTGGCCGCCTGCTTCTCCGAGGAGTCGATGCGGACGTTGCGCCCGATCTTGTCGCCGTCGGTTGCCTTACGCCGTGCGTTGCGCACGCCCTTGCTCATCCAATCCCGTTGCCTCCGGGCCCGGTCGCCGAGATCGCCGCGGCGCTCTGCGTAGGCCTCGTACTCGGCCCGCGCCCGCTGCTGGGCGACCTCGCGTTCGGCCAGGTAGGCGTCGTACCCGCCACCGTAGGAACGGATCTGCTGCTGAGCCAGATCCAACTCGAGTACCGATGTGACGGTCCGGGCGAGGAACTCGCGGTCGTGGCTGACGAGCACCACGCCCACCCGCAACTCGCGCACGAACCGTTCCAGACGCTGCAGCCCGTCGAGATCGAGGTCGTTGGTCGGCTCGTCGAGCAGGAAGACGTCGTAGCGACTCAGCAGCAGCGCGGCCAGCGCCGCCCGAGCGGCCTGTCCGCCGGACAGTGCGGTCATCGCCGTGTCGGGGTCGCGCTGCAGGCCGACATCGGCCAACACGGCGGGGATCCGATCGTCCACGTCAGCCCCGCCGAGGGTCAGCCAACGTTCCAGCGCGGCGGTGTAGCGATCGTCGGAGCCCGCCGACGGATGGGCCAGCGCGTCCGCGGCCGACTCCATGGCCGCGGTCGCGTCGGCCACGCCGGTGCGGCGATGAAGGAAGGTGCGCACCGTCTCTCCGAGACGTCGTTCGTGCTCCTGGGCCAGGTAACCCACGGTGGCCGTGGCCGGCACCAGAGATACAGAGCCTTCGGCCGGGGGCTCCAGGCCGGCCAGCTGACGCAGCAACGTCGACTTGCCGGCGCCGTTCGCGCCGACCAGACCGATTACGTCGCCCTCGGCAACGGTCAGGTCGAGACCGCTGAACAGCACCCGAGCGCCGTGCGCGGCGCCGACCGCTCGCGCGATCACCGAGGCGGTCACCGGCCGATCCTGGCACGTGCACCGCGCCGTCCGGTTCCCCGCGCAGTACGACGACTACAAGCGCGCGTTGGACGACGCGGTTGCCGGATTGGACGCACCGGTGCGGACGCTCAAGTTAGTGCGCCACGGCCGCGTTTCGTGGCGTGGTCCCGCGCGCCGACGGCTGAATTGCCGCGTTCGCGGGATCACTCGGGCGGCGCGCCGAAGGTGAACATGGCGACCGCTGACGGCTCGCCGGCCTGCGCCGCGTAAAAGGACCGCGCGTCCTCGTCCTCGTCGTCGGCCGGGACGAAGACCTCCTCGATACCGGCGGCGTTCGCAGCTTGGCGCAACTCGCTGACCAGTCGGCTCCCGATACCCCGCCGCTGGTGATCGGGGCGGACCGCTACGTCGTAGATGAACACCTCCGACGACGGTGATCGGGTCATCGGCAGGGTGTGCGCGGTCAGCCCTCCGACGACGTCCGATCCGTTGAAGGCGGTGACCACCCAGAACGAGTCGCGGGTGAGGAGCGCGTCGATGTAGTCGTCGGCCAGCGGCTCGCTGCCTTCACGGAAGACCTCGGACATCATCTCGAACGTCGCCCGGGCTTCGACCCGATCACCGGCCCTGAGTCGCCGCAGCGTGACCTCACTGCTTTCGGTCAAGGTCTTGCCCGCTTCTGTGCCGGGCCTGAACGAATGCCATCGCGCACTGTCTAAGCCTAATTCTGGCGGCTACACCACGCGACATCGCCCACCGACGGCCGGTGGTGATGCTCGAACATGTGTACCTGCACGAGCTAGTATTCCCGTATGACGGTGACAATGCCGTGCCGAGGGCTTCAGACCTCGCTGTGGGACGCGGCCGAGCCGCCCGGGCCCGGTCACTTGGGTGACACCGTCCGACGCACCGAGTTGACCGACGGCGCCTGGCTCGACACGCGGCCCGGCTGGATGGGCGCGGCCGACGACCTGTTCGCCCGCCTCCTGGCTGTCGTCCCCTGGCGAGCCGAGGAAAGGGTGATGTACGACCGCACGGTGGCGGTGCCTCGGTTGCTCAGCTTCTACGACGAGGGTGAGCAGCTGCCCGACCCCGTGCTGGCGCAGGCCAAGGCCGCGCTCGACGCGCACTACGCAGCTGAACTGGGAGAACCGTTCGCCACCGCCGGTCTGTGTCTCTATCGCGACGGGCGTGACAGCGTGGCCTGGCACGGCGACCGCAGCGGCCGCAGCCAGACCGAGGACACGATGGTCGCGATCGTCTCGGTCGGGGCACCACGGTCGCTGACCCTGCGGCCGCGGGGGCGCACAACCACTGCGCTACGGCATGACCTCGGGCACGGCGACCTCGTCGTCATGGGCGGTAGCTGCCAACGCACGTGGGAACACGCCATCCCGAAGACCGCTCGCCCGGTGGGCCCGCGCATCAGCATTCAGTTCCGCACGCGCGGCGTGCGCTGACGCGCGTTGGCCGGCGGCAAGGAGCGCCCGTGACTCAATCGGCCGGGTGCCGCACCCGGATCGACAGGCAGGTCACGCAACCCTCCAGTTTCTCGAACTCGCTGATGTCCACCAGAACCGGTTCATAGCCGACGTCGGCCAGGAGTTCCGCCGACGCCGGAGCGGCGGCCGAGACGAGAAGCCGTCCGCTGCCGAGGTCGACGACATGGGCACCCGGTTCCTCGGGCATCGACCGGTACAGCGGAAAGAACGCCGGGTCATCCACCACCGGTGACCAACCGATCACCGTGCCGTCTGGCAAGGCGGTGACCGCGGACTTGAGGTGCAACGCCTTGGTCAGCGGGACAGCAGTGACCGGATGTCCGGCGGCCGCGAGCACGCTCCGTAGTTGGGCCACGCCGGCGGCGTCGGTCCGTCCCCCGCGTCCGACGTAGATCCGCCCGTCGGTCTTCAGGACGTCGCCGCCATCCAGATGGCCCGGTGCCTCGATGGCGCACGTGCGGTAGCCCAGCCGGCGCAGCACGGCCGCGGTGCCCTCAACCTCCGGGCGTCGGACTGCCGCACCCGGATGAGTCAGCACCGCCAGCGGACCAAACAGAACCGCGGTGTCCTCGACGAAGACGCTGTCCGGGCAGTCCTCGGCCGGCTCGACCTCCGTGACCGCCCAGCCGGCATCGTCGAGGGCGCCGACGTAGGACTGCCACTGGGCCTGCGCCCGGGCGACGTCCACCGCGGTCGCTTCGATGTGAGTGGTCACGCCTTCGGCCAGTCGTGACGACGGCCGGCGCACCAGCGCGACTCGATGTGCGCTCACCGGATCTCCATGCCGGACATCCTCACAGCCGGCCCGTCGTCCGGCGCGGACGGCCCTGGGTCAGCTGCGCGCGCCGAGCGAGCGCCAGT
>JBDUAD010000164.1:0-3110 GCA_040004775.1 bacterium | reverse complement strand
CGCCGAGCTCGGGCGTCACCGTGTGCCCGCCGTCGACGAGATCGCCGTTGGCCAGACCGAGAGCCAGTGCGTAGGTGGCCCCGTCGAAAAAGCCGGCGAACGCTATCCGGGTCGGGCGGTAGGTCCCGAACACCTCGCCCAGACGCGCGTCGGTCGCCGCGACGTCCGGGCCTGGTGCCCGCAGGATGAGGTCCCACGTGCGGCCGGCGGACTGCGGCAGGAGAACCACCAGCCCGTACGCCGTTGCCGCCCCCTGCCACAACGCCAGTCCGGACGCCGCGGTACCGCCGGCGCCGTGGAAGTGGACGACCAGCCGATCCGGGCGCGGTCGTTCGGGCACGAGGAGGAGGCCCCCGGCCGCGGGCCGGCGGGCCAGGGCGCGCCCAGCGATTCACCCTCGGCCGACGGCCGGCTGCGCAATCGGCCGTTCGACACGTTCAGCTCAGCTGCCGTCCAGTGCCGCGCGGACCTGGCCGGCGACGAAGGCCACGAAGCGCTCGAGGTCGTCCTCCCCTGCGGCCGGTGTGACGATCACCGCGTCCGCGCCGGCCCCGGCGTAACTGCCGACCAGATCGGCGATGACGTCGACGCTCGGCTGGGCGAACGGCGCGTCGCAGAACACGGTCAGCCGGTGTGGCGCGGCCCGACCGCGGTCGGCCGCGGCGGCGTCGACCATGGAACGGGCGTCGTGGACCGCCTCGGGAGTGAGACCGCCGACCAGGATGGTGCCGTCGGCCACCTCGCCGCAGAGGCGGATGGTGCGGTCCTTCACTCCGCCGGCGTGCAGCGCAACCGGTCCGCCCGGTGGCCAGTCCAGGACCACGTCGTCGAGCTGCACATAGCGACCCGACACCGTGACCCGCTCGCCGTCGAGCAGGTGCCGCAGGGCCTCGGCGTACTCGCGCAGCAGGGTCAGCGGCGACTCGACCCGGGCACCGACCTGCCCCATCCAGCTCTGCACGCCGTGGCCGATTCCCGGACGCAAGCGGCCCGGGAACATCCGCTCGATCGTGGCGATCTCCATGGCGGTGAGCGCGACGTTGCGCAGCGGCACCGGCAGCAGGCCGATACCGACTCCGATGCGCTCGGTGACGGCTAGGGCGGCGGTGGCTGTGGCGATGCCGCTCTCGGCGAAGCAGTCCTCCCACAGCCACAGTTCGTCCAGTCCGGCCGCGTCGGCGGCACGGGCCACCGAGGCCAGGCGCTCGGGCGGATAAGAGGGCGTGAAGTTCACGCCGAGCAACGTCACGCGAGCACCAGCCGCTCCATGGCTGCAGCCTGCACCAGACCAGGGACGCACCAGATCGATGACAATGGGCGAGTCATCAACGGCTCAGACCTCGACCACCATCGGCAGCAGCATCGGCCGCCGCCGGTACTTCTGGTCCACCCAGCGCCCGACCGTGCGGCGCACGGTGTGGGCCAGCGCCTCGGCGTCGCGCACGCCGGCGGCCACGGACTGCTCGACCACGGCGATCAGTTCGGCGCGGATCGGGTCCAGACCCTCCGGGTCGTCGCTGAACCCGCGGGCGGTGATCTCCGGGCCGAATATGACCTTGCCGGCGTGGAAGTCGACCGCGACCAGGATCGACAGGAAGCCCTCGTCGCCGAGGATGCGGCGGTCCTTCAGCGCGGCGTCACCGATGTCGCCCACTGCGAGGCCATCGACGAAGACGTTACCCACGGGTATGGCTCCGCTGATGGTGGCCCGGCCGCCGACCAGGTCCACCACCACGCCGTTCTCGGCCAGCATGGTGCGGTCCTCGGCCAGACCGGTGGACGCGGCGATGGCGGCGTGCGCGCGCAGATGACGCCACTCGCCGTGCACCGGCATGAGGTTGCGGGGTCGAACCGCGTTCAGCAGATAGCGCAGCTCCCCGGCTGGTGCGTGGCCGGACACGTGCACGAGCGCGGTGGATTTGTGCACCACGGTCGCGCCCAGCCGGGACAGCAGATCGATGATGCGGAACACCGCGCTCTCGTTGCCCGGGATGAGCGAGGAGGCCAGCAGGATCGTGTCGTCGGGGTCTACCCGGATGGTCTGATGCTCGCGGTTGGCCATCCGCGAGAGCGCAGACAGCGGCTCGCCCTGGGAGCCCGTGCAGACGAACAGCACCCGTCGCGACGGCATGGCCTCGGCATCGCGCAACTCGACCAGCAGCCCGTCGGGGACTCGCAGCAGGCCGAGGTCGCGGGCGATGCCCATGTTGCGGACCATGGACCGGCCGACCAGAGCGACGTGGCGCCCGGACTCCTGCGCGGCGTCGAGCACCTGCTGCACGCGGTGGACGTGCGAGGCGAAGCAGGCGACGATCACCCGTCCGTGAGCCTTGACGATGACGTCCTGGACCACCCGGCCGACGTCGCGCTCGCTGGGGATGAAGCCGGGGACCTCGGCGTTGGTCGAGTCGGCCATCAGCAGGTCGACGCCTTCGTCACCCAGCCGGGAGAAGCCGGGCAGGTCGGTGAGTCGGCCGTCGAGCGGCGTTTGGTCCATCTTGAAGTCGCCGGTGTGCAGAACGGTGTGGCGGTCGGTGCGGATGGCTACGGCCAGCGCGTCCGGGATCGAGTGGTTGACCGCGTAGAACTGCAGGTTCCACGGGCCGACGTCGAAGCGGTCACCCTCGCGGACCTGGCGCAGGTTCGGGCGGATGCGGTGCTGGTCGAGCTTGGCGCTGATCAGAGCCAGCGTCAGTCGCGAGCCGATCAACGCGACGTCGGCTCGCTCCCGCAGCAGGTACGGCAGCGCGCCGATGTGATCCTCGTGGCCGTGGGTGAGCACCACCGCGTCGATGTCGTCGAAACGGTCGGCGATGTAGGACCAGTCGGGCAGCGTGATGTCCACGCCGGGCGCGTTGGTCTTGCCCAGCAACATCCCGCAGTCCACGACGAGCAGGCGGCTGGGCGCCCCGGGGCGTGGCGCGTACTCGAAGACGGCCATGTTGCGACCGATCTCGCCGATCCCGCCGAGGGCGACTATGCGCAGTCCGTCGGGCGGCAGGGGACCCGGCACGGACAGGCGCCGCTCAGGGGTGACCACAGGTCGGCCTCCTTGTCGAAGCAGTCAGGCGAAGCAGTCAGGCGAAGCAGTCAGGCGAAGCAGTCAGGCG
>JBDUAD010000002.1:0-81618 GCA_040004775.1 bacterium | reverse complement strand
GCGGGGCCGAGCTCCGCCGGAGGGCCGAGCTCGGCCGGAGGGCCGGGCTCGGCCGTCGGGCCGCGCACCGCCGAGTGTCCCCGACCGCCCGACCACCCCGTTTCCAGGCCCGCGCCGATCACGGGGCGCCGACCGACGGACAGCCGCCAGGAACCGCAGGTCGACGTCTTGTCGGCGCGCGCGTACCTCAGTCGTGTGGCCGAGCCCGGCGACCTCGCCGTCGCTGCCTTCGTGGTTGAGCGTGGGCCAGTAGCCGCTGCTGCAGCCATCCGGGCGGGCCAGGCGCCGAACGACGTCGCCGCAGCGACCGAGGCCCGCCGGACGGCTGACGGCGAAGCCGACCTCGAGGCCGGTGCCCGTCACGACGTGCGCTTGGTCACGCCCGAATCGCCGGACTGGCCGCACTTCGCGTTCGCCCCGCTGTACCGGGCGCAGACCGCTCGGATTGCCGCCTGGCGCGCCGGCGAGCGGGCCGCCCGGTACGGCGGCGAGCCAACTGTGCCACTGGCATTGTGGATCCGCGGCCCCGCCGGCCTGGACGAGCTCGGAGCGACCGGCGTGGCCGTGGTCGGCGCCCGAGCCGCCACCGCCTACGGCGAGCAGGTGGCCACCGAAGTCGCCTACGGCGTGGCCGGTTCGGGCCGAGCGGTCGTCTCCGGCGGCGCATTCGGCATCGACGCCGCTGCCCACCGAGCGGCGCTGGCCGCTGACGGTCCGACGGTGCTCGTGTCGGCCGGCGGGCTCGATCGTCCGTACCCACCGGCCCACGCCCGGCTGTTCGAGGATGTGGCCGCCCAGGGACTGCTGGTCAGCGAGAGCCCGCCGGGCTCTGCGCCTCAGCGGCACCGATTCTTGAGCCGGAACCGTCTGATCGCCGCACTGTCGGCGGCCACGGTCGTCGTCGAGGCCGCCCGCCGCTCGGGAGCGCTCAACACCGCGGCGCATGCGGCGACGCTCGGTCGTCTGGTGCTCGCAGTGCCGGGACCGGTCACGTCGGCCATGTCCGTCGGTTGTCACGACCTCCTGCGCCGCTCCGGGGAGCCGGCGCAGCTCGTCACCGGAGCCGGGGACGTCCTCGCCGTCGTGGGAGGTGGCGTTGAACCAGCCCGCCTCATCGGTGCACCCGGTACGCAGCCCGTACCGCTGCCCAATCTGTCGGCAGGCGGTCCGAGACCCTACGACGAGTTGGACCCGGTAGCGCGGTCGGTGCTCGACGGCTTCCCGGCCCG
Organism: bacterium; assembly: GCA_040004775.1. Lineage (GTDB taxonomy): Bacteria > Actinomycetota > Actinomycetes > Mycobacteriales > Jatrophihabitantaceae > JALZBL01. The sequence continues at coordinate 80,389 of JBDUAD010000002.1, read as the reverse complement.
CCGCTGGATCGACGTTGAGGGATTGTGCCGGGCCAGCGGCCGGACCGCAGTGGAGGTGATCCGCACACTGCCGGTGCTGCAGTTGGCCGGGCTGGTGGAGTCCGGTCGCGAAGGACACCGATTGATGCGAGGAGGTGGCGCTGGCTGACGCAGACGGATTGGTGATGACGGGCCGGCGACCGCTTAAGGGCGCCAACGAGTGCCGGCTGTCCAGGGCGTCGAAGGGAACGCCGTGCTGGGCGCGTGGCGCCTTGCCAACGGTTGCCGCCGGGCGCACCGTCGGCGCATGGCAGTCGGACCTACCCGTCAACGACGGGTCGAGGCGAGTCGGCGGCCGTCGAGCAGCGAGGTCGGCGCGGCGGAGGACCTGCCCACCGCTCTGGTTGACGCAGCCGAACGATTCGTTCGGTATCTGAGCCTCGAGCGGGACCGGTCCCCGCACACGGTGCGGGCCTACCGCCGCGACGTTCTCGAGCTGCTAGTGCACGCCGCGCGCCTAGGGGCCAGCACCCCCGACGAGCTGGGCCTGCCCGTGCTGCGCAGCTGGTTGGCCCGGATGCGCACGTCAGGATCGGCGCGCGCCAGCCTGGCCCGGCGGGCGGCCGCGGCGCGGACCTTCACCGCGTGGGCGCAGCGCGAGGGACTCGCCGAGCACGACCCCGGCGCCCTACTGGCCACCTCGCGAGCCCACCGCAGCCTGCCGGCGGTGCTCGACGTGGAACAAGCCGCGGCGCTTCTGGAACCGGCGGGTCCCCGATCGAGGGAGAGCGAGCCGCTTGGTCGCCGCGACCAGGTGGTCGTCGAACTGCTGTACGGCACCGGGATCCGGGTCGCTGAGCTGGTCGCGCTGGACGTGGGTCACCTTGATCGACACCGGCGCGTGGTGCGCGTGCTGGGGAAGGGCCGCAAGGAACGCACGGTTCCGTTCGGGCTGCCGGCCGACCGGGCCGTCGAGGCCTGGTTGGAGGACGGGCGGCCTGGACTGGCCACCGAGGCGAGCGGCGCGGCCCTGCTGCTCGGTGCGCGCGGCGCAAGGCTCGACCAGCGGGAGGTACGCCGCATAGTGCACCGGCGCACGGCGCAGCTGGCGTCGGCGCCCGACATCGGGCCGCACGGATTGCGTCACAGTGCGGCCACCCACCTGCTCGAGGGCGGCGCAGACCTGCGCGCCGTGCAGGAACTGCTCGGACACGCATCCCTGGCGACGACGCAGATCTACACCCACGTCTCGGTCGAGCGGCTGCGGTCGACCTACAACCAGGCACACCCTCGCGCCTGATCACCACGCACAGCCCGGCTCGACGTCTACCGTCAGCGCGACCGCCGGCGGCCATCCACGGTCGCCTCATCGCCACGGCAGCAGCCGGACCGGCCCCAGCGGGCGCAGGAGTCCCAGGGGATCGATGTAGACCTCGCCGCGGCGGGCACCCCAATGCAGGCACGGACCCGCGCAGCCCGCATGCAAACCTCGAAGCGTCCCTATCGTTTGCCCGGCGGCCACCGCGGCTCCGCGTTGCACCGCGGCGGCAACCGGTTCGTACTCGGTGCGAATGCCGTCGGGATGCAGCACGACCACGACACCGCGCCCGGCGACCGGACCGGCGAAGGACACCACTCCGGTCGCCGCCGCCCGGACCAACCCGCCCGCGGCGAGGGCGAGGTCCACGCCGCGGTGCCCCGGCCCGTATTGGGTGCGCGGAGGTTGAAACGGTCTCAGCACCCGAAGCTGGTCCACCGGCGACCGATACATCGTCCCCAGCCCGACCGACGGCGCGGGCAACGTCCACCTCGGCGACCGGCTCATCGCGGCAGACAACGAGATGGCACCGCTCGGGCCGGGCGCCAGCGTGCAGGTCACCACCAGGACGGCGACCGCGGCCACCCACCGGATTCGCGACATGGGACGACTGTGCGTGCACGAGCGATCCAGTGCGCGCGTGACGTCCAGGATGTGGATGGCCTGGCCCCCCTGTGCATGCCTGGCCGTGTACTAGGGATCGTCCCTGAACAGGGAGTAGCTGGGACACAAGACCTCGGGAGTTCTCCCGATGCCGGCGCGGCCCTCATCGGCGCAACCTCGGGTGTGCAGCGGGCCAACGCCCGTCAGCCGCCACCACCGGAGGAATCATGCAAGCACCGCGCACCGCCGTCGTCCTGGCTGAACTGGATGCCTCGGTCGGCCTTCCCATCGCCCGCACGGAACGCACTCACCGCTTCGGGCGGCGTTACCGGCGTGAGCGCCTCGTCGTCGTGCCGCCGTACGGAGACGCCCGGGCTTGAACCCCGGCAACGGATCCCTGGCGCTGGGCCCCGTCCGACGCCGTTCGTCCGCTCCTCCCGCCTGGGCCCGGAGCGAGTTGGGCGGCCCGGGCGGCGTCCGCGTAGACTCCAATAGCTGCGGCGGTCCCGCCCGGCAGCAGCATCGGAACCACCGTCCCATGTGCACCACCCAGCGGCCCGCTCCGGCGGGCCGACTTCGCGTGTCCGTCCGGCGCACCGTCAGGTGCAAACGCCGGATCGGCGGCCCACCTCGGTCCGTCGGCAGAGATGCCGGCGGCGGCTTCGGGTCGCGACACCGGGCGCCAGGGCGGTACGCCACCCGGCGCACCGCGACAACCGAGAACAGCGCCGCCGGTGACGGCACCGCCGAAGCGCGGTGACGCCGCTGCGGCGCGCGAGTCACTGAGGAGCGACCGGCACATGGCCGTCGTCACCATGCGAGAGATGCTGGATTCCGGCGTCCACTTCGGACACCAGACCAGACGCTGGAACCCCAAGATGAAGAGATTCATCTTCACCGAGCGCAACGGTATCTACATCATCGACCTGCAGCAGACGCTGTCCTACGTCGACAAGGCTTACGAGTTCGTCAAGGAAACGGTCAGCCACGGCGGCAGCGTGCTGTTCGTCGGCACCAAGAAGCAGGCTCAGCAGGCCATCGCCGACCAGGCCACCCGGGTCGGCATGCCCTACGTGAACCACCGCTGGCTCGGCGGCATGCTGACCAACTTCACCACCGTGCACACCCGGCTGCAGCGGCTGAAGGAGCTCGAGGCGCTGGAGGAGGGTGGGTGGGAAGGCACCCGCACCAAGAAGGAACAGCTCCTGATGACCCGCGAGAAGATCAAGCTGGAGCGCACCCTCGGCGGCATCCGCGAGATGGCCCGGGTCCCCAGCGCGGTGTGGGTCGTCGACACCAAGAAGGAGCACATCGCGGTCGGCGAGGCTCGCAAGCTCAACATCCCGGTCATCGCCATCCTCGACACCAACTGCGACCCGGACGAGGTCGACTACAAGATCCCGGGCAACGACGACGCCATCCGCAGCGCCGCGCTGCTCACCCGGGTGATCGCCGATGCCGTGGCCGAGGGTCTGATGGCTCGCGCCGCCGGTGCGGCCAACGCCGGGCGCGAGGACCTCAAGCCGGAGCCGGGCCGCGTGGGCACCGACGAGCCGCTGCCGGACTGGGAGCGCGACCTGCTCACGGTGGCCGGCGAGCAGCAGTCGACCTCCTCCGTGCAGACCCGCGCGGACATGCCCGTGGGCATCGTGTCCGGCAGTGACGCCGGTGAACTGGCCGAGGCCATCGACGCCGCCCAGCCCCAGCCCAGCGCGACGGCAGACCCGAACAAGACGGTCTGACCGCTCGCCGCCGCCTCACCCCGGACGGCGCCTGCACCGGGACGCCGGTCCCGGGGTGAGGCACCGAGCGCCACCGGGTTAGGCCCGGTTCGGCGATCGGTCCGCATCCGAGTGTCGGCGGCGCATCTCGACGGCGCGTCGCCATCGGCTACGCAGCCCCAGCTGTTCAGCGGCGCTTTCCCGAGTGCGACGGCGAGTGATCGTCCGGCCAACAGACACCGGCCAGACGGGTCCGGGTGACCATCGGTGCGAAGACAGCCGCGGCCGATGGCCACCCAGGGATTGTCGCCACATACTTTCCGAGCAACGACCAGACAAGGACAGGTAGCCCCATGGCGATCTCCGCCGCAGACGTGAAGAAACTCCGCGACGCCACCGGCGCCGGGATGATGGACAGCAAGAAGGCTCTGACCGACGCCGACGGTGACTTCGACAAGGCGATCGAGATCCTGCGGGTCAAGGGGGCGGCCAAGGCGACCAAGCGGGGCGCCGAGCGCACCACCTCGAACGGCCTCATCGCCGCGGCCGACAACGCGATGATCGAGCTGGCCTGCGAGACCGATTACGTGGCCAAGAACGGGCAGTTCCAGCAGCTCGCCACGACGATCGTCGAGGCGTTCGCCGCATCGCCGGCCGAGGACATCGACGCGCTGCTCGGCCACACCCTGTCCAGCGGCAACTCGGTCGAAGACGACGTCACGGCCCTGGCTGCGGTCATCGGTGAGAAGCTCGAGCTGCGTCGCGCGGCCAAGCTCCACCCGCCCGCCGGCGGCGCGGTGACCAGCTATCTGCACAAGAAGGCGGCCGACCTCCCCGCCCAGGTCGGAGTCCTCGTGGCGTTCACCGGTTCGGATGCCACCGCGGCGCGAGGCGCGGCCATGCAGGTCGCGGCCATGCGCGCGGCCTACCTGACCCGCCAGGAGGTCCCGGCCGAGGTGATCGACTCCGAGCGCCGCGTGGCCGAGGCCAAGGCGGTCGAGGGTGGCAAGCCCGCGGCCGCGCTGCCCAGGATCGTCGAGGGCAGCGTCAACAGCTTCTTCAAGGACAACGTGCTGCTCGAGCAGGCCGCGGTGCAGGACAACAAGAAGACGGTCAAGGCGCTGCTGGACGACGCCGGCGTGACCCTCACCGGCTTCGTCCACTTCGAGGTCGGGCAGGCCTGAGCTCGACCGCCGCCGGTCGGTCATAGGGCAGGATCACACCGACCGGCGACGGTCGACTCACCCCGCCGCACGAGGAGCCGCCGATGGACACCGGACCGGACATCGCGTCCCCGACCCCGTCGGCGCTCGTGCCGCCCGGGCAGTATCGGCGGGTGATGCTCAAGCTGTCGGGGGAGATCTTCGGCGGCGGCTCGGTCGGCGTGGACCCGGCGGTGGTCGAGCGACTGGCCGCCGAGATCGCCGACGTGGTCCTGTCCGGCACCCAGGTGGCCGTGGTGATCGGTGGCGGCAACTACTTCCGCGGCGCCGAGCTGTCGGTGCGGGGGATGGAGCGCGACCGGGCCGACTACATGGCAATGCTTGGCACGGTGATGAACTGCCTGGCCCTGCAGGACTTCCTCGAGAAGCGGGGCATTCCCACCCGGGTCCAGACCGCGATCGCCATGGGCCAGGTCGCCGAGCCCTACATCCCGCGACGGGCGGAGCGTCACCTCGAGAAGGGCCGGGTGGTGATCTTCGGAGCCGGCGTCGGCATGCCGTACTTCTCCACCGACACCGCGGCCGCCCAGCGCGCCCTGGAGATCTCCTGCGAGGTGCTGCTCATGGGCAAGAACGGCGTGGACGGGGCGTACGACGCCGACCCGCGCCGGCACCCGGATGCCGTGCGGTTCGACACGATCAGCTACGACGAGGTCCTGCGCCGTGGCCTGAAGGTCGCCGACGCCACCGCGTTCAGCCTGTGTCGCGACAACGGCATGCCGATCATCGTGTTCGACCTGGCTGCGGGCAACATCGGCCGCGTCGTGCGCGGCGAGAAGATCGGCACCCGGGTCGGTGACACGAGCTGACCACCGTCCGACGCACAGACCGAACGCCGTAGCTCTGCTCCGGCCCCGCGAACCGATGACGCGAATTGATAGACCGGAAGGAATGAACGCGGTGATCGACGAGACCCTCTTCAACGCGGAAGAGCGCATGGAGAAGGCGGTGCAGGTGGCTCGCGACGAGCTGGCCGGCATCCGCACCGGGCGGGCCACCCCTAACGCCTTCGCCCGGCTCACCATCGACTACTACGGCGCCCAGACGCCGTTGCCCCAGCTGGCATCAGTGTCCATCCCCGAGGCCCGCATGGCCATCATCAAGCCCTACGACGCCTCGCAGCTGGGCGCGCTGGAGAAGAGCATCCGCGACAGCGACCTCGGTGTGAACCCGACCAACGACGGCACGATCATCCGGGTGATCTTTCCGCAGCTGACCGAGGAGCGACGCCGGGAAATGGCCCGCAACGCCCGCGGCAAGGGCGAGGACGCCAAGGTGTCCATTCGCGCCGTGCGGCGGCAGGCCAAGGAGGCCCTGGACAAGTTGGCCCGCGACGGCGAGGTCGGCGAGGACGACGGCCGCCGGGCCGAAGGTGAGCTCGACCGGGTCACCGGGCGTTACACCGCCTCTGTCGACGAGCTGGTGAAGAACAAAGAGACCGAACTGCTCGAGGTCTGAGGACGGGTGGGCAGACACAGCGCGCCCGACGACGCTGACTCCTCCGACGCTGACCCGGTCGACGGAACCGCTCCGGCATCGGTGGCGGCCGTGCCGGTCCCCGAGTCGGCCACGGTGGCACCGGGGCGGCACGAGAAGCTCGCCAGAAGTGCACCGCCCGGAAGTGCAGCGGCCGGCAGCCCACCACGCGGCCCGTCGGCCGACGCTCCGACCGATCCCCTCATTTCCGTCACCGCTCTGGACGCCCTGCTGGCCGATGCGCCGACCGCACCGACGGCGCCGACCGCACCGGCGGCGCCGGTGGCACCGACCGGGCCGTCGCGCCCGTCGCGGGCCGGACGCAATCTCGGCGCGGCGATCGGCGTGGGCGTCGTTCTCGGCGCCGCCGTGCTGGCCTCGCTGTGGGTCTATCGGCCCAGCTTCGTCGTTCTGGTCGCCGTGGCGATGGCCTACGGCACGTGGGAGCTGACCCGGGCGATCGGCACCGTGGAGGCCCGGCCACCCCTCGTGCCCCTGCTGGTCGGTGGTCTGGCCATGGACCTCGCCGCCTGGTTCCAGGGGGCCAACGGCCTGGTCGGCGGCTTTCTGCTCACCGTGGTCGGACTCGCGGTGTGGCGGGTGGCCGACCCTGCGGTCGGCTACCTGCGCGACGTGTCCAGCGCGGTCCTGATCGCCCTCTACCTGCCTCTGCTCGGTGGCTTCGCCGTCCTGCTGGTGCATCCCTCCGACGGAGCCGGGCGCGTGATCACCTTCATCGTCCTGGTGGTCTGCTCCGATGTGGGTGGTTACACCAGCGGCGTCTTCTTCGGCCGGCACCCGATGGCGCCGACGGTGTCGCCGAAGAAGTCGTGGGAGGGCTTCGCCGGCTCCCTCCTGGCCTGCGCGGTGGCCGGCGCGCTGTTCAGCACGCTGCTGTTCCACCGGGCGTGGTGGCCTGGCGTGCTCCTGGGCGCGGCCATCGCGGTCACCGCCACCCTGGGGGACCTCGGCGAGAGCATGATCAAACGTGACCTTGGGCTCAAGGACATGGGGCGCGTGCTGCCCGGTCACGGCGGGCTGATGGACCGGCTGGACTCGCTGCTGCCCTGCGCCGCGGTCGCCTACCTGGTGCTGTCCGCGCTTGCTCCGGTGTGAGCGGTCGGCCGCCCATGCTGGAGGACATGACCGCGCAGTTCACCGCCGAGACCCCTACCGCGGGCGCGTTCGTGCGCCAGCCCAACCGATTCACCGAGCGGGTGCGGGCCGACGGCTCCTCCCGGTTCCCGGACTAGGCCGGGCGCTACCACCTCATCGTGTCGCTGGCCTGCCCATGGACCCACCGCTCGGTGACCGTTCGCCGCCTACTCGGCTTGGAGGACGTGGTCTCGATGACCGTCGTCGATCCTATCCGCGAGGAGCAGGGCTGGCGGTTCACGCTGTCGCCGGACGGTCGGGACCCTGTCAGTGGCGCCCGGTTCCGGTCGGAGCTGTACCTCGCGGACGACCCCGACTTCGACGGGTGCTACACCGTGCCCACGCTGTGGGACCGCCGGACGCGCTCCATCGTCATCAACGACTACCCGCAGCTGAGCCTGGATCTGTCCACGGAGTTCCGCAACGTCGCCAAGGCCGATGTGCCGGGCCGAACACCGCTACCTGGTCGGCGACCAGGTGACCGAGGCCGACGTGCGGCTGTTCACCACGCTGGTGCGCTTCGACGCGGTCTACCACGACCACTTCAAGTGCAACCGGCAGAAGCTGAGCGAGCTGCCGGTGCTCTGGGCCGGCGTACGCCCGCGACCTCTTGCAGATCCCGGGGTTCCGGGACACGGTCGACGTCGACCGCATCAAGCGGCACTACTACGCAACCCATCCGGCCATCAATCCCAGCGCAATCGTGCCGGCCGGACCGGACGCGTCCAGCTGGGCCGAGCCCTCCGGGCGCGACCGACTGGGCTAGGACGCTCGCGGCCCCGGTGACGCTCGTCCTCGGCGTGGGACACTGGACGGCGCCATGACTGCCCTGCCGCTCGTCTTCGACGCTCCGTCACGAGCCCGGCGACCACCCCGGCACCTGGCCGATCTGGACAGCGACGCCCGCCGGGCCGCGGTGGTCGACCTGGGCCTGCCCGCCTTCCGGGCCGACCAGCTCTCCCGCCAGTACTTCGGCCGGCTGACCCGCGACCCCGCCGCGATGACCGACCTGCCGGCCTCGTTGCGCCCGCACCTGGGCCAGGCCCTGCTTCCGGACCTGCTGTCCGAGGTCCGCCACGTCGAAACCGATACCGGCACGACCCGCAAGACGCTGTGGCGGCTGTTCGACGCCACATTGGTGGAGAGCGTGCTGATGCGGTACCCGGCGGTGGTGGCCGAGGGACGGGTCGTCCGCTCGGAGCGGGTCACGGTCTGTATCTCCAGCCAGGCCGGCTGCGGCATGGCCTGCCCGTTCTGCGCCACCGGCCAGGGGGGCCTCAACCGCAACCTGTCGACGGCCGAGATCGTCGAGCAGGCGGTGGCCGCCGCGGCGACGACCGCATCCGGCGACCTGCCCGGTGGGCCGGGGCGGCTGTCGAACGTGGTCTTCATGGGGATGGGCGAGCCACTGGCCAACTACACCCGAGTTATTGGTGCCGTTCGGCGGCTGGTGGATCCGAGTCCGGCCGGCCTCGGCCTGTCCCAGCGTTCGGTCACGGTGTCCACGGTGGGATTGGTGCCGGCTCTGCGCCGCCTGGCCGAGGAGGGGCTCAACGTCACGCTGGCCGTGTCCCTGCACGCGCCGGACGACGAGCTGCGCGACACCCTGGTCCCGGTCAACACCCGATGGAAGGTGGCCGAAGTGCTCGCCGCGGCCGATGCCTACGCCGAGCGCACCGGGCGTCGGTACTCGATCGAATACGCCATGATCCGCGACGTCAACGACCAGCCCGAGCGGGCGCGCCACCTCGGGCGGCTGCTGGCCGATCGCAACGCCCACGTGAACCTGATCCCGCTGAACCCGACGCCGGGCAGCGCCTGGGACGCCTCCCCGCGCCGGGTCGAGCAGGAGTTCGTGCGCAACCTCGAGGCCGCGGGTGTGCCGGTCACCGTGCGCGACACCCGCGGCCGTGAGATCGACGGCGCCTGCGGTCAGCTGGCCGCCGGCTCCAGGTCGGGCTGAATGTCGTCGCCGAGGCGGCCCGCGTCGCTGAGCTGAGTCTCGTCGCCTGCGGCCGGACGGCTCGGCCGCATCGCGAACACGATCAGCAGCAGCGACAGGGCGAGCATCGCCGCGGCCACCGCGAAGGCCCGGTCGGCGCCGTAGACGAAGGTCGAGTGCGCCTGGGCCAGGGCGTCGGATCCGGACACCCGCGGGGCGTGCCGCTGGGCCGCACCGAAGACGGTCACCAGGACGGCGAGACCGAGTGATCCGCCCACCTGCTGCATCACGTTGACCAGACCGGACGCGGCCCCGGCGTCGCGCGGCTCGACCCCTTCGAGGCTGGCCGCGGTGAGCGGCACGAAGGCCAGCCCGTTACCCAGTCCGAACAGAAGCAGCCCGGCCAGCAGCTGCAGGTAGCTGCTGCTCTCCGACAGCTGGGTGAGGCTCAGCAGGGCGGTGGTCGACAGGGCGACCCCGCCGATCATCAACCGCCGCCCACCGAACTTCTCGATCAGCACCCGGGCCGCCAGCTGCGACGCGGTGAACACCGTCACCGGAAGCGGCAGGAAGGCCAGCCCCGTGAGCAGCGGGCTGTAGCCGAGCACATCCTGCAGGAACTGGGTGAGGAAGAAGAACATCCCGAACATGCCGGCCACCAGCAGCAGCCGAGCCAGGTAGGACCCCGCCCGCGTGCGGTCGGTGAACAGCCGCAGCGGGGTGATCGGCGACGGTGCGCGCAGTTCGGTGGCGACGAACGCCGTGAGCAGGACCACGCCCACGACGAAGGAGGCCAGCGTGGTCGGGTCGGCCCAGCCGTCGCTGGCCGCGTGCACGAACCCGAACACCAACGCCACCATGCCGGCGGTGGAGGTGAGGGCGCCGGTGACATCGAAGCGCCCGCGCTGACGGGGGGTCTCGGGCAGGACGATGCGGGCCAGGACGACCAGCGCGATGCCGATCGGCAGGTTCACGAAGAACACCCAGCGCCACGACAGCCACTCGACCAGCACGCCGCCGGCGATCAGGCCGAGCGCGGCGCCGCCGACGGAGACGGCGGTGTACAGCCCGACGGCGCGCAGGCGCTCGCGGCCGGCCGGAAAGGCGGTCATGAGCAGAGCCAGGGCCGACGGTGAGGCCAGCGCCCCGCCGATGCCCTGCACCGCGCGGGCGGCCAGCAGCAGCGGGCCGTTGCCGGCCACGCCCCCGGCCAGGGAGGCGACGGTGAACAGCACGACACCGGCGATGAGCACCCGGCGCCGGCCGAGGATGTCGCCCATGCGCGCACCGAGCAGCAACAGCCCGCCGAAGGTCAGCGTGTAGGCGTTGACCACCCAGGACAGATTGGTCGGGGTGAAGCCGAGCGCGTGCTGGATGTCGGGCAGCGCCACGTTCACGATGGTTGCGTCGAGCACGACCATCAGCTGGCAGATCAGGATCGTGATCAGAGCGGCCGACGGGTGCTGCAGCAGGCGGCGCGGGGTGGCCCGCAACCGGGCGTAGGAGGAGTCGCGCGCGCCGGTGGCCGTAGCCGGGCGATCACGACGTTCGGAGAGGGTGGAAGCTGGCACTCGGCGTCCTCGTGCGAGATGATGGAACGACCGGCGGAGGCGGTCTCCGTTTAACCATACGGAGGGTTCCTCCGGTTGGTCAAGTCGTTGCTGGAGGTGGGTCGTGGACAAGGACAGCCGTCCGCTTCGCGCCGACGCCCGTCGCAACCGCGATTCTTTGGTGGCCGCGGCGACGGCCGCCTTCACCACCCAGGGCGTAGAGGCATCGCTTGAGGACATCGCGGCCGAGGCCGGCGTAGGCATCGGCACCCTCTACCGCCACTTCCCGACCCGGGCCGTGCTGATCGAGGCGGTATACCGCAGCGAGCTGGAGCGACTGTGCGACGCCGCCGACACCTTGTTGGCCGAGCGGGCGCCGGACGAGGCTTTGGCCGAATGGATGCAGCGCTTCGTCGCCCACGTGGCGGCCAAGCGGGGCATGGCCCAGGCATTGAAGTCGGCGGTGGCCAGCGGCGACGGGTCCTCCGAGCTGTTCGCCTACGCCCACCAGCGGATCCGCACCGCCGCCGGCCAGCTGCTGGCCGCCGCCTCCGCGGCCGGGCTGGTTCGGGCCGACGTGGAGGCGACCGATCTGGTCCGGGCGATGAGCGGTATCTGCCTGGGCAGTGACCTCAGCGCCTCGACCGAGCAGGCCCGTCGCCTCGTCGCGCTGCTGATGGACGGCCTGCGCTACAGCGCGCCGGCATCGGTGCCGGTCACGGCCTGAACGCGGACCTCAGCGGCCGAGGACCTTCTCAACCGCCCAGGCGGCCCGCGAGGCCCGGCCGTGGCGGCTTTCCGCCGCATCGGCCCACTGCATCGCCCGCAACGCAGCATTGGCGCCGAGCCAGCGCAGTGGCTCCGGCTCCCACGACGGCGATCGGTGCCCGACCCACGGCAGCCCGGTGAGCGGCGAGGTGCGGCCGGTGATCAGATCGGCCAGCGTGCGGCCGGCCAGATTGGTGGTCGAGACCCCGTCGCCGACGTAGCCGCCGGCCCAGCCCTGGCCCGTGGCTACGTCGAAGCCGACCGATGCGTGCCAGTCCCGGGCCACGCCCAGCGGTCCACCCCACGAGTGGGTGATCGCCACGTCGGCCAGCCCCGGGAACAGCTCGACCAGCGTGCGGTGCAGGGCGGCGAAGACCGCCGGCTCGACGTCGTAGCCGGGCCGGATCCGCGAGCCGAAGTGGTACGGCGCGCCACGCCCACCGAACACCAGCCGGTTGTCCGCGGTGCGCTGGCCGTAGATGATCAGGTGGCGGAGGTCGCTGAACGTCTCGCGCTCGGCCAGGCCGATGCCGTCCCACATGGCGGTGTCCAACGGCTCGGTGGCGATCATCAGCGAGTAGATCGGCACGAGGCGCCGGCGCAAGCCCGGCAGACGAGGGGTGTAGCCCTCGGTCGCCCGAACGATGACGCCGGCGTTGACGGCTGCGACCGGCGTGCGCACGAGGCTGGGGCCGAGCCCGACCACCGGGCTGCCCTCGAAGATGGTGGCGCCACGCGCCTCGACCACGTCGGCCAGGCCACGCACCAGGCGATAGGGCTGGATCGCCGCGCAGTGCGGGGTGTAGACGCCGCCTCGGACGGCGGTGGCGGCCAGCCGCTTGGTGGTCTCCCCGGCGTCGAGCAGCGCGACGTCGGTGGAGTCGAAGCCGAATGCGGCGGCCCGTTCGACCTCGGCCCGGGCCCGCTGCAGCTGGGGCTCGGACCGGGCCAGCACCACGCTTCCGCCGCGAGCCCACTCGCACTCGATGCCCTCGGCGGCGACCACCCGGCCGACCTCGTCCACGGTGTCCTGCATGGCCCGGTACTGGGCTACGGCCGCGACCCGACCGCTCTCGCGGGTCAGGGTGGCCAGTCCCACCGGATAGAGCGCCGAGCACCAGCCCCCGTTGCGCCCGGACGCGCCGAAGCCGGCGTACTCGGCCTCGAGCACGGCGATTCGCAACGAGGGATTGGCGTCCTGCAGGTAGTAGGCGGTCCACAGGCCGGTGTAACCGGCGCCGACGATGGCGACGTCGACGGTGTGGTCGTTGTCCAGTGCGGGGCGCAGGGCGGCCGGGCGACCGCCCCAGAGGGATCCGCTCGACACGCGGGGCGTCAGGCCAGCACGTCGGCCAACGGCCGCGCGGAGTATCCGTGCGCGGCCGCGACGGCGTCGTTGGTCAGTTCGCCGTCGTGGGCGTTGAGCCCCAGACCCAGCGCCGGGTCTCGGCGCGACGCCTCCTGCCAGCCGTGGTCGGCCAGCTCGACCGCGTACGGCAGCGTGACGTTGGTCAGCGCGTAGGTGGAGGTGTGCGGTACCGCGCCGGGCATGTTGGCCACGCAGTAGAACACCGACTCGTGCACCCGGTACGTCGGGTCGTCGTGCGTGGTGGGTCGCGAGTCCTCGAAGCAGCCGCCCTGGTCGATGGAGATGTCAACCAGCACCGACCCAGGCTTCATCCGCGAGACGAGGTCGTTGCTGACCAGCTTGGGGGCGCGGGCGCCGGGCACCAGCACCGCGCCGATGACCATGTCGGCATCCAGCACCGCCCGCTCGAGTTCGTAGGAGTTCGAGGCCACGGTCTGGCAATGGCCCTGGTAGATCGCGTCCATCTGGCGTAGCCGGGCCACGTTGCGATCGAGGAGCAACACCTCGGCCTGCATGCCCAGGGCGATGGCCGCGGCGTTCTGCCCGGAGACGCCCGCGCCGATCACCACGACCTTGGCCGCGTAGACGCCCGGGACGCCGCCCATGAGCACGCCGCGACCGCCGCCCTGGCGCATCAGGTGGTAGGCACCGACCTGGGGAGCGAGCCGGCCGGCCACCTCACTCATCGGCGCCAACAGCGGCAGCGTGCCGTCCGGCAACTGGACGGTCTCGTAGGCGATGGCGGTCGTGCCGGCCTTCACCAGTGCGTCGGTGCACTCCTTCGACGCGGCCAGGTGCAGGTAGGTGAACAGCACCTGGTCGCGGCGCATCCGGCCGTACTCCTCGGCGATCGGCTCCTTGACCTTGCAGATCAGGTCGCCCTCGGCCCAGACGTCGTCGGCGGTGCCGAGGATCTTCGCTCCGGCGGCGACGAAGTCCTCGTCCGGGATCGCCGAACCGACCCCGGCGCCCTGCTCGACGACAACCTCGTGGCCGTGGTTGACGAATTCGTGCACGCCGGCCGGCGTGGCCGCCACCCGGAACTCGTTGTTCTTGACTTCCTTCGGGATGCCGATCTTCATGCTGACTAACTCCTCGTTTGCAGGCGTGCTCGCCGGTCCGGTGGCCGAACCTGCTGATATTGGCCTATCGTTCGCTGACCACGCCATAGTTCCGCACAAGATTTCGGAGACCGCCATCGCGCTCACCGATCCTGCGCCGGCCACCGGAGGTATTCCGCGTTCGCCGCAGGATCTTCGGGCTGGCGGTCCGGACGCCGTGGACCGGCGCATCCTGGCGGAGCTGGCCGCCGACGCGCGGCTGCCCAACAACGCCCTGGCCGAGCGCGTCGGCATCGCCCCGTCCACCTGCCTGAGCCGGGTCCGGGCGCTGCGCGAGCGGGGGGTGATCCGCGGCTACCACGCCGACATCGACCCGACGGCACTGGGCCGCCCGATCCAGGCGATGATCGCCGTCCGGCTGCAGTCCCACGCGCGTGGGCACATCAGCGAGTTCGCTTCTCGGGTGTCGCAGCTGCCCGAGGTGCTCAACGTGTTCTTCCTGGCCGGCGCGGTGGACTTTTACGTCCACATCGCCGCGACCTCGACGCAGAACCTGCGCGACTTCGTCGTGATCAACCTCAGCGGCAATCCCGACGTCGCGTTGACCGAGACGAACCTGATCTTCGAGCACATCCGGGCCGGCGCGCCGACCTGACGGGTCGACTACGCATGGCGGTAGCGGTCGGCGAGCCCCGCAGGGCGCGCAGGCCGGCGTTGCTCGACTCCTTCGACGCCCGGCCGCGTGCTTCGGCGATCGACATCGCCCGGAGCGCGTGATGAGGACGAACTGAGGTAGCACCGCGAGGTCCGCGTCGGTCAGGGTCACGATGTCCGTGTAGCCGTCGAGGAAGGCGTCCCACACACCGTTGTCCGCTTGTTTCTGGAACCCGTAGATCCCCTGGAAGTCCGACGCCCGCCAGCCCTGGCCGGCACTGTCGAAGTCGAAGAAGACAAAGCGCTGGTCGTCGGTCAGGTGGACGTTGTCCTGGGTCATGTCACCGTGACAGATCCCCGAGGTCAGGCGTGGGGCCAGCCGGTCGATGTCGGCGGCCACGATCTTCAGCACGTAACTTCGCGTCCTCGAAGCTCAGCTCGAACACGTCGTTGGTGAAGGCGCGGATCAGCCTCGCGCCGGTGAGGCGGCCGAGACCGTACCTCGCCTCGAGGGCTCGAACCGCGAACGGCAGTCGTTGCCGAGCCGCCACTGCGTCCTCGAGTCAGGCCAGTCGGGCGACGATGGCCGCGGCCAGATCGGTGCCCGAGCGCCAGGCGCTCTCGACCCGGGGCGAACCACTGGGGCACCAGGCGTCACCGCACCAGGCCAGCCCGGCGTCGCCGAGTAGGTGGGTCTGCGGGTGGGTGGCGCGCGGCTTGGCGACGGTCCACCGGTGCACCGTGGTCCAGCTCGGCTCGGCAGTAATGCCGAAGACGTCAGCCAGCGCGGCCAGCAGCGGCGTGGCGGCGTCGTCCGGTCGGTCGAGGAAGCGGCGGGCCAGCGTGGCGGTGCTGTGGGCGACGAGGACCGGGGCGCCGTCGCCGCGGCGGGCTCCGTCGTCGGCCACGAACTCGAGGTCCGGATGGTCGTGCACGAACGCCGCATCGGGAAACGGCCACTGGCGTTCGTCCCATCCCGCGGCCAGCGTCATCACCGGGTCGAAGCCGACCGAACCGGCTTCCTCCGGACGCAGGGTGCGGTCGATGCGCAATCGGGCAGTCTGCGGATCGGGCAGAGCGACCACCACGACGTCGGCGCCGTGACCGTCCACGGCCGGGCGCCCGTCCACCCGCTCTATGGCCTGCACGGTGGTCTCGAGCCGGAGCTCGATCCCGGCCAGCCGATCGCGGACGAGTGCGCGCAGTCCCTCGGTCGCCGCCCAGCGCATCGGCCCGGACGTGTCGCGTTCGACGCCGTCCGGTCCGGCCACGGCGAAGGTGCTGGTCCAGGGACGGGCCGTGCCGGCCGCCCGCCACTGCTCGGCCAGAGCGCGGAAGTCGTCGTCGCGTGCGGTGAAGTAAGCCGCGCCCAGGTCGACCCGCCGGCCGTGGAGCTCCGGTGCGGCTAGCCGTCCGCCCGGGGCCCGGCCGCGGTCCATGACGCGGACCGTCACCCCGGCCTCGGCCAGGCCGCGGGCGCACGCCGCTCCGGCCATGCCCGCCCCGATGACGACGACCTGCGGATCAGCCATGCCCGCACGCTACGTCGCGGCGACCTCGGCCCTGTAGCAGGGCGACACGCCTGCCGCCCCTCTGCTACGGGACCAACCAACGTCGGTGCCTACAGCCGGGTCCACGCCTCGGTGAGCACCGAACGCAGGATCTGCTCGATCTCGTCGAACTCGGCCGGCCCGCTGATCAGCGGCGGAGCCAGCTGCACCACCGGGTCACCGCGGTCGTCGGCCCGGCAGTAGAGGCCGGCGTCGAACAGCGCCTTGGAGAGGAAGCCGCGCAACAGCCGCTCGGATTTGTCCTCGTCGAACGTCTCCTTGGTCGTCTTGTCCTTGACCAGTTCGATCCCGTAGAAGTAGCCGTCGCCGCGCACGTCACCGACGATCGGCAGGTCCAGCAGCTTCTCTAGGGTGGCCCGGAACGTGCCCTCGTGGTCCAGGACCCGCTGGTTGAGGCCCTCGCGCTCGAAGAGGTCGAGGTTGGCCGAAGCCACGGCCGCCGACACCGGGTGCCCGCCGAAGGTGTAGCCGTGCGGGAAGTAGTCGGATCCGCTCCAGAACGGTGCGGCCAGACGGTCGCTGACGATGCACGCACCGATGGGGGAGTACCCGCTGGTCAGGCCCTTAGCGCAGGTGATCATGTCCGGGACGTAGCCGAACTTGTCGCAGGCGAACATCGGGCCCAGCCGGCCGAACGCGCAGATCGTCTCGTCGGAAACCAACAGGACATCGTGGCGGTCGCAGATCTCGCGGACCCGCTGGAAGTACCCCGGCGGCGGGGGGAAGCACCCGCCGGAGTTCTGCACCGGCTCGAGGAAAACGGCCGCGACCGTCTCCGGGCCCTCCATCTCGATTGTGTGCTCGATCTGGTCGGCCGCCCACCGGCCGAAGGCCTCGAGGTCATCGCCGTGCTCGGGCGCCCGATAGAAGTTGGTGTTCGGAACGCGGAACCCTCCCGGCACCAGCGGCTCGAACATCTGCTTGGCCGCGGGAATGCCGGTGATCGACAAAGCGCCCTGGGTGGTGCCGTGGTAGGCCACCGCCCGGCTGATCACCTTGTGCTTCATCGGCTTGCCGACCAGCTTGAAGTACTGCTTGGCCAGCTTCCACGCCGTCTCCACCGCCTCACCGCCGCCCGTGGTGAAGAAGACCTTGTTCAGGTCGCCGGGGGCATAGCCGGCCAGCCGGTCGGCCAGCTCGATCGCCGGCGGGTGGGCGTAGGACCACAGCGGGAAGAAGGCGAGCTCCTTGGCCTGCTCGTAGGCCGCCCGGGCTAGCTCCTCCCGGCCGTGCCCGGCCTGTACCACGAACAGGCCCGCGAGCCCGTCGAGGTAGCTCTTGCCGTTGACGTCCCAGATGCGGACGCCGTCGCCGCGCACGATGGTCGGCACCGGTTCGGTGGCGTAGGACGACTGGCGGGTGAAGTGCATCCACAGGTGCTCGCGGGCCTTGATCGCCAGGTCGGCGACGGCCGGGTCGACCTCGTCGATGGCGGCGGTGACGAGCTGTTCGGTGACGGTCATTTGATACCCCAGTTGTAGGTCTGTTTCTTCAGCTTCAAATACATGAAGGACTCGGTGCGCCGTACGCCCGGGATGGCCCGGATGCGGCGCAGCAGTTCCAGGAGGTGCTCGTCGTCGACGGCCAGCACCTCGCACACGAGGTCGAACGAGCCGGCGGTGATGACCACGTAATCGACGTCGTCCATGTCGGCGAGCGCGGCCGCCACTTCCTCCAGGTCCCCGTCGGCGTTGATCCCGATGAGCGCCTCGCGGTGAAATCCGATCTGCAGCGGGTCGGTGACCGCCACGATCTGCATGACGCCGGCGTCGAGGAGCTTCTGCACGCGCTGGCGCACCGCCGCCTCCGACAGGCCGACCGCCCTGCCGATGGTGGCGTAAGCGCGGCGCCCGTCCTCCTGCAGTTGTTCGATGATGGCTTTGGAGACGTCGTCGAGCTGGATCCGCCCGGTTCGGTCCTTGAGTGCCGTCACCGGAGGAATAATGCCGGATTGGTGAGGTAAAAGCAAAGATATCGCAGATTTCGGCCCTATATGCCACGGAATCAGTCGCGACAGGTGCCGAGTGACCTACGGGTGCCGATTCGGCAACGTCCCGGACACGGTATCGACTCAGTCCGCGGCTTCCCTACCGTTCGCACCGTCTGAATCGGCTCCAACCACCGAATTCGTAGCCTCGACCTATTCAGGCACCCGAATCCAACGTCTACCATGCCCCTCACCACGCATCGTCGTCCGCCTCGGGGGCCGAGGGGACGAGCTGGCGGTGGGCCTGGCCAACGAGCGAATCAATTGATGGGGAGACACCATGGCACCAGCCGGCAACCACTTCGACGACGACGTGCGGGGACTCTCGCCGCTGCTGGCCCGGGGGATGATCAGCCGCCGCGGGGCCCTGGCCGGTGCCGGCGGGATCGGCCTGGCCGCCGCCCTCGCCGCCTGCGGAACCTCGGGGACGGCGAAGAAGGCCGATGCCTCCAAGCAGGCGGCTCCGTCGGACGTCTCGAGCGCCGAGAAGCTCGTTAACTGGTCCAACTGGCCGGAGTACATCGACGTAGACGACAAGACCAAGAAGCACCCGACCCTGAACGCATTCACCAAGAAGACCGGCATCAAGGTCAAGTACGCCGAGGACTACAACGACAACGACGAGTTCTTCGCCAAGGTCAAGCCCCAGCTGTCGGCCGGCGCCGACACGGGCCGTGACGTCTGGTGCTCGACCGACTGGATGGTCGCCCGGCTGGTCCGGCTCAACTGGGTGCAGAAGCTCGACAAGGCCAACATCCCCAACGCCAAGAACCTGCAGCCCAGCCTGGAAAAGGTCGAGTTCGACCCCGGACGGGTCTACTCGCTGCCCTGGCAGTCGGGCTTCACCGGCATCGGCTACAACCCGAAGACCAGCGGCGGCGCGATCACGTCCATGGACCAGCTGCTCCATGACCGGAAGCTCAAGGGCCGGGTGACGTTGCTGACCGAGATGCACGACACCGTGGGCATGATGATGCTGGCCATGGGCAAGGACCCCGACAACTTCACCGACGCCGACTTCGACGCGGCGATCAAGGAGCTCCAGGCGGCCAAGACGCGCGGCCAGCTCAAGGGGTTCACCGGCAACGAGTACGGCAAGGGCCTGGCCTCGGGCGAGATCGCCGCCTGCCTGGCCTGGACCGGCGACGTCGTGCAGCTCAAGGCCGACAACCCCAGGCTCGGCTACGTGTTGCCGAGCACCGGGCACATGTTGTGGTCGGACAACTTCGTCATTCCCAATAAGGCCAAGCACAAGAAGAATGCTGAGACGCTGATCGACTACTACTACCAGCCGGAGGTGATGGCGGCGGTGGTCGACTACGTCAACTACCTCCCGGTCGTGGCCGGTGCGGAGCCGATCCTGAAGAAGGACGATCCCGATGTGGCCAAGAACCCGCTGATCTTCCCCACCCAGGCCGTCCTGGCCCGCGCGCACGGCTTCCGCGGCCTGAGTGAGGACGAGGAGACCCGCTACAACAAGGCCTTTCAGAACCTGATCGGCGGATGACGGCCACCTCCAAGGCGCCGGCGGCGACCGGCGCGCCACCGTCGGCCGCACCGGCGGGCGCGGGCGACCTCGTGCTCAGCGCGCTGTCCAAGCGCTTCGGGGCGTTCGTGGCCGTGGACGAGCTGGACCTCGTCATCCCGCAGGGCTCGTTCTTCGCTCTGCTCGGCCCGTCCGGGTGTGGCAAGACGACCACCCTGCGTATGGTCGCCGGGCTCGAGGACCCGACCACCGGTTCGATCTCCATCGGAGACGAGGACATCACCGCCCGCAAGGCCTACCAGCGCCCGGTCAACACCGTGTTCCAGAGCTACGCGCTGTTCCCGCACATGACCGTCCGCGACAACGTGGCCTTCGGGCTGCAGCGGCGGCGACAGAAGGAGGTGCGCCGCCAGGTCGACGAGGTGCTGGAGCTCACGGAGTTGACCACGCTGGCCGGCCGCAAGCCGGCCCAGCTCTCCGGTGGCCAGCAGCAGCGGGTGGCGCTGGCCCGAGCGGTCGTCAACCGCCCGGCCGTGCTACTCCTCGACGAGCCACTCGGCGCGCTGGACCTCAAGCTGCGCCGTCAGATGCAGGTCGAGCTCAAGCGGATCCAGAACGAGGTCGGGATCACCTTCGTCCACGTCACCCACGACCAGGAAGAGGCCATGACGATGGCCGACACCATCGCGGTGATGAATGCCGGGCGGGTCGAGCAGCTCGGGTCACCGGCCGACCTGTACGAGAACCCGGCCACCACCTTCGCGGCCAACTTCCTCGGCCAGTCCAACCTGATCGCGGCCACGATCGCGGGCCGCGACGGCGACCGCGTCCGCCTCGACCTGCCGGCCGGATCCGTCACCGCACCGGCCGGGCGGGTTCCGCCCGACGCCCGCTCGGTGTGGATGGGCGTGCGGCCGGAAAAGATCCGCCTCGGCCCGGCCGGCGATGCCCGCGCCGGTACCAACGTGATGGCCGGCGCCCGGGTGATCGATGTCAGCTTCATCGGCGTGAGCACCCAGTACCTCGTCCGCACACCGTGGGACCAGGAGCTGATGGTCTTCGAGCAGAACCAGGGTGTCAGCCGGCTGCATCGGCCGGGTGACCTCGTCGACCTGCTCTGGGCGGCTGAGCACACCTTCGCCCTGGACGCCGCACAGGACGCCTCGGCCGGCGTGATCATCGATCCTGACGCCGTGGCCGAGCCGGCCGGCGCGGGTTCCGGATCGGCGTCGGGCCCGGCGAGATCAGATCCGGCCAAATCAGGTTCGGGATCGGGTTCGTCGGGGCCGGTCCGTGCCGCGGCCGGTGCGCAGAAGTGACCGCTGCCCCCGTCCAACTGGCCGAGGCCGGCGGTGGGCCGAGCGACGCCGGCGCCCCTGTCCGCTCGCGCCGCCGCACCGGCAAGGGGCGCCGGCGATCCTCGCGGATGGCGTACCTGCTGCTCACACCGGGCCTGCTCTGGCTGGCCCTGTTCTTCGTCGTTCCGATGCTCTTCCTGCTCAGCCAATCGCTGCAGACCGGTTCGGTGGAGCAGGGCTACCGGCTCACCTTCCGCCTGGCCACCTACACCGATGCGCTGTCGACATTTTCCCCGCAGTTCATCCGGTCCTTCGTCTACGCGTTCCTGGCCACGCTGCTCGCCCTGCTCATCGGCTATCCGCTGGCCTACGCCATTGCGATCAAGGCCGGGCGGTGGAAGTCGCTGCTGTTGGTGATGGTGATCGCGCCGTTCTTCACCAGCTTTCTCATTCGCACGCTGGCCTGGCAGACCATCCTGGCCACCGACGGCCCGGTCACCGGGTTCTTCCGCGTGACCCATCTGCTGTCGATCACCAGCGGGCTCGGCTGGACCAACGGTGACCAGCTGTTGAGCTCGCCGCTGGCCGTCGTCGCCGGATTGACCTATAACTTCCTGCCGTTCATGACGCTGCCGCTGTTCGCCAGCCTCGACCGGCTCGACCCGCGGCTGCTCGAAGCGTCGGGCGACCTCTACGCATCCCCGGCCGAGACGTTCCGGCGGGTCACCCTGCCCATCTCCATGCCCGGCGTTGTCGCCGGCACGCTGCTGACGTTCATTCCGGCGGCGGGCGACTACATCAACTCGAAGCTGCTGGGCAACCCGAACACAACCATGATCGGCCAGGTGATCGACGGGCAGTTCCTGCGCGTGCTCGACTACCCGACCGCGGCCGCCCTATCCTTCACCTTGATGGTCACCATCGTCGTGATCGTCGCCATCTACGTGCGCCGAGCGGGCACGGAGGAACTGCTGTGAGCGCGACGACCGCTCCCCGGGTCGGGACCGCGCCGGTCCGGCCGCCCAGCACCGGGCAGGGCCCGCGCCGCCGCTCGCCGTGGCGGGTGCTGCGGGAGAACCTGATCTGGGTGGTGGCTGCCGGAGCGTTCGTATTCATGCTGGTGCCCAACGTCATCGTGATCATCTTCTCGTTCAACCGCCCCAACGGCCGGTTCAACTACACCTGGACGCGGTTCTCCTTCGACGCCTGGCTGCACCCGTGCGCGGCGCCGGGCATGTGCGACTCGCTCGGCCTGTCGCTGAAGATCGGCCTGCTGGCCACCGCCGCCTCGACTGCGCTCGGCACCATGGCCGCGTTCGCCCTGGCCCGCCACCGCTTCCGCGGCCGGTCGAGCACCAACCTGCTGGTCTTCATGCCGATGGCCACGCCGGAGGTGGTGATGGGATCGTCGCTGCTGACGCTGTTCATCGGGCTCGGCCTGCCGCTGGGCCAGACGACTATCCTCATCGCCCACATCATGTTCTGTGTGAGCTTCGTGATCGTCACGGTGAAGGCGCGCATCGCCTCGCTCGATCCGCGTCTGGAACAAGCGGCCGCCGACCTCTACGCCAATGAGACCCAGGCGTTCCTGCGCATCACCCTGCCGCTGGTGGCCCCGGGGATCGCCGCCGGCGCGCTGCTTGCCTTCTCGTTGTCCTTCGACGACTACATCATCACCAACTTCAACGCCTCCAGTTCCTCGATCACGTTCCCGATGTACGTGTGGGGCGCGGCCAGCAAGGGCACGCCGGTGCAGATCAACGTGATCGGCACGGCCATGTTCCTCATCGCGCTCACCGCGGTCGGCCTCGGTCAGTTCGTGGCCGGGCGGCGGCGCCGCTTCCAGTGGTGAGCCGGCGCTGATGCCCCGTTACGGACCGCAGTACGGCCCCGACCTCACCTTCCTCGGCGTGGAGCGCTGCGACTGGGCCGACGCGCTTAGCTATGAAGGCGCCGACGTGGTGATCCTCGGGGCACCGTTCGACGGCGGCACGTCGCACCGGCCGGGTGCCCGCTTCGGGCCGCAGTTCATCCGCCAGACCTGCTATCTGGCCCACGACGGGTCGCGCCCGTCCCTGGCCCTGCGGGTCGACGGCCTGCGCGATCTGCGCGTCTACGACGCCGGCGACGTCGAGATGTTCTCCGGCGACGCCGAGCGCTCAGTGCGCGACCTGCAGGAAGCGGTGTACGCGATCACGCGCACCGGCGCCATCCCGCTCGTCCTGGGCGGCGACCACACCATCGCCTGGCCCGACGCGGCCGGCGTGGCCCAGCACCTCGGCCAGGGCCGCATCTCGATGATCCACTTCGACGCCCACGCCGACACGGGCAACATCGAGTTCGGTTCGCTGATCGGTCACGGCCAGCCGATGCGCCGGCTGATCGAGTCCGGCGCGCTGCGAGGCGACCGGTTCCTGCAGATCGGGTTGCGCGGGTATTGGCCGCCGCCGGAGACCCTGGACTGGATGGCCGAGCAGGGGATGCGCTCCTACGAGATGTCCGAGATCGGCGCCCGCGGGCTGGAGGAGTGCCTCAGCGAGGCGTTCACCATCGCCATCGACGACTGCGACGGGGTCTTCCTCTCCGTCGACATCGACGTCTGCGATCCCGGCCACGCTCCCGGTACCGGAACGCCGGAGCCTGGTGGCCTGACCGCCCGGCAGCTGCTCGACTCGGTGCGCCGGATCGCCTACGAGATGCCGGTGGTCGGTGTCGACGTGGTCGAGGTGTCGCCGCCCTACGACCACGCCGACATCACCTCGTTCCTGGCCAACCGCGTGGTCCTCGAGACGCTGTCGGGCATCGCCCGTCGCCGCCGTGACGCCACCGACGGCACGACCTGGGACCCACGCCGCCCGCTGCTCGAAGGGCGCTGAGACCCGCCCACGAGTTAGCACCCCGCCCTGGTTCTCCGCGGCGCTGTTCCCCGTACGACATCCGTTCCCCGTCGAAAGGACTACCCGTGCGCCTGCTCATCCTCGGCAGTGGTGGAGTCGGCTCAGCCGCCGCCCTGATCGCCGTCCGCCGGCCGTTCCTCACCGCGGTGGTGCTCGCCGACTACGACGCCGGCCGGGCGGAGGCCGCCGCCACCGCGACCGGGGACGACCGGTTCACCTGGGCCCGGGTCGACGCCTCCGACCAGTCCGCCATCGAGGCCCTCATCGCGGCCGAGAAGGTCGACGCCGTGCTCGGCGCCACCGACCCGCGGTTCACCATGCCGATCTTCCGGGCCGCGCTGGCCGCCAACATCCATTACCTGGACATGGCGATGTCCCTGTCCAAGCCCCACCCGGACCGCCCCTACGGGCTGACCGGGGTCAAGCTCGGCGACGAGCAGTTTGCGCTGGACGACGAGTGGCGCGCGTCGGGGCACATGGCGCTGGTCGGCATGGGCGTCGAGCCGGGGCTGGCCGACGTCTTCGCCCGCCTGGCCGCCGACGAGCTCTTCGACGAGATCGAGGAGGCCGGCGTGCGCGACGGCGCCAATCTGGACGTGCGCGGGTTCGAATTCGCGCCCAGCTTCTCGATCTGGACCACCATCGAGGAGTGCCTGAATCCGCCGGTGATCTATGAGAAGGACCGCGGCTGGTTCACCACCGAACCGTTCAGCGAGCCCGAGGTCTTCGACTTCCCCGAGGGCATCGGCCCGGTCGAGTGCGTCAACGTCGAGCACGAAGAGGTCCTGCTGATCCCGCGCTGGATCGGCGCCAAGCGGGTGACCTTCAAGTACGGCCTGGGGAGGGAGTTCATCGAAGTCCTCAAGACGCTGCGCAAGCTCAACCTCAGCTCCGACGTTCCGGTGCGGGTTCAGGGCGTTCCGGAGCCGGGGGCCGCGGCCGGTCCCGTGTGGGTATCGCCGCGCGACGTCGTCGCGGCCTGCCTGCCCGATCCCGCGCGCCTCGGGGACCGCATGACCGGTAAGACCTGCGCCGGGCTGTGGGTTCGGGGCACCGGTAAGGACGGCGCGTCCCGCTCGACCTACCTCTACCACGTGGTCGACAACGAATGGTCGATGCGCGAGTACGGGGCGCAAGCCGTCGTCTGGCAGACCGCGGTCAACCCCGTGGTCGCCCTGGAACTGATCGACGCCGGCGTGTGGTCGGGCAGCGGCGTGCTCGGTCCGGAGGCGTTGCCGGCCCGGCCGTTCCTGGATCTGCTGGCCGGCGAGTACGGCTCGCCGTGGGGTCAGCGGGAGATGCCGGCCTGAACTAGCGCCGCCGCTCAGCCCCTATGCGGCTACCGCCGCCATGACGTGCGGCGCTTCTGCCGGTCGACCAGCAGCCCGATGACGATCAGGACCATGCAGGTCACGATGGCCACCGTGCCGGCGTTGTTGTACTTCGTCGCGGTGAGACCCAGCCCGAGGACGATCAGGCTGAATATGCCCCCGAAGCGGGCCCAGCCACCGAGGTCGGCGTGCCAACCCCAGTCCTCGGGACGTTCGTGATGTACGGGTTGGTCCTGCCCGTGTAGCTCCACCCCACCGTGCTCGGACGCGCGCTCGACGGCTGACATGGATCCATTCTGGCACCGTCGCGCCGGAACCTGAGAGGCTGGTCGGGTGAGCACCGCACGCGCCGCGACGGCCGACAGCCTCGACCGGTCCCGCGCTGCGTCACCGACGGTTCTGCCGGACGTCGACACCGCCGCCCGGGCGGTCACCCGGTTGGTCGTCCTCGGCTCGACCGGATCCATCGGCACCCAGACGCTCGATGTGGTCCGGGCCGCGCCGGAGCGGTTCACGGTCGAGGCGCTGTGCTCCGGGGGCAGCGACGTGGCCGCGCTGGCCGAGCAGGTCCGCCACGTCCACCCCCGCGTGGTCGGCATCAGCCGCCCCGGGACGGCCGGCGAGCTGCGGGACCGGGTGCTGGCGGAATGGCCGACCGGGCGCCCGCTGCCCGAGATCATCGACGGACCCGAGGCCGCGGTGCGCCTGGCCACGGTGGACTGCGACGTGGTGCTCAATGCGGTGGCCGGCGAGCAGGGGCTGCGGGCCACCCTGGCCGCCCTGGACACCGGCCGCATCGTCGCGCTGGCCAACAAGGAGTCGCTGGTGGCCGGCGGACCGCTGGTCCTGGGCCGGGCCCGACCGGGCCAGATCGTCCCGGTCGACTCGGAGCACTCCGCGCTGGCCCAGTGCCTGCGCGGCGGCACCCGCGAGGAGGTGGCCCGCCTGGTCCTCACCGCCAGCGGCGGCCCGTTCCGCGGGCGGCGACGGACCGATCTGGAGCGGGTCACGCTGACCGAGGCCATGGCCCACCCGACCTGGGACATGGGCCCGTTGATCACCGTGAACAGCGCCACGCTGGTCAACAAGGGGCTGGAGCTGATCGAGACCCACCTGTTGTTCGACGTGCCGTACGAGCGGATCGACGTCGTGGTGCACCCGCAGTCGATCGTCCACTCGATGGTCGAGTTCGTCGACGGCGCCGTCCTGGCCCAGGCCAGCCCTCCGGACATGCGCCTGCCGATCGCCCTCGCGCTGGCCTGGCCGGCCCGCGTGCCCGGAGCGGCCCGGGCGCTCGACTGGTCCACGCCGGCCAGGTGGACGTTCGAGCCGCTGGACGACGAGACCTTCCCGGCGGTCGCCCTGGCCCGAACCGCCGGCCTGGCCGGAGGGTGCGCACCAGCGGTTTACAACGCGGCCAACGAGGTGCTGGTGACGGCGTTCGCGGCTGGGCGCTGCGGGTTCCTTTCCATCGCCGACATCCTGCGCGAGGTGCTCGAGGTCTGGCTCACCGAGGAGCACGCCGCGGCCGGTACCCCTAGTACCGTCGAGGAGGTCGAGCACGCCCAGCAGTGGGCGCGGGCCCGGGTCACCGAGGCGCTCGCCGGCTAGAGGGGGTACTTGTGCTGTACGCGCTGGGCGTGCTGGCCTTCGCCGTCGGCCTGCTCGCCTCGATCGCGTTGCACGAGATCGGCCACATGGTGCCGGCCAAGCAATTCGGCGTGAAGGTCACCCAGTACATGGTGGGGTTCGGCCCCACGGTGTGGTCCCGCCGCCGGGGGGAGACCGAGTACGGGCTCAAGGCCATCCCGCTCGGCGGCTACATCCGCATGATCGGGATGATCCCGCCCAGGCAGGACGGGCCCCGCTCCCGCTGGCCGCGGCGATTGGCCGAACTGTCCGAGGACTTCCGCGCGGCGAGCCGGGCCGACGTCCGCCCGGAGGACGGCCCTCGCGAGTTCTACCGGCTCACCCCGTGGAAGAAGATCGTGGTGATGCTCGGCGGCCCCACCATGAACCTGGTCATCTACCTGGTCCTCACCGTCCTGCTTCTCGGCACGATCGGCACCAAGGAGCCGACCAACCGCGTCGACGCGGTGTCCAGCTGCATCGTGCCCGCCGGCTCCGCGGTCAGCGTCGACCCGAACCGCCCGTGCCCGGCCGGCACCACCACCGCCCCGGCCAAGTCGGTGCTCCAGCCCGGCGACCAGGTCCTGGCCGTCGACGGCACGGCAGTACGGACCTGGAACGACGTCGTCGCCCGCATCGAACCCGCCGCGGGCCACCGCCTGACCCTCACCGTGCTGCGCGACGGGGCCCCGCGCGACGTCTTACTCACGCCGGTCAGCAACACCAAGTACGTCAGCGAGAACCCGAGCGACGACCGCACCAAGACGGTCGGGTTCATCGGCGTCAGCCCGGTGCAGGAGTACCAGGCGGTGCCGCTGACCGAGATCCCGGGTCGGGTCAGCACCCAGATCGGCCAGGGCGTCTCCGCTCTCATCAGCTTCCCGGCGAAGATCGGTAACCTCTTCGGCACGGTGTTCGAGGGCAAGCAGCGTGATCCCGAGGGCGCGGTCGGCGTCGTGGGTCTCGGCCGCATCGGGGGAGAGGTGGCCTCCAGCCACCGCATCGACCTGCTCGACAAGGCCTACGTCCTGCTGTTCCTGCTGGCCGGGGTCAACCTCCTGCTGTTCCTCTTCAACCTCCTGCCGCTGCTGCCGCTCGACGGCGGCCACGTCGCCGGCGCCATCGTCGAGTCGGTCAAGCGCCAGGTCGCTGGCCGCCGGCGCGCGTCCGTGCGGGCCGGAGAGGGCGGCGCCGCTCCACCGGTCAAACCCATTTACGTCGACACCGCGCAGATGGTGCCGGTGCTGTACGGGGTGGCCGCGCTGCTGCTGGCCTTTACGGTGCTGGTGGTCTACGCCGACATCGTGTCCCCGATCTCGTTGAGCAACTGATCGACGCCGCGCGCGCGGATAATGGCGAGGTGACCACCACCCCGCTGTCCATCGGTCGACCCTCGCTCGGGACGGTGCCGGTTCCGTTCGGCGCCCCGGCCGAGCCGCCGCCGGTGCTGGCCCCGCGGCGACAGTCCCGGCAGATCCAGGTCGGGTCCGTCGCGGTCGGTGGAGGTGCACCGATCTCGGTGCAGTCGATGACCACCACGCTGACCTCGGACGTCAACGCCACACTGCAGCAGATCGCCGAGCTGACCGCCTCCGGCTGCGACATCGTTCGGGTCGCCTGCCCGAGCCAGGACGACGCCGACGCCCTGCCGGCCATCGCCCGCAAGTCCCAGATCCCGGTCATCGCCGACATCCACTTCCAGCCCAAGTACGTGTTCGCCGCGATCGAGGCCGGCTGCGCCGCGGTACGCGTCAATCCGGGCAACATCAAGGCGTTCGACGACAAGGTGGGAGAGATCGCCCGGGCCGCCGCCGCGGCCGGCGTCTCCTTGCGCATCGGGGTCAACGCCGGCTCCCTGGACAAGCGGCTGCTGGCCAAATACGGCAAGGCGACTCCCGAAGCCCTGGTCGAGTCGGCCCTGAACGAGGCCGCCCTGTTCGAGGAGCACGAATTCCGCGACTTCAAGATCTCGGTCAAGCACAACGACCCGGTGGTCATGGTGCGGGCCTACGAATTGCTGGCCGAGCGGTGCGACTACCCGCTGCACCTCGGGGTGACCGAGGCCGGACCGACGTTCCAGGGCACGATCAAATCCTCGGTCGCGTTCGGAGCGCTGCTCTCGCGGGGTATCGGCGACACGATCCGCGTCTCGCTGTCCGCCCCGCCGGTCGAGGAGGTCAAGGTCGGCCTGGCCATCCTCGAGTCGCTCAACCTGCGCCAGCGGCGCCTGGAGATCGTCTCCTGCCCCTCCTGCGGGCGCGCCCAGGTCGACGTCTACACCTTGGCCGATCAGGTCACCGCGGGATTGGAGGGTATGACCGTGCCGCTGCGCGTGGCGGTCATGGGTTGCGTGGTCAACGGACCGGGGGAGGCCCGCGAGGCCGACCTCGGCGTGGCCAGCGGCAACGGCAAGGGCCAGATCTTCGTCAAGGGCGAGGTAGTCAAGACCGTGCCCGAGTCGATGATCGTCGAGACGCTGATCGAAGAAGCCCTGCGCCTGGCCGACGAGATGGAGGCGGCCGGCGTGAGCTCCGGTGCCCCCTCGGTGGCCGTGCGCTGAGGTCCGGCTTCCGCCGGGCCGGGCCAAATCCCGTTGGCCGGGCGGGCGGCGCCGACCACACTGGCGAACCGTGACCTCCGCGGTGTCTGCCTTCCCCATCCGTGCCGGTACCCGCGCCGACGTCGAGGAGGTCGTGCGCCTCGACGGCTTCGCCTTCGGGTTCACGATGACCGAGCAGGACATCCAGGACACCCTGCTCACCCTCGACCCGAACCGGTTCCTCCTGGCCACCGACGACGAGCACATCGTCGGGGTCACCGCGGACTACGCCCTCACCGTCACCGTTCCCGGCGGCGCGCGTCTCGAGGTACCGGGCGTGACGTGGGTGTCGGTGGCCGTCACCCACCGCCGGATGGGCATCCTGTCCGCGCTCATGCACGAGCAGCTGGACGGCTACCGCCGGGCCGGGCGCCCGCTGGCCATGCTCACCGCCAGCGAGAGCGCCATCTACGGCCGCTTCGGCTACGGCGCGGCCACCACCCGCCGGGGGGTGTCGATCGAGCGACGCCGGGCCGTGCTGCGCAGGCCGGGCGACAGCCGCACCGTGCGCATGGCCACGGCCGAGCAGGCTCGGCCCACGATGCCGGGCATCCACGAGCGTTGGTGCGCGCAGATCCCAGGCGCGATCCGCCGGTCGGCGCCGTGGTGGGACGCGTGGGCGTTCGACCGGGAGTCCAACCGCGACGGCCTGAGCGCCCGGTTCCACCTGCTCCACGAGGACGGTTATCTGGCCTACCGAACCCGTGAGACGTGGACCGGCGGGCACGCGGCCAACACCTGCTTGGTCACCGACTATGTCGCCCTGACCGACGACGCGCGGCGGGCCCTGTGGACGGTCCTGCTCGGGCTGGACCTCCTCGTCACCATCGACACGTCGATGCTGGCCCCGGAGGACCCGCTGCCACTCCTGCTCACCGACCCGCGTCAGATCCGGACCACCTCGGTCAACGACGCGGTGTGGGTGCGTCTGCTCGACGTTGCCGCCGCGCTGTCGGCCCGCACCTACGGCGTGGAGATCGACACCGTGCTGGCCGTCACTGATGCGATGTTCGGCGACGTCACAGTCCGGCTGGAAGGTGGCCCGGACGGCGCGCGGTGCGCACCGACCACCGACCCGGCCGAGATCGTCTGCGGCGTGGCCGACCTAGGGGCGGCCTACCTCGGCGGCACCCGCGTGAGCCAGCTCGCCGCGGCCGGCAGCGTCCGGTCCGAGCGCCCCGACGCCCTGCGGCGCCTGGACCGCGCCTTCCTCGCCGACTCCGCGCCGTTCCACGGCACCGGCTTCTGACCGCCCCGGCCGACGTGCCGACCGCCCACCGGCGTCCCGCCGTGCCGTAGCGGCGCCGGCCGGTAGCCTCCGCCGTGTGACGGTGGTCGGCTCGACGGTGCGCACCCTCGGCGACGCCGACCGGTCGGCCGTTGCCGAGCTGGTCGCTGCGGACCACATCGGGCAGTGCGTGTTCGAGGCCCGCCTCGCGGGCGCCGCCAGCCTGCAGCCGTGGGACCTCGGCGGGCAGCTTTGGGGCCTCGAGACCGCCGACGGCCTGCGCGCGGCGTGCTTCGCCGGGGGCACCCTGATGCCGCTCGGCGGAGACCCGAGCGACCTGCGCTTCCTGGCTGCCGCCATGGTCGTTCAGCGCCGGACCTGGTCTTCGATCGGGGGGCGCGCCGATGCCGTCCTGGCGATCTGGCAGGAGGCTGCCGACCGCTGGGGGCCAGCCCGGGCGGTGCGAGCCGACCAGCCGCTGCTCGTCACCAGACGGGCACCGCTGGTGACACGCGACCCGCTCGTCGTGCGAGCCACAGCTCGCGATCTGCCCCGGTACCTGCCGGCCTCCCTGGCCATGTTCGCCGAGGAGCTCGATCTCGAGCCGCCCGACGCCGGCGTGGACTCGGCCTACCGCCGCCGGGTCGCCTCCCTCATCGGGGCCGGGCTCGCGTTCGTGCGCTTCGACTCGCGCGGCCGCGTGATGTTCAAGGCCGAGATCGTCGCCGTCTCCGCCCACTGCTGCCAGATCCAAGGCGTCTGGGTGGATCCGGCCCACCGCGGCCGCGGCCTGGGCACCGCGGCGGTGGCCACCGTGGTGGCCGAGGGACTGCGGCTGGCTCCAGCGGTGAGCCTGTACGTCAACGACTTCAACCTCGCCGCCCGTCGGGTCTACGAGCGGATCGGGATGCGCCAGGTCGGCAGCTTCGCCACCGTCCTGTTCTGAGCCGTCCTTGCCAACGCATGGGCCGACCGGCCCGGGGACCGTCGCGTAGCATTCGGGCGATTCACGCCGGTGCCCCGATGCAATCTTGTCCTCACGAGAGCCGCCGGAGCGTCCGGCAACACGCTGGGAGGCGCCTGTGACCAGACCCGTCCGTGCCGACCGGCGCAGCCTGCGCCTGGACGGGTCCAGCGAGCAGATCGACACCGTGGACATCTACTTCGACGGGCACCGGGTCTGGTCGACCAAGCTGCCCGAGCCGCATCCGCGTACCGGGGTCCACCGGCTGCGGTGGCCGGTGGCCATCACGCCGTATCTGCGCGGGAACACCGCGGTAGAAGTGCGCGACTCGGCCACCGATGACGATCTGGCCGCCGGCCACGTCAGCTTCGGCGGCCCCGGACGGGTGTCGATCACCGACAACCAGGGCCGCTGGATGGCAATGAACAAGTGGAACCGGCTCGGGCTGTCCTTCGACGGGGATTCCTCCGGCGTGCAGGACCGGCTGCTGGCCAGTACGGCCGTCATCGCCTCGCGGATGCAGGAATGGGGGTATCCGGTCTACATCGTCGGCGGCACCCTGCTCGGCGCGATCCGCACCGGCGAGCTGTTGCCCCACGACGACGACATCGACCTCGCCTTCTGGTGCGACAAGTCCGATCCGCAGGACGTGTCCCTGGTCGGGTTCGAGCTCCTGCGCCGCCTCGAGGGCGACGGATACACGGTCGTGCCTCACAGCCATGCCCACCTCGAGATCGTCTTCTTCAACGAGGACGGCGGCACCGATTACTACATCGACATCTTCACCGGATACCACAGCGAGGACGGCCTCTACAACCAGCCCTTCGCCCTTCGCGGGGAGCTGCCGCGCGAGTGCCTGCTGCCCGTGCAGACGGTGGAGGTCGGCGGGGTGAGCCTGCCTGCACCGGCCGGGCCGGAGGCTTGGCTCGAATACTCCTACGGGCCCGACTGGCGGGTACCAGACCCGTCGTTCCGCTACGAGACGCCACGCTCCATCCTGCGGCGCTTCGAGAACAGCTTCGGCGTGTTCAACCGGCAGCGGGTGTTCTGGGAGAAGACCTGGAAGGCGGTGGACAAGCGCGAGGTCACCGACGCCAACGTCGATCCCGAGACCTTCGACGACGCCGACCGGTTCCTGCGCCTGCTGCCGCCCCGGGCGTTCGTTGTCGATCTCGGCTGCGGCGACGGCCGGCAGGCCGAGCGGATCGCGGCCGAGGGGCACGAGGTGCTCGGCATCGACTACAGCTTCGAGGCCCTTCGGGTGGCCC
This sequence comes from bacterium, assembly GCA_040004775.1. Classification (GTDB taxonomy): domain Bacteria; phylum Actinomycetota; class Actinomycetes; order Mycobacteriales; family Jatrophihabitantaceae; genus JALZBL01. The sequence goes on along the minus strand of JBDUAD010000002.1, from coordinate 47,312 downwards.
GGCAGACCCAGCCCGAGCGGGTCGAGTACCGCTTCCTCAACCTCAACGACCGGCACCGCCTCCTTCGCTTCGCCCTGGAACTGATCGCGTCCGGCCGCCGGCCGTACTTCTTCGCCCGCAACGTCCTGCACGAGATCCCAGCCCTCGGGCGGGCCGACCTGTTCATCCTCCTGCGGGCGGTGCTGGACGAGGAAGTCTTCCTCTACGCCACCTTCGACGCCACGTCCGTTCCCCGCATCGGCGCCAATCCCGAGACCTGGACACTGACCGTCGACGCGCTGCAGCGTCAGGCCTGGCGCTGGAAGATCGGCACCACCGTGCTGACCGACCGCCGGCGCAGCACCCCGTTCGGGGAGCGGACGAACGTGGCCGCGCTGCTGTGGAAGTAGCTGCCTGTCCCCACCGCTCCTCCGGCTTCCCACCGATCCGATCACGAAGGACATCGCGATGAACGAGTACATCAAGAAGGCCGCCCGCCGGGTCGCGCCGCGGACGGTCAACAACATCCGCACCTTGGCCACCCTCGACCAGCAGTTCGAGCAGGGACCGGCCCGGTTCATCTCCTACGAGCGGGAGCTGCGCGAGTTGCGCCGCGAGATCGACGAGTTGCGGCGCGACAACCGCCGGGTAGCCGAGCTCTACGATGCCGTGTTCGAGTGGGCGCACCAGCAAATCCCGAACGCGCCCGAACGTCCGGACGCGGAGCACGCGACGACCGCCGACCACGTCACCGCGCAGCACGCGACGACCGCCGACCGCGTCGCCGCGGAGCTGGCCGAACACCGCTGATCGCCGGGCGGGCGTTGTGGCACTCTGTCCGCGTGCCCACGAAGGTCAGCGTCGTCGTGCCCACCTACGCCCCCGGCGAGCGCATCAAAGGATTGGTCCGATCTCTGGAGGCCCAGACCCTTCCGACGTCGGAGTTCGAGGTCATCTTCGTCGACGACGGCTCGCCGGATAACACGTGGAAGCGGCTGCAAGGCATCCGCGACAGCCACGACAACGTCCGCATCGAGCGCATCCCCAACTCGGGCTGGCCGAGCCGGCCGCGCAACGTCGGGCTGGAGATGGCCCGCGGGGAGTACGTGCTCTTCATGGACCACGACGACGAGCTCTACCCGCATGCACTGGAAGCCGGCTACGCCATGGCCGCACGGACCAAAGCCGACGTTCTGAACGGCAAGGAGACCCGCACCGACCAGGCTAAGTGGGCCCTGGACATATACACGGCCAACATGGACAACGCCATCGGGCGGCAGGACCACCACCCCCTGATCCCCACCAACCCGCACAAGCTGTTCCGGCGGGCGCTGCTGATGGAGCACGAAATCCGGTTCATCGAGGGCCGGCGCGTGCTGTGGGAGGACGTCTTCTTCAACCTCGACGTCGCCCGCTACGCCAAGGTCGTTTCGGTCATGGCCGACACGCCCTTTTACCACTGGGTGCGGGGCGGCCGGACCGCGTCGTCCTCCTACACCAAGGACCGCGCGGAGTACTGGCGCTGGGTCCGCGAGATCGTCCTGCAGACCAACGAGAAGCTGGGCGACCCGGAGCTGGCCGGTCAGCACCGGTTGATGCTCCTGCACCAGTACCGCAGCCGGGTGCTGGGCCCGCTCGGGCCGAGCTTGTTCCAGGCGCCGGCCCCGGAGTTCGACGCCGTGCGCGCCACCGTGGAGGACCTGGTCGCCCACCACATCCCGGATGAGCTCGACCAGTACCTCACCCCGACCGCGCTGGGCCGGGCCGCGCTCGTGCGAGCCGGTCGCTGGGACCTGCTCGAGCGGCTGGTCGACGTGGACTCGGGGCTCGTCGGCATCAGCACGGCCACGCGGGTCGAGTGGAACGCGGGATCCATCGAGATCAGCGCCGAGTCGCGGTGGAGCGCGGCCGGCGGAGCCCCACCGGCCATCCGGGCCGACGGTGGCCGGTTCGTGCGCGACCTGCCGGCGGAGGTGGCGGCCGCGCTGCCGCCCGAGGCGTTGGACATGACCGCAGCCCTCGACGCCGCCCGGACCACCCTCGGCGTCCGGGCCCGTGACACCGGCGTGACGTGGCTGCTGCCCACTGACCACCACGAGCGGCGCTTCGACACCATCGCCGGGCGCCCGGAACTGGTCGTTACCATCGCCGCGACGTTGAACCCGGCGACCGCCGCGTTCGGCCACCCGTTGGTCGAGCGCTCGTGGGACGTGACCGCGCGCAACGAGCTGGCCGGCACCATCAACCAGCGCGGGCTGCGCACGTCGTACCCGACCCGCAGCGCCCTGCACGGCGGCCACATATACATCGCCTACGCGAACAAGTCCGGCATGCTCAGTCTGGACGTCGACCAGACCAACCGCAGCCTGTCCGGATCGGCCCGGCCGGACCCGCGCCGGGCCGAGTCGGGGGATCCGGCCGCGACCGGGCCGCGGTCACGGCTCGGCCGGCGCACCCACGTGGTCGAGTTCGGGCTGCCGTTCGGCGCAATCAGCACCGACGAGGACACGGTGATCGAAGGCGCGTCGACGGTCGGCAAGGGCCCGGCTCGACCGGCGCGCATCGTCGCCCGCCGGGACGGCGCGTGGCTCGAGTCGAGCCTGGCCCAGCGGCCCGGCCGCTACCCGCTGAGCCTGAGTTTCCACGGCCGCGACATCGACTCGGGGCTGGATGTCACTGTCGACCGCCATGGCGCGCTGACGTTCGCCCGCCAGCGAAGCTAGGTCGTCGCCGCGCCGTCACCTACTCGAAGTCGGCCTGGGCCATGATCTGGTCGGCGATGAGCAGGTCGGTTCGCGTCGTGATCTTGATGTTGAAGTCCTCGCCGCGGACGATCTTCACCTTGTGGCCGGTGTACTCGGCCACAAGGTCGGCGTCGTCGCTGGTACGGGCGTATCTGTCGGCGATGGCCGCGGCGTAGGCCCGCTCGAGCAGCTCGCGCTGGAACACCTGAGGGGTCTGACCCAGCCAGCTGCGTGACCGGTCCGGCGAGCCGGCGATGAACTCGTCGTCGTCGACCAGCTTGAGCTGGACCACGGTCGGCGTACCAAGCATCGCCGCGCCGTATTCCACGCCGGCATCAAGCGCCCGGGTAATCAGGTCGCCGTTGATGAACGGACGCACCCCGTCGTGCACGGCGATCATGGAGCCGGAGGTGGCTTCCAGCCCCTTCATGGCCGAGATGAAGCGCTCCTCGCCCCCCTCGACCAACGTCACGGGCAACCCCGCCCGCTCGACCAGGATGCGCTCGTACTCCGCGCGACTCTCCGGACTCGCGGTCACGATGATCTCGTCGACGGCCGGGTGGACGAACTCGCGCACGGTCTTCTCCAGCACCGTGATCCCGTTCATCTTGACCAGAAGCTTGTTGCCGCCGAAGCGCACGCCGCGCCCGGCGCAGGTGACGATGGCAGAGACCTTGTGGGACTTGTACATGTGGTTGGTCTTCCCCTCAGCGTGGTGAATCCGACGACGCCGCCACGGTGCGCCACCGGCGCACGAAGGCCCGCAGCGCGTCGAGCTCGGCCGCCTGGTCCATCAGATATCCGGGCGGTCCGCCGAAGGGGGCGGCGTGAACGGTGCGCATGTCGCGGGTGTACGAGCCCGCGCCCGGCGGCTGCGCTGCTCCGGGCGGGGGCGGGAGGTCGACGCGGAAAACCTCCGCCGCCACGCGCGCGTTGCTTAGCGGCGGGGTGGCCAGGTTCAAGGCGGACAGGCCCGCGCTCAGAGCCACACCGATGTCGGACCACAGGCGGCCGAGGTCGTAGTACTGAAAGCTGACCTCGGGCTGGATGTGCTCCACCCGGTAGTCATTCAGCAAGTCGAAGACGATGCCCTTCTTCAGGTTGCGGCCGTAGAGCTGGGGCAGCCGCAGGGCGAGTGTGTCGAAGTGCCGGGCCAGAACCTGCTCCATGTGCAGTCGGTTGGCTCCGTAGGGAGTAAGGCCCTCGGCGCTGAGCTCACTCGTCTCGTCCGGCGTGATTCCACCGGGATAGACGCACACCGTGGAGATCAGGACCAGCCGTGAGGTGCGCACGGAGGTAAGCACATCGAGGTAGGCGTCGATGTCGGCCAGGTCCTCGGTGGCGTGCTGGTTGATCCGGTGGGAGTCGGCCCGGCTGGCGGCGCTGACCACCAGGTCGTAGGAGCGTCCGCGCAAGTCGGCGATGTTCGAGGTGTTGAAGGAGTCGGTGAACGTGTAGGCCGCGGCCAGGTTCGAACCCACGAAGCCCGTGTGTCCGATCAGGGCAGTTCTCACGTGAGACCGGCTCCGCTCGTCACTGAGGGACCCGCGGCGCGGGCTGACGGACCGGCTCATCCTAGGCACCAGGTGTCGTCGGCCTGAGCTAACGTCGCCGCGTGGCGGTCGACGCGGTGATCTTCGACTGGGGCGGCACGTTGACGCCGTGGCACGTGATCGACCCCGACGGGCCGTGGTCGACGGTCACCGCGGACCGGCGGGCGGCGGTCCGGTTGCGGGTCGCCGAGGACGAGGTGTGGCGGCGCAGCCGCGACGAACACCGCAGCGCCAGCCTGGCCGAGGTGCTCGACCTGGCCGGACACACCGCGACCGAGGACGACCTGGCTCGCTACCACGAGTGGTGGGATGAGCACAGCCTGACCGACCCACAAGTTGGACCGATGTGGCAGGCCCTGCGCGAGCGAGGTATCCGCGTCGGCGTGTTGTCGAACACCATCTGGCCGCGGGCTCGGCACGAGCAGATCTTTGCCCGCGACGGTGTGCTGGAGCTCATCGACGGCGCGGTGTACAGCAGCGAGGTCCCCTGGACCAAGCCGCATCCGGAAGCGTTCCGGGCGGCGCTGACCGCCGTGGACGTCGCCGACCCGAACCGGGCCGTGTTCGTCGGCGACCGGTTGTTCGACGACGTGTGGGGTGCGGCGCAGATCGGGCTGCGCACCGTCTACGTCCCGCACAGCGTCATCCCGACCGAACAGATCGGCCACAGCGAAGGAGAACCCGACGCAGTGATCACGCAGCTGTCGGAGCTGGTCGGCGTCATCGACCGGTGGCGCTAGCCGGCCGGCGTGGTGCTGAGAGCCGGGGCGCCGGTGCCTTCCTCAGATGCCGGGAAAGGCCTCGGTCGGCCGGCGCGGGGTCAGCAACTCGCGCCAGTGGACCCCCCGCACGGCGCTGTCGGACAGTGCGGTGACCGCGGTGGCGCGCAGCGCCGCGGCTGGGCCCGGGCCGCCCGGGTCGGAGTGCTCCGCGGCCGCTACCGCGATGAGGTAGCGCCAGGCGGCCGCCGCGTCGTCCTCCAGCTGGAGGGCGAGACGAGAGGCGCTCGCGGCCGACGCCACCGCGGGCGAGGGATAGTTCGCCGCGCTGGGCGCCGGATCCAGGCCGACCGCGGCCATCGCTGCTGATGTGGCGTCGCGCCGAGCGCGATGCGCGGCCTCGTCGATGCGGGCGACCGCAGCCTGAGCCGCGCTCAGATGCGGGCCGAGCACTCCGTAGCCGAACACCGCGGCGTGTTCGGCCCCCAGAGCCGCCTGCCAGGCCGCCACCGTCGCGTCGGACAGCCCGCGCGCGGCCGACCCGGCTGGGCTCGTACTCGTGCTCGGCGCCGACCCGCTGCCAGGCGAGGTCGGCGCGGTCACGGCAACCACACGGCGTGGGCGGTCTCGCTGGCACAGATGCTGGCCAGCAGGGCGGCGCCGGCCGCGGGTAGCGCCGCGCTGTCCCGGCGGGCGCCGGCGGCGGCGCGTCGCTCGTCGGCCACCAGCTGGACCACGCTGGCGTACGGCCGGGGCGTGGGCGGCGGTGTCGGCGCCGCCGAAGCAATGGCGGCCGTGGTGGACGCGCCCGTGACCGACGTAGCCGAAGGGACGGCCAAGCCCTGCGTACGCAGTAGACCGGCCAGCGCATCGGCGTGGGCGGCATGATCACGGCGCAGGACGGCCACCCGCGTCCGCAGCGCCGGCTGGGCCACGTCGGTGTCCTCCAGCCGCGCCAACAGCTCGCGCTCGCGGGCCAACGCCGCCTCCAGGACCACCGAGTGCTGCACGTCGCCCGGCCGGGCCGTGCGGCGCGGGCGCGGAACCGCCAAGCCGGCCGCGGCCCCACCGACCGCGCCCAGCCCGACGGCGCCGACGGCCAGCAGGCGGCGGCGGCTGACGGCGGGCATGGCTGCGTCAGTCTGGCAGAGCCCACTAGGCTGGCTCCACGCTCGACGCGGCGCCGCGCTTGAGCAATGGTCGTTCCCGGCCCGCCCCGCGGGCACCGGACCAACGGCACAGCCAGCCAACTGCACAGCCAGCCAACTGCACAGCCAGCCAACTGCACAGCTAAGAGGAGCCGCAGCGACGATGTCCGTTCTCGATCGTCAACGCGAGCAGTTGACCAGCCAGCTCAGCCCCGTCCTCGCCGCCCTCGGTTTCGAGCTGGATTCGCTGTCCCTGTCGAAGGTCGGCCGTCGCACCCTGGCTCGCATCACCGTCGACCGCGACGGTGGTGTGGACCTCGACGCCATCGCCGAGGCCAGTCGCGCGATCGGGGCCGAACTCGACCGCGACGACCCGTTCGAGACGCCGTTCGTGCTCGAGGTCAGTTCCCCCGGCGTCGACCGCCCGCTCACCGAGCCGCGTCACTGGCGGCGCAACATCGGCCGCCTGGTCTCGAGCACCGTCGACGGCCGCCCGGTCACCGGACGGGTGCTTGCGGTGGGTGACGACGGCGTATTCCTCGACGTCAACGGCGAGAAGCGGTTCCTGCCGCTGGCCGCGCTCGGCTCCGGACGCGTACAGGTCGAGTTCAGCCACGCGCAGGTCCAGGACCCTGCTGACGGCGACGCTGCCGACGAAGCTCGGGACGAGGACTGAGGGTCATGGTCTCGGTCGACATCGCCGCGCTGCGCAGCATCGAACGGGAGAAGGAGATCCCCTTCGACACGGTCATCGACGCCATCGAGCAGGCGCTGCTGGTGGCCTACAAGCACACGTCCCATCCGATGCCGCACGCGCGCATCGAGCTCGACCGCAGCTCGGGCGAGGTGCGGGTGATCGCAGCCGAGCTGGATGCGTCCGGGGAGCTGATCGAGGAGTTCGACGACACCCCCCTGGACTTCGGGCGGATCGCGGCCACCACCGCTCGCCAGGTGATCGTGCAGCGTCTGCGCGACGCCGAACACGACCAGGCCTACGGCGAATTCGCCGGCCGGGAGGGCGACGTGGTCACCGGCGTGGTGAGCGCCGACGCCCAGGCCGCGGCCCGCGGTGTAGTGGTGCTGGGCATCGGCTCGGTGGAGGCGGTGCTGCCGCAGTCCGAGCAGGTGCACGGTGAGGTCTACACACACGGAACCCGCGTCAAGTGCTACGTGGTGAGCGTGACGCGCACGCTGCGGGGCATGCAGGTGACGGTGAGCCGCACCCACCCGAACCTGGTGCGAAAACTGTTTGCGCTGGAGGTGCCCGAGATCGCCGACGGCAGCGTCGAGATCGTCGCGGTGGCCCGGGAAGCGGGGCACCGGTCGAAGATCGCGGTACGGGCGACCACGCCGGGCCTGAACGCCAAGGGCGCCTGCATCGGCCCGCTCGGACAGCGGGTACGCAACGTCGTAGCCGAGCTGCACGGCGAGAAGATCGACATCATCGACTACGACGACGACCCGGCGACCTTCGTCGGCAACGCCCTGAGCCCGGCGAAGGCCCAGGAGGTGACCGTGGTGGACTCCACGGCCCGCGCCGCACGCGTCGTGGTGGCCGATTACCAACTGTCCCTGGCCATCGGCCGCGAGGGCCAGAACGCGCGGCTGGCCGCGCGGTTGACCGGCTGGCGCATCGACATCCACAGTGACGCCGAGCCTGCGCCGGACCGGTCGCCGCCGGCCGCCTCGCCCCCATCAGACGGGTCGGATCTTGACCGGGTGGGGGAGTAGACTGCGCCGTGGTTGTCGGTCGTGGGTGGCACGTGTCGTGGTCCGGGTAGTCGAGCGGACCTGCGTGGGGTGCCGTCGGCGGTCGCCGGCTGACGAGTTGCTGCGTGTCGTTGCAGCCGGCATCGGTTCTCCACCCACCAGCTGGGCGGTCGTTCCCGATCCTGCGCGACGGGCCGGGGGACGAGGTGCGTGGCTGCATCCGGACCAGGACTGCGCAGACCTCGCCGTCCGTCGCCGGGCGTTCGCCCGGGCCCTGCGGGTGCCCGGACCGCTCGACACCCGTGCGGTCGCGCCAGCCGTGACCGCCGCCAGCACCACCCAGGTATCGCGAGCTCCGACACCGACCGAGGATTCGGCCGTGACCGGCGCCCCCGTCCGCGGAAGTGAGAAGACAGCGATGAGCCGTCGATGAAGCACCCGATGAAGCGCCAGCGATGAGTGCTTCACCCGACTGAGGGCCCGGCGGACCGACCGCCTGGCCTTCCGACCCTAGGAGTCCAGTGCCAGGCAAGGCCCGCGTACATGAGCTCGCCAAAGAGCTCGGAGTAACCAGCAAGGACGTCCTCGCCAAGCTCAACGAGCTCGGCGAGTACGTGAAGAGCCCGTCCTCCACCGTCGAAGCGCCGGTGGCGCGTCGGCTGCGCGAGGCGCTGCCGGCCGCGCCACCGCCGGCCAAGAAGGCGCCCGCACGCGCGGCGGCGTCCGCCGTCGCCCCTGTGGCCCCGGCCGCGGTGGCCGAGTCCGTGACCCAAGTGGTCGACTCCGGCACCATCAGCGCGACGACCAAGCCCGGCCCGGCTCCGGCCGCCCCGGCTCCGGTTGCTCCGCCAGCGCCACCGATCGCCGTGCCGACCCCACAGCCGGACTTCGCGCCGGCGGCGTCGGTAGCCGCGCCCGCCGGCACCGAGACGGCCCGCCCGGCGGCACCGGGATCCGCGCCGTCCCCCGCGGCCGCACCACCGGCGCCGGGTGCGCCGCGGCCCGCTCCCCGCGTTGGCAACAACCCGTTCGGGGTCAACGTCCCGCGACCGCCGGCACCCGTCCGTCCGGTGGTCCCGGGCGCGCGTCCGGCGACGCCCGGCCTGCCGCCTCGTCCGGGTGTCCCCCGACCGAACCCCGGCATGATGCCCCCCCGCCCGAGTCCCGGCATGATGCCGCGTACCGGGGGACCCGTTCGTCCCGGCGCACCTAACCGACCCGGAGCACCGGGGCGTCCGGTTGCCCCGGCCGGAGGTCGACCCGGTGCACCCGGCGGTTTTCGCGGTGCGCCCGGTGGCGCGCCCGGTGGTTACCGCGGCGGACCGGGTGGCGCCCCCAGCGGTCCCGGTGGCGGCGGCGGCTTCGCCGGCCGTCCGGGCGGTGGCGGCAACCGTGGCCGTGGCGCGGGCGCGGCCGGAGCGTTCGGACGTCCCGGTGGCCGTCCGACGCGAGGCAAGAAGAGTCGCAAGCAGCGGCGGCAGGAGTTCGACAACATGTCGGCCCCCAGCCTGGGCGGCGTGTCGGTTCCTCGGGGCAACGGTGAGGTCCTGCGGCTGCCGCGCGGGGCGTCCCTGTCCGACTTCGCCGACAAGATCGACGCCAACCCGGCCGCGCTGGTCACCGTCCTGTTCAACCTGGGCGAGATGGTCACGGCCACGCAGTCGGTCAACGAGGAGACGCTGCAGCTGCTCGGTGCGGAGCTCAACTACTCGGTGCTGGTCGTCAGCCCCGAGGACGAGGACCGCGAGCTGCTGGAATCCTTCGACATCAACTTCGGCACCGACGAGGGTGGCGACGAGGACCTCGTCGCCCGCCCGCCGGTGGTGACGGTGATGGGTCACGTGGACCACGGCAAGACCCGCCTGCTCGACGCCATCCGCAAGACCAACGTCCTGGAGGGCGAGGCCGGCGGAATCACCCAGCACATCGGCGCCTACCAGGTGCGGGTGGCGCACGACGGCGTGCAGCGCCCGATCACCTTCATCGACACCCCGGGCCACGAGGCGTTCACCGCCATGCGTGCCCGCGGAGCCAAGGTCACCGACATCGCGGTGCTCGTGGTGGCCGCCGACGACGGGGTCATGCCCCAGACCATCGAGGCGCTCAACCACGCTCAGGCCGCCGACGTGCCGGTCGTCGTGGCGGTGAACAAGGTCGACAAGGAGGGCGCCAACCCGGCCAAGGTGCGCCAGCAGCTGACCGAGTACGGGCTGGTGGCCGAGGAGTACGGCGGCGACACGCTGTTCGTCGATGTCTCGGCCCGCGCCGGCACCGGCATCGACCAGCTGCTCGAGTCGGTGCTGCTGACCGCCGACGCGTCGCTGGACCTGCGGGCCAACGCCGCGCAGGACGCCCAGGGTGTGGCCATCGAGGCCCACCTCGACCGCGGCCGCGGCCCGGTGGCCACGGTGCTCGTTCAGCGCGGCACCCTGCGCGTCGGTGACTCGATCGTCGCCGGCGACGCCTACGGGCGCGTGCGCAGCATGCTCGACGAGTACGGCGACCTGGTCGAGGAGGCCTTCCCGGCTCGTCCGGTCCAGGTCCTCGGGCTGACCTCGGTGCCCGGAGCCGGGGACACCTTCCTCGTGGTCGAGGAGGACCGCAAGGCCCGCCAGATCGCCGAGCGCCGCGCCACCCGCGAACGCAACGCCAGCCAGGCCCGCACCCGCAAGCGCGTCAGCCTGGAGGACCTCGACTCGGTGCTCAAGGCCGGCGAGGCGAGCCAGCTCAACCTGATTCTCAAGGGTGACAACTCCGGAACGGTGGAGGCCCTGGAGGAGGCGCTGGTCAACCTGGAGATCGACGACGAGGTGTCGCTGCGGATCATCGACCGCGGCGTCGGTGGCATCACCGAGACGAACGTCAACCTGGCCGCTGCGTCGAACGCGATCATCATTGGGTTCAACGTTCGCGCCGAGGGCAAGGCCACCGAACTGGCTCAGCGTGAAGGTGTGGAGATTCGCTACTACACCGTCATCTACGCCGCGATCGAGGAGATCGAGGCCGCGCTGAAGGGCATGCTCAAGCCGGAGTACGAGGAGGTGCAGCTCGGCACGGCCGAAGTGCGCGAGGTCTTCCGCGTGCCGCGCATCGGCAACGTGGCCGGCTCGCTGGTGCGGTCAGGCACGATCCGGCGCAACAGCCGCGCCCGCCTGCTGCGCGACGGCACGGTGGTGGCCGACAACCTCACCGTGGAGTCCTTGCGACGATTCAAGGACGACGCCACCGAGGTCCGCGAGGGCTTCGAGTGCGGTATCGGGCTCGGGTCGTACAACGACATCAAGATCGATGACGTTATCGAGACGTTCGAACTGCGGGAGAAGCCGAGGGCGTAGGGCACGCCTCGTAGGGGTCCTTCCGCCCGTCGGGATGCTTGAGTCGGCAGTTCGTACGCCTCGATCCGAGGGACAGGCAGGAGTGGCGGGCCGTGGTCGTGGGGACATTGCGGGTGGACCTGCTTCTGGGGGATGTCCACTCGCTGAAGGAGAAGCGCTCGGTGGTGCGCCCGATCGTCGCCGAGCTGCGGCGGCGCTTCGAGGTGGCCGCGGCCGAGACCGGGGACGCCGACCTGCACCGGCGGGCCGAGCTGGCGGTCGCGGCCGTCGCTTCCACCCACGGCCACGCCGCCGAGCTGCTGGCCGCGTGCGAGCGACTGATCGCCGCCCGGCCGGAGATCGAACTGCTCGCGGCCCGCACCCGCCTGCTGGACGACGACGACCTGGACTGACCGCTGCGGCGGCCGGCCGACGGAACGCACGAAGGAGAGGAGCAGCGCGATGGTTGACCAGGCACGGGCCCGGCGGTTGGCCGGGCGGATCAAGCAGATCGTGGCCACGGGCCTCGACACGCAGGTCAAGGACCCCCGCCTCGGCATGGTGACCGTGACCGACGTCAAGGTCACCGGCGACCTGCACGACGCCACCGTCTACTACACCGTCCTCGGCGACGAGCAGGCCCGCGTCGACTCGGCGGCCGCGCTGGAGTCCGCGCGCGGCGTCCTGCGGTCGGAGATCGGGCGCCAGACCGGCGTGCGCTTCACTCCGACGGTGACCTTCCGGCTCGACGCCGTTCCGGAGACGGTCAAGGTGATCGACGAGCTGCTGACCGCGGCACAGCGAGCCGACGCCGAGGTCGAGCGGGTACGGGCCAACGCCAGATACGCCGGCGATGCCGATCCCTACCGGGCGCCGCGCGCGGCGGACGAGGAGTGACCGGCTCGCCGGGGACCTCGCCGGCCACCTCGCCGGGGACCGCGCCGGGGACGCCCAGCGGCCTGGCCATCCGGCGGGCCACGACGGCCGATTGGCCGCGGATCTGGCCGATCTGGCACGACGTCGTGCGCACCGGTGACACCTACTGCTACGACCCCGACACCGACTCCGACACCGCCCGGGTCATGTGGATCGAGCGGTCCGGCGTGCTGTGCTGGCTGGCCGAGGTCGCGGATCGGGTCGTCGGCGTGTACGAGATCTCGCCCAACCACGACGGGCCGGGCGCCCACGTAGCCAACGGCTCCTACATGGTCGACGCGGCGGTCCGGGGACGCGGGGTGGGCCGGGCTCTCGTAGAGCACAGCCTGCAGGCGGCCCGCGCGGCCGGCTTCCTGGCCATCCAGTTCAACGCCGTGGCGGAGACGAACGTCGGCGCGATCTCGCTGTACACCGACCTCGGCTTCACCACCGTCGGCATCGTGCCCGGGGCGTTCCGGCACCCGGTGGAGGGACTGGTCGACTTGCGGATCATGCACCACGATCTCCGCGTCCGGTGAGCGATCCGGCGCCGGTCGGTGGAACCGACCGGATCGGCGCTCGCCGGCTTCTGGTCCTCACCGGCTCGGCCTTCTTCGTGCTGGCCGCCGAGCCGCTGTACCTGCTGGTTGACACCGCGGTCGTCGGCCACCTTGGGACCACGGACCTGGCCGCGCTCGGAGTCGGGGCCGCCCTCCTGTCGCTGATCACCTTGGCCGGGACCTTTCTGGAGTACGGCACCACTGCCCGCGCGGCTCGGTGGTTCGGCGCCGGGCGCACCGACGCCGCAGTGACCGAGGGGGCGCAGGCCAGCCTGCTGGCGCTGGGCATCGGCCTGACCGCGGTGGTGATCGGCGAGCTCCTGGCCGGCCCGCTCACCCGGGCCCTCGCCGGCGGTGCCGGACCGGTGGCCTCCTCAGCCGAGGTCTGGTTCCGCGTCGCTGTCCTGGGGGTTCCCGGCGTGCTGCTGGTCCTGGCCGGCAACGGCTGGCTGCGCGGCGTGCAGGACACCCGCACCCCGGTGGTCGTCGTCCTGGTCGCCAACGCGCTGTCGGCCGTGGCCTGCCCCGTGCTGGTCTATCCGCTGGGTTTCGGCCTCGTCGGCTCGGCGGTGGCCAACGTCGGCGCGCAGGTCGTGGCCGGTGGCTTGTTCCTGCGCGCGCTGGTCCGGGCCGCCGCCTCTCGCCGAGTTCACTGGCCGGTGATGCGGGCGCAGCTGGTGATGGGGCGTGACCTGTTCGTGCGCTCGGCCGCGTTCGAGGCTGCCTTCCTGACCGCCGCGGCGGTGGCGGCCCGCATGGGCGCAGCCCAGCTCGGCGCCCACCAGATCGCTCTGCAGCTGTGGAGTTTCACCGCGCTGCTGCTGGACTCCTTCGCCATCGCCGCGCAGTCCCTCGTCGGCGCGGCGCTCGGGAGCGGGTCGGTGGACGACGCTCGCCGCCTGGCGGCACGGGTGGGACGCTACGGGCTGGCCGGCGGCCTGCTCTTCGGCGTCCTCGTCGCCGCCGGCGGAGTAGTGCTGCCGCCACTGTTCACGTCCTCGGCCGCGGTGATCCATCAGGCGCACGTGCTGTGGCCGTGGTTCGCCGGCATGCAGCCCGCCGCCGGTGTGGTCTTCGCCCTCGACGGGGTCCTTCTCGGCGCCGGTGACGCCGCCTTCCTGCGCACCCTGACCCTCATCGCCGCGGTTGGGGGGTACGTGCCGATCGCCCTGGCTGCGCTGCACTTCGGCTGGGGCATCGGCGGAGTGTGGGCCGGCCTGACCGCCTTCGTGGTGGTGCGCCTGGTCGGCATGCTGTGGCGGGTGCGCGGTGACACCTGGGCCGTGGCCGGAGCCGAGCGGTGAGCCCGCGTCGCCGCGACGTCGCGGCGGTCACCGACGGGCTGATCGTGGTGGACAAGCCGGCCGGGATCACCTCGCACGACGTCGTCGCGCGGATCCGGCGCATCGTCGGCACCGGCAAGGTTGGTCACGCCGGCACGCTCGACCCCATGGCCACCGGGGTGCTCGTGCTGGGCGTGGCCGGCGGGACGCGCTTGCTGTCCCATCTGGTGCTGACCGACAAGAGCTACACCGCCACCATCCGCCTCGGCCAGGCCACTACGACCGACGACGCCGACGGTGACCTCATCGGTGGAGCCTCGGCCGCCGAGCTCGACGACGCCGAGGTGCGGACCGGGATGGCTGCGCTCACCGGAACCCTTGCTCAGGTGCCGTCCTCGGTCTCGGCGATCAGGGTGGGGGGCCGGCGCGCGCACGCCCTGGTCCGGGCCGGTGAGACGGTCGAGCTAGCGCCGCGGACCGTGACGGTCAGCCGATTCCATCTGGCCGCATGGCGCCGGACGGCGCCAGACCTGCTCGACCTCGACGTCGCGGTGGACTGCTCATCGGGCACCTATGTGCGGGCCCTGGCCCGCGACCTCGGCGCGGCCCTCGGCGTCGGCGGCCACCTGACCGCGTTGCGACGCACCCGGGTCGGTCCGTTCACCGAGCACGATGCCCGCCATCTGGAGACGCTGGCCGCTCGGAGTAATCCGGTGACCCTTCCCCTGGCCGACGTGGTGTCCCGCCTGATGCCCGTCCGTATGATCACCGCCGCCGAGGCGGACGAGCTGTCCTACGGTCGCCCGCTGCACGGCACGCACATCACCGGCCTGCACGCCGCTGTGGCCGACGGCCGGGTCGTGGCCCTGCTGCACGGTGACGAACCACCCGGCCCTGATCAACAACCCGAGCCGGCCCGCCCGGTCCTCGTCTGGCGGGCCCGGGGCTGAGGCGATCACCGGCCTTTGTACCGTGGCCGACATGACGCCCGAGCCTCGCTGGCGCCGGATGCGCTGCCCGAGGTGCTCGAGGACCTGGTCGGCACCACCGCGCTTCGGCCCGGCCAACGCGAGGCGATCGCGTCGGTGTTGCCGTGACCCGCTGGCCGTCCTGGCGAGCAGCCGCGGCAAGTCGCTGGTCTAGCAGGTGGCCACCCGACTATTGGGTGCGCGCTGCGTCGTCGTCACCCCCACGCTGTCCTTGCCGAGTGACCGGCTCGCCTTCCTGACCGAGCACGGTTTCGCCGCGGCGGTGGTCAACGGTGATCTCGGCGCCCGGCGTCACCGCGCCACCCTGGACCGGTGGCGCCGCGGGGAGGTCGAGCTGCTCCTGCCGGCTCCCGAGCAATTCGCCCGCGAGGACTCGGCCGCACTGGGCGACACCGGCGTGGATCTGGTCACGGTCGACGAGGCCCACTGTGTCAGCGCCTTGGGTCACGACTTCCGGCCCGATTACCTCGCCCTCGGCGCGGTGATCGAGCAACTGGGTCACCCGCGCATCCTGGCCCTCACCGCCACCGCGTCTCCGCAGATGCCCGCCGAGATCGTCGAGATCTTCCGAGATGTCCCAGCCGGCAGTCATCGTCGGCGAGATCGACCGCCCCAACATCGACCTCGCCACGCGGGTGGTGGCCGACGACGACGCCGTGACCGCCGTGGTGCAGGAGGAGGTGGCCGGCGCCGGGGACTCGACCGTGCTGGTGTACGCGGCCACACGACGGCGGGTGGAGGAGTAGGACCGGCCCTAGCCGTGCGGGAACTGCGACAACTGCGCCCGCGGCCTGTCGCAGGAGATCCTCGACCGGCCGTGGTCGCTCGGGCAGTCCGTCCGTCACGCCGAGTGGTGGCTCGGCACGATCTTCCGGTACGAGCACGACCGGGTGACGGTGCACTTCACCGACGCCGGCTACCGCACGTTGGAAACCTCGCTGGCCAACGAGCGGCACCTGCTCCGCGCGGCCGGATGACCGGCGGGGTTGTTCCGGGCCGCAGCTAGGCTGCCTGTCCGTGCGGCGATGGCAGCGGCTCGAGGAGGTCGCCGGGCTCGACGACGGCTGCGTCGTCACCATCGGCGTGTTCGACGGCGTGCACCGCGGACACGCCGCGCTGATCGCCCGCGGGGTCAAGGCGGCCGCACGGCGCGGACTGCCCTGCGTGGCCGTCACCTTCGAACCCCATCCGGCCCGCGTCTTCGCCCCCGATCGCGCTCCGCTGCTGCTGACCACGCCCGTGCGCAAGGCCGAACTGATCGCCGATCTCGGCGTCGACGTGCTGCTCAGCGTGCCGTTCACCCGCGAGTTCGCCGCCCTGAGCCCAGCCGCTTTCGTGGCCGACGTGCTGCGCGACCGGCTGCACGCCCGCCTGGTGGTCGTCGGCGACAACTTCACCTTCGGCCACCGAGCGGCGGGCACCGTGGCCGAGCTGACCACGCTCGGCGCGGGAGCCGGCTTCGCGGTCGACGCGGTGGCCCTCGTCGGCGCCGAGAACGGGCGGATCTCCTCCACCCGGATCCGCGCCGCCCTAGCCGCGGGCGAGGTCGAGGAGGTGACCACGCTGCAGGGCCAGCCGTTTCGGTCCGACGGACTCGTCGTCCACGGCGAGCAGCGCGGTCGCGCCCTGGGGTATCCGACGGCGAATCTCGACCGACCCGGGGACCTGGCCGTCCCGGCCGACGGCGTCTATGTCGGCTGGGTGGTGCGCCTCGCGCCCGACGGCGCGACCGCACCGGTCCCGCCGCTCGGCGTCGGCGCCATCTCGGTCGGCACCAACCCCACCTTCGACGGCCAGGTGCGCACGGTGGAGGCCTACATCCTCGATTTCGACGGCGATCTCTACGGTGATCGCCTGGGAGCGCAATTCGAGTTCCGTTTGCGGGGGCAGGAGCGCTTCGACTCCCTCAATGCCCTCGTCGTGCAGATGGACGCCGACGTGGCGCGGGCCCGCAGCCTCGTGCTGCCGCACCGCACCGGCTCCGGCTGGTAGCCTAGAGGCGCCGACGCGGACTTGTTCGTGCGTGTGACCCGATCCCATCCGATCCCATCCGCGTCGCGCAGCAGAGTGCGTTCTCATCCTGCCGTGTGGTCTACCGGTGGGACGCGCCTGCACCGACCGCGGCGGCGCCGCACGAAGGAGCGAAGTCATGGCCCTGGCCAGTGACGTCAAAGCCCAGATCATTTCCGAGCACGGCGCGTCTGCGGCCGACACCGGATCGGGCGAGGTCCAGGTCGCGATGCTGTCGCGCCGGATCAGCGACCTGACCGAGCACCTGAAGACCCACAAGCACGACCACCACAGCCGGCGCGGGCTGCTGCTGCTCGTCGGCCAGCGCCGGCGGCTGCTGAACTACCTGGCGCGCACCGACATCAACCGCTACCGCGCGATCATCGAGAAGCTCGGTCTGCGCCGCTAGAACTGAACACCTTGCCGGGCGCGCACCGATGCGCGCATCCCGGCGCTCACGGGTGATCGTCGCCCGCCACGGGCAAAGTGAGACGGTCCTCGGTAGTGGCCATCGGACGCCTGCGCGCCCGGTCGCTTCGATCGAAGACCGGCCCGGTTTGCTCCGGCGAACCGCCGTCCGGCGGACCTTGCGACGTGACCTCGGCAGCGCCCCGGCGTCCGCGCGGAGCAGAAACTGCCCCGCTGACGAAGGAAGGCTGACTTCATGTCAGAAGCACCCACCAGCAGCACTGCCACCACCGAAGACGGCGTCACCACGGTCCTCGCCACGCTGGACAACGGCCCGTTCGGCACCCGCACGGTCCGCTTCGAGACCGGGCGGCTGGCCCGGCAGGCGGCCGGCTCGGTCGCGGCCTACCTCGACGACGACACCATGCTGCTGTCGGCCACCACTGCGGGCAAGCACCCGCGCGAAGGCCTCGACTTCTTCCCGCTGACCGTCGACGTCGAAGAGCGCATGTACGCCGCCGGCCGCATCCCCGGTTCGTTCTTCCGCCGCGAGGGCCGGCCCAGCGAGGACGCGATCCTCACCTGCCGGCTGATCGACCGCCCACTGCGCCCGACGTTTGTCAAGGGTCTGCGCAACGAGGTACAGGTCGTCATCACGGTCCTGGCCCTCAACCCCGACGACGCCTATGACGTGTTGGCCATCAACGCCGCCTCGGCCTCTACCCAGATCTCCGGCCTTCCGTTCAACGGCCCGGTCGGTGGCACCCGGGTCGCTCTGGTCGACGGGCAGTGGATCGCCTTCCCGCGGCACAGCGAGCTAGAGCGGGCGACCTTCGACATGGTGGTGGCCGGACGGCTGCTGCAGTCCCCGGCGGGCGAGCAGAGCGACGTCGCGGTGATGATGGTCGAGGCCGAGGCCACCGAGAACGTGCTGGCCCTCACCGCGGCCGGCGCCACCCGCCCGACCGAGGAGGTCGTGGCCCAGGGCCTCGAGGCGGCCAAGCCGTTCATCGCTGAGCTGTGCCGGGCCCAGTCCGCCCTGGCCGAGGTAGCGGCCAAGCCGACCGCCGAGTTCCCCGTCTTCCTCGACTACAACGACGACGTGTACGCCGCAGTAGAGTCCGCCGGCACCGAGAAGTTGACCGCGGCGCTGACCGTGGCCGACAAGCAGGAGCGCGAGGCGGCCACCGACACGGTGAAGAACGAGGTCAAAGCCGCCCTGGCCGACACCTTCACCGGTCGCGAGGGCGAGGTCAGCGCGGCGTTCCGCTCGCTGAACAAGCAGCTTGTGCGCCAGCGGATCCTGCGCGACAAGGTCCGCATCGACGGGCGCGGCCTGACCGACATCCGCACGCTCTCGGCTGAGGTCGAGGTGCTGCCCCGGGTGCACGGCTCGGCGCTGTTCGAGCGCGGCGAGACGCAGATCCTCGGCGTCACGACGCTGAACATGCTGGGGCTCGAGCAGAAGCTCGACACGCTGTCGCCCACGCGCACCAAGCGCTACATGCACAACTACAACTTCCCGCCGTACAGCACGGGTGAGACCGGCCGGGTCGGCTCGCCGAAGCGGCGCGAGATCGGCCACGGTGCGCTGGCCGAGCGGGCGCTCGTACCGGTGCTGCCCAACCGCGAGGAGTTCCCCTACGCGATCCGCCAGGTGTCCGAGGCCCTCGGTTCCAACGGTTCGACGTCAATGGGTTCGGTCTGCGCGTCCACCCTGGCCCTGCTGAACGCCGGCGTGCCGCTGAAGTACCCGGTGGCCGGTATCGCCATGGGCCTGGTGTCGGACACCGTCGACGGGGAGACCCGCTACGTTGCGCTGACCGACATCCTCGGCGCCGAGGACGCGTTCGGTGACATGGACTTCAAGGTCGCCGGCACGCGGGAGTTCGTCACCGCTCTGCAGTTGGACACCAAGCTCGACGGCATCCCGTCCGACGTCCTGGCCGGCGCACTCACCCAGGCCCGCGACGCCCGTCTGCACATTCTCGACGTCATGGCCGAGGCGATCGACGAGCCCGACGAGATGAGCCCGTACGCCCCGCGCGTCACCGTGGTCAAGATCCCGGTCGACAAGATCGGCGCGGTCATCGGCCCCAAGGGCGCGATGATCAACTCGATCCAGGACGAGACCGGCGCGCAGATCAGCATCGAGGACGACGGCACGATCTACGTCGGTGCCGCCGACGGGTCGTCGGCCCAGGCCGCGGTCGACCAGATAAACGCCATCGCCAACCCGCAGATGCCCAAGGTCGGCGAGCGCTTCCTCGGCACCGTGGTCAAGACCGCGGCATTCGGCGCGTTCGTGTCGCTGCTGCCGGGCAAGGACGGGCTGGTCCACATCAGCAAGCTGGGCAACGGCAAGCGCGTGGGCAAGGTCGAAGACGTGGTCAACGTCGGCGACAAGCTGCAGGTGGAGATCACCGAGATCGACGGCCGCGGCAAGATCAGCCTGGTGCCGGTACGCGACGATGCCCCCACGGTGACGGCCAGCGACGCCCCGGTCGGTGCCGAGGCCTGAGCCGCCCCGCTTCCGGTACGACAAAAATCGACACTTCGGCGCCCCGGATGATCCTTCGTGGATCGTCCGGGCGTCGTCGTCGTCGCCCGTCCTTGCCGACGCCGGGGACGCTGAAGCAGTTGCCCAGCGAGGTGACCGCGCTGGTCGGCGTGGCCTTTCTCGTCGCCGTCGGCTTCGGCGTGGTCGCGCCAGCCATCGCGCCGTTCGCCGAGCAGTTCGGCGTGTCCAACGCTGCAGCCTCGGCGGTGATCAGCGCCTTTGCCCTGGCCCGCCTGATCACGGCGCCG
Source organism: bacterium (assembly GCA_040004775.1). GTDB lineage: Bacteria > Actinomycetota > Actinomycetes > Mycobacteriales > Jatrophihabitantaceae > JALZBL01. The sequence continues at coordinate 27,172 of JBDUAD010000002.1, read as the reverse complement.
TTCGTCGGCCGGCTGGCCAACTCGGTGGGGGAACGGCTGCTGCTCGGCATCGGAATCGCCATCGTGGCCGTCTCCAGCGCGCTGGCCGGGCTGTCCCAGCAGTACTGGCAGCTGTTGCTGCTGCGCGGCTTCGGTGGCGTCGGGTCGATCATGTTCAGCGTCGCGGCGGCCAGCCTGCTCTACCGGGTGACTCCGCCCGACCGGCGCGGGCAGGCGCAGGGCGTCTATCAGGGCGGCTTCCTCCTGGGCGGCGTCTTCGGCCCCGCGCTCGGCGTCGTCGCGTCGTGGTCGCTGCGGGCGCCGTTCTTCCTCTATGCGGCCACCCTGGCCGCGGCCGGCACCTGGGCCCTGCGCTCGTTGCGTTCGAGTGAGCTGGCCGCGCGTGCTCCCGCCGCCGCGGCCGCGGTCAGCGTGTCCGAGGCGCTGCGACGGCCGCAGTACCGGGTCGCGCTCGGCGCCACGCTGGCCACCCAGTGGTCGGTGATCGGCGTTCGCACGGCGCTGGTCCCACTGTTCGTCGTCGGCCCACTGGCCCTGGCCGCAGCCTGGAACTATGCCGCCTTCTTCGTGGTCAGCGTGGTCAGCGGCGCCCTGCTCCTGCCCATCGGGCGACGGGCCGACTCCGGACATCGCCTGTCGGTCGTGGCCGCCGGCCTGATCGCGGCCGGTGGGGGCCTGCTCGTGCTGGCGCTCGTCCCCGCGCTGGGCGGCGTCCTGCTGGCCATGGTCCTGCTCGGGATATCGGCCGCCGCTCTGTCCGTGGCGCCGGGCGCCATCGTCGGTGACGTGGTCGGCGCGCGGGGAGGGACCGTGGTCGCGCTGTTCCAGATGACGGGGGACCTCGGCGCGGTGGCCGGTCCGGTGGTTGCTGGGTGGGTGGCCGACCGGCATGGTTTCGGCCCGGCGTTCGCCCTGGCCGCGGCCGTGGTGGTACTGCCGCTGGCTCTCGTGGCCGCGGCCGGCCCGGACCGCGGGGGCAACGCCGCTCGGCCGCGGGACGTAACGGCCGACGCTTGACCGCAGCGCCGGCTGGGACTCGCGAATCGGAGTGGACCGGTATACTCTACTGATTCGGTCGAAATACGTCCGGCGCTCGACTAAGTAGAGGATCGATCGATGGCGGCCACCCGCACCACCCGTTGGACCAACTCGCCAACCACCCTGGCGGTTGCGGTCGCGATGCTCGCGGCAACGCTGCTTTCCGCCTGTGGCGGCGCCTCGGGTTCGACCCGGTCGCTGTCCCTCGTCGCGTTCTCGGTGCCCAAGCCGGCCTACGACGACCTGCAGAAGAACTTCGCCGCCAGCAAGGACGGTAAGGGCACGACCTGGAAGTCCTCGTACGGGCCCAGCGGCGACCAGGCGCGGTCGGTCATCGCCGGGCTCAAGGCTGACTACGTCGGGTTCTCCCTGGCCAGCGACATGACCAAGCTGGTCGACGCTGGGCTGGTGGACGAAGGCTGGAACTCCGGTCCGACCAAGGGCATCGTCAGCACCTCGGTGGTCGTGATCGCCGTGCGCAAGGGCAACCCGAAGCACATCAACGGCTGGGCCGACCTGGTCAAGCCGGGACTCAAGATCGTAACTCCGAACCCGGGCTCCTCGGGCTCCGCCCGGTGGAACGTCCTGGCTGCCTACGCCGGGGTCACCGCCGACGGCGCCAGCGACGCGCAGGCCCAGGACTACCTGAAGAAGTACTACGCCAACGTGGTCAGCCTGCCGGCCAGCGGACGGGAGGCCACCAGCGCGTTCGTCGGGGGGACCGGTGACGTCCTCATCTCCTACGAGAACGAGGCCATCTCCGCCCGGCAGGCCGGTCAGCCGGTCGACTACGTCATCCCGGACACCACCATCAAGATCGAGAACCCGGGCGCGGTGACCAAGAAGGCCGACGGCAAGGCCGAAAATTTCCTCGACTACGTGATCTCCGACGACGGCCAGAAGGTGTTCGCGGCCCACGGCTTCCGTCCGGTCAACCCCTCGATCAGCCCCGGCACGGTCAAGGGCGCCAACGACCCGGCCGATCCGTTCCCGGCGGTGAAGAAGCTGGTCACCATCGCTGACCTGGGCGGCTGGTCGACGGTCTCGAAGAAGTTCTTCGACCCCAAGACCGGCATCGTGACCAAGATCCAGGACTCCAGCGGGGTGTCATGACGGTCACCGAGGCCGCGGCGCCGGTCGGGCTCGTTCCGCCGACCGGCCGGGCTGGGGGCCGCGGCGCTGAGGCACCGGCCGGAACCCTGCGTCTGGGCGTTGGCTCGAGCCTCGGCATCGGCCTGGCCGTGATCTGGATGAGCGTGCTTGTGTTCCTGCCCTTGGCCGCCGTGCTGCTCAAGGCGTCCAGTGCCGGGTGGAGCGGTTTCTTCGACACCGTGACCAGCCCGGCCGTGGCCGCGGCGATCCGTCTCACCGTGGGCACCGCGGCAGCGGCCACCGCGGTGAACGCGGTGATGGGCACGCTCGTCGCCTGGGTACTGGTCCGTGACCGCTTCCCCGGCCGGCGACTGCTCGGCATCGTCATCGACGTTCCGTTCGCCCTGCCGACGATTGTGGCCGGCCTCGTCCTCATCGCGTTGTACGGCCCCCGCAGTCCGATCGGGATCAACCTGGCCCAGACACGTCCGGCGATCTTCGTCGCCCTGCTGTTCGTGACGTTGCCGTTCGTCGTGCGGGCCGTGCAGCCGGTGCTCGAGGAACTCGATCCCGACGTCGAGGAGGCGGCGGCCTCGCTCGGGGCCGGGCGCTGGTACACATTCCGTCGCATCGTGCTGCCCACCATCGCGCCGGCCATCGCCGCCGGGTCGGCGCTGTCCTTCGCCCGCGGGCTGGGGGAGTACGGCTCCGTCGTGCTGATCTCAGGCAACCTCACCGGCCGTACCGAGGTCGCCTCGGTACGCATGTTGAGCCAGATCGAGAACGACGACCTAGCCGGTGCGGCTGCGGTCGCCACCGTGCTGCTCGTCGTGGCACTGGCGGTCATCGTCGCGCTCGAGCTGTTGCAGCGCCGGATGGCGCGCCGTGGCTGAGGTCGTGGCGCGCCGGCCGTCGACCGGGTCCCGCTGGCCCCTGCGGGCGCTGGCCGTGGGCTACATCGGCGTGCTGGTGGTGCTGCCGCTGCTGATCATGGGTCGGCGGACGTTCCAGGGTGGGATCGGGCCGTTCATCGACTCGATCAGCAGCCCGGAGGCGATCTCCGCGATCAAGCTCTCGCTCAACGTGGCCGCACAGGCGGTGGTGATCAACACGGTATTCGGTGTCGGGGTGGCCCTACTCCTGGCGCGCTACCGCTTCCCGGGCCGCCGGCTGCTCAACGCATTGATCGACCTGCCGATCGCGGTGTCACCGGTGATCGCCGGGCTGGCCTTGGTGCTGGTGTACGGCTCCACCGGCTGGTTCGGCTCCTTCTTGGCCACGGTCGGCTACCAGGTGATCTTCGCCGTGCCGGGCATCGTGCTGGCCACCTGCTTCGTGTCGCTGCCGCTGGTCGTTCGCGAGGTCGTGCCCGTGCTCGAGGAGATCGGGTTGGAGCAGGACCAGGCCGCCCGCTCATTGGGCGCCAACGCCGTGCAGCGGTTCTGGCGGATCACCCTGCCCGGTATCCGGTGGGCGCTCGCCTACGGAGTGGTGCTGAGCCTGGCCCGTTGCCTGGGGGAGTACGGGGCGGTCCGCGTCGTCGCCGGCAACGTGCTCGGTCAGACTCAGACCATGCCGCTGCTGGCCGGTCAGCGCTACCAAGACCTCGACGAGCCCGGCGCCTACGCGATCAGCTTCGTGATGGTCGCGATCGCGATCGTCTGCATAGTGGTGGTCGCGCTGTTGCGGCCGAAGGAGAACCGATGACGAGCGGAAGCGACTGATGGGTATCGAAGCGATCGGGATCTCCAAACGCTTCGGCGACTTCGTGGCCCTGGACGACGTGAGCGTCGACGTGCGCAGTGGCCAGCTCACTGCCCTGCTCGGGCCGAGTGGCGGCGGTAAGTCCACCTTGCTGCGGATCATCGCCGGGCTCGATTCCGCTGACCGCGGCACCGTGCGCATCGAGGGCATGGACACCACCGACGTGCCGGCTCAGAAGCGTGAGGTCGGCTTCGTGTTCCAGCACTACGCCGCGTTCAAGCACCTCACCGTATTTCGCAACGTCGCCTTCGGCTTGGAAGTCCGCAAGCGGCCCAAGTCCGAGATCCGTGCGCGGGTGCACGAGCTGCTCGAGCTGGTGCATCTGGACCAGTTCGCCGACCGCCTGCCCAGTCAGCTCTCCGGCGGCCAGCGCCAGCGGATGGCCCTCGCCCGGGCCTTGGCCGCTGAACCCAAGGTGCTGCTGCTCGACGAGCCCTTCGGCGCGCTGGACGCCAAGGTCCGCAAGGAGCTGCGGGACTGGCTGCGGCGGCTGCACGACGAGGTGCACGTCACGACGATCTTCGTCACCCACGACCAGGAGGAGGCGCTCGAGGTCGCCGACGAGCTGGTGGTGATCAATCACGGCCGGGTCGAGCAGATCGGCAGTCCGAACGATCTCTACGACCGTCCGGCCAATAACTTCGTCATGGAGTTCCTGGGGCCGGTGACGCGGCTGCACGGGCGCCTCGTCCGTCCGCATGACCTCGACGTCTTCGACTCGCCCGAGCCGGGTTCGGTCGAGGCCACGGTGGAGCGACTGCAACGGGTCGGTTTCGAGGTGCGCGCCGACCTGCGCGAGGCCGACCGCGACGTGCGGGTGCAGTTGACCCGGGGGCAGGTGGAGTCACTACGGCTGAAGGAAGGGTCCACGGTGTGGGTCCGCCCGGCCGAAGGTGCGTCGGAGGTCGTGGCGGTCTAGTAGTCCGTGTGCGCGTCGACAAGTGGTCGACGGACTGGTGGCTTATCCTGCGTTGCCTATGGAGATTTCGGCCAAAGTCGACTACGCGGTCCGGGCGCTGCTGGGTCTGGCCGAGCGGGCTCCCGAGTTGTCGACCATCGACGTGGTGATCGGCGAGCAAAAGCTGCCACGCAAGTTCGCCGAGTCGATCCTTTCCGACCTTCGCCGAGCCGGCCTGGTGCGCAGCCAGCGCGGCGCCCACGGCGGCTACGCCCTGGCCCGGCCGGCGGCCGAGATCACCCTCGGTGCGGTGTTTCGCGCTGTCGACGGCCCCTTGGCCGAGGTGCGCGGGCTGCGCCCTGACCAGACGTCGTATACCGGTGTGGCCGAGCATCTACCGGAGGTGTGGGTGGCGGTGCGGGCCAGCCTGCGGCGCGTGCTCGACGAAACCACGATCGATCAGGTGTTGAGCGGGAGCCTGCCCCGGCACGTGGCGCGGATGGTGCAAGCGCCGGACGCGTGGCTGCCGCGCTGACCGGCTCGCCGGCTCGCCGGCTGACCCGCGGCACATACTTCGGCGCCGGCAGTTCGGCAACGGCGTGGGCGCTTCTGTGGATGCAGCCGGAAAGCTGTGGAGACGGTGCGCGGGCGCTGACTTCGCGTACCACCATGACGACATGACCGCGGTCGACGTCGACACAGAACCCGCGGCCGATGCCGTGACCGACGCGGTGGCAGAGCCGTTGATCAGCTACTTCCGGCTTGGTGTGCTGGGCGTCGACCCGGACTCACTGTCCGATTCGGAGCAGATCGACCGGCTGGTCCTGCTGGAGCGTCTCAAGGCCCGGCTCGACGCTGAGCAGATCCTGGTGCTGGCGTGCCTCGATGCGCGCGACAAGACCCCTGAGCACTTCGTCGTGGAGGACGTGCGGCTGGCCCTGCGCCTGTCCCGGACCGCCGCCGCTGCTCGGCTCGACGATGCCCGCCTGGTGGCCACCGGTCTGCCCGCAACGCTCGGGCTCCTCACCACGGGGGCGATCACCTCCCGGCACGTCGCCGTGACCTGCGAGGCGGCGCGGCGAGTTCCGCCGGACCGACTGCCTGATCTCGAGGCCGTCGCCGACCGGCGAGTCCGTGAGCAGACGCCGGCCGAGTTGGCCCGCACCCTGCGGCGGGCCGTGCTCGTCGTCGATCCTTCCGGAGCCGAACGCCGCCGTACGGCCGCGATGGGCGGACGACGACTGGTGGCCTATCCCGACGAGGACGGCATGGCCAACCTCGTCTTCACGGGCCGGGCCGAAGACGTGGAGGCGGTCTTCGGGCGCATCGACGCCGCCACTCGGCTCCTTCCTGCCGACGACCCCCGTTCGGTGGACCAGCAGCGGGCGGACATGTTCGTGGACGCGGTGCTGTCCGGTATTCCGGCTGACGGGCTGCCGATGCAGCACGGGCGGCGGCCAGCGGTGGAGGTGCGGGTCGACCTGTCGACCCTGCTCGGGCTGGACAACCGTCCGGGTGAACTCGGCGGCTACGGCCCGATCACCGCGGCCGCGGCGCGCGAACTGGCCGGCGACCCGACCGGTACCTGGCGGCGGATCCTCACCGACCCGGCCAGCGGTGCGCCGCTGGACGTCGGCCGGCGGACGTATCGGCCACCGCGCCCGCTCGGTGACGTGGTGGCCGCCCGGGATCGGACGTGCGCCTTCCCCGGCTGTGCGCAATCCGCCGGCCGATGCCAGCTCGATCACGTGCTGCCTTTCAACCGCGACGACCCCGATGCCGGCGGAGCGACCGAAGCGAAGAACCTGGTGCCACTGTGCGGGCGCCACCATGACTTGAAGACGAAGCAGCACGTGTCCTATCGCCGCGAGCCCGGCGGCGCCTTCGTGTGGCGAACGCGGACCGGTCATACCTACCGGACCCGTCCGCCGGACGAGTGGGCGGACCCACCCAGCGCGGTGATCGGCGGCCATGCGCGCGTTCTGCTGACGACGACACAGCACCGCCTCCGCTAGTCAGGTCGGTCGGTGGCAGTACTCGGAGCTGTGCCCCGATCGGCTCGTGGTCTCGCCATACACTGCCGAGATGCCCGCCAGAGCCCCTGTCGCCCGACCGTTGACGCGGCCCGCCACGCGGCGCTTGCCCATCACCGGCGGCGGCACCATCATCCGCACCGCGCTGCCCGGCGGACTGCGTGTGGTCACCGAGGCAATGCCTGGTGCACGCAGTGCCAGCGTGGGGGTTTGGGTCGGCGTCGGTTCCGCCGACGAAGGCCCGACAGTGGCCGGCGCCAGCCACTACCTCGAGCATCTGCTTTTCAAGGGCACCCGGCGCCGGTCGGCGTTGGACATCGCCGCGGCCATGGACGCCGTCGGCGGGGAGTTCAACGCCTTCACCGAGAAGGAGCACACCTGCTTCTACGCGACCGTGCTGGACCGCGACCTGCCGCTGGCCATCGACATCGTCAGCGACGTCGTGCTCGAGGCGACGGTCACCGCGGCCGACGTCGAAGTCGAGCGCAGCGTGGTCCTGGAAGAGATCGCGATGCGGGACGACGATCCCTCCGACCTCGTCCACGACGACTTCTCCACCGCCATGTTCGGCGACACCCCGATCGGTCGGCCGATCCTCGGCACGATCGAGTCGATCAACGCCCTGACCCGGGCCCAGGTTGCCGGGTACTACCGCCGCCGGTACCGGCCCCAGACGATGGTCGTGGCCGCAGCCGGCGCAGTCGACCACACCGGGGTCGTCCGGCTCGTGCGCGCGGCTTTCGATGGGCACCTGCACGACGGCGCGGTTCCGGCTCCCGTACGCCGCGGACCTGCGACCGAAGGACGCGAGGGGTCGGTGTCGGTGCGTGGCGACGACACCGAGCAGGCCAACATCGTGGTCGGGATGCGGGGCCTGCACCGTCACGACCCGCGCCGGTTCGCGCTCAGCGTTTTGTCCACCGCCGTCGGCGGCGGCATGAGCAGCCGGCTGTTCCAGCAGATCCGCGAGCGCCGTGGCCTGGCTTACTCGGTGTACTCGTTCACCAGCCAATATGCGGCCACGGGCCAGTTCGGTGTCTACGCCGGCTGCCAACCGGGCAAGGCCGACGAGGTGCTGGACATCATCCTGCGTGAGATGGAGGACGTCGCCGCCAACGGGCTGCGGCCGGAGGAAATCGAGCGCGGCAAGGGCCAGGTCCGCGGCGGCATGGTGCTCGGCCTGGAGGACCCGGGTGCGCGCATGACCCGGATCGGCAAGAGCGAGCTCGCTTACGGCGACATACTGGGCGTCGACGACCTGCTCGCGCGGGTGGACGAGGTCGACCGGGCGACGGTGGCCGTGCTGGCCGAGGAGATCCTGTCCCGTCCGCGGTGCCTGAGCGTCGTCGGCCCGTTCGGCGACCACGACTTCGACGGAGCGTTAGGGTCGCTCCCGTGAGGTCGCCGGCCACCGGTCGCCGATCCGCATTCGCTTTCGGTAGCGCCGCCGCGACGTAGGCCCCAGCCCAGGAGGACGAACGTGACCGAGCCGACTCGCGTGGGGGTGCTCGGGGCACGGGGCCGGATGGGCCAGCAGGTCTGCGCGGCCGTCGACGCGGCGGACGACCTCGACCTCGTGGCCATGGTCGACGCCGGGGACTGGCTCTTCAGCGTGGCCGACGCCGGCGCCTCCGTCGTCGTCGATTTCACCCATCCCGATGTGGTGATGGACAACATCCGCTTCGCCGTCGACCAGGGCATCCACGCGGTGATCGGGACCACCGGGATGGATACCGAACGCCTGGAGACCGTACGCGAGTGGCTGATCGACGCCCCCGAGGTCGGCGTGCTCGTGGCGCCGAACTTCGGCATCGGCGCCGTCCTGTCCATGCGGTTCGCTCAGCTCGCCGCCCGGTTCTACCCATCGGCCGAAGTGTTGGAACTGCACCATCCCGGAAAGGTCGACGCGCCGAGCGGTACGGCCATCCGCACCGCCCAGCTGATCGCCGCCGCTCGCGCCGGGAGTCAGCCGAGCGAGTCACCGGACGCCACCGAGCAGGAACGCCCCGGCGCACGAGGAACAGTGATCAACGGGGTACACGTCCACGCGGTGCGGCTGGCCGGCCTGGTCGCCCACCAAGAGATCCTGTTCGGCACCGAGGGCGAGATGCTGACGATCCGCCACGACTCCCTCGACCGGTCCTCGTTCATGCCGGGCGTCTTGTTGGCCGTGCGCTCAGTGGCCTCCCGTCCGGGCCTGACCGTCGGGCTGGAACCACTGCTCGGGCTGTGAGCGGTGGTCCGCGCCCGCGCCACCGTCGCTGTACTGCTGGCCGCGCTGGCCGTCTACTTCGTGCTGATCGGCGTACGCGGCATCTCCCTACTCGGGGAGCGACAGTGGTCGCTGAAGGCTTTCGGTGTCGCCGTCCTCGCCCTGCCGTTGGTCGGCGTGTGGGTGGTCGTAGCCGAGGTCCGCTTCGGCCGGGCCGCGCAACGCCTGACCGACGAGCTCGGCAGTGCCGGGGCCGATCGGGCGGTTGATGTGCCCCGGCGTCCATCGGGCCGGATCGACCGCGCGGGCGCGGATGCCCTGTTCGCCGTGCAGCGGGCCGAGGTGCAGGCCGACCCGGCCGACTGGCGGCGCTGGTACCGGCTGGCCGAGGCCTACGACCTGGCCGGGGATCGCCGGCGCGCCCGGGAGGCGATGCGTACGGCGATCGAGCGCCACGACAGCAACGCCGCGTGAGCTGCCGCCCGACCTGCCCTCGGTCAGAAGGCCACGTGCAGGCGAACCTCGCGCAAGGTGGCCGCGCCGGTATCGAGCCCGCGCAGGTACCCGTCCCGCTCCCAGCCGGCCGACGTGAGCAGCCCCAGAGTGGCCGCGTTGGTCTCGGGCACCCAGGTCACCGCACGGTTGTATCCGACGGCGGCGAAGGTCTCGATCACAGCAGCCAACAGGCGAGAGCCGTGCCCGCGTCGCCCCCACCGCGGCTCGACGAGGATCTGCTCGAGGTAGCCGGTCGCCTCCGGATCCGGGTCACCGGCCTCCAGCACCCCGTCGTCGGCCGATCGCGCGAACGCCAGCCCGACCAAACGCTCGCCCTCGAAGGCGGCGAAGACCCAGCTGCGGCCGGCGCTGTCAGCCCGGCCAGCGATGTGGGCGGCGATGCCGGCCACCTGCTCGGCCTGCACCGCCGGATCGGCGAGCTGGGCGAACAACGACGTCGGCAGCGCACCGTCGTAGGCCAGGCTCATGGTGTCGCGCTGGATGCGGGCCATTTCCCCGGCGTCATTCGGTCGAGCCGGTCGCACGCTGACATCGGCCACTCCTCGACCCTACGGCGGACGGTTACCTGCCCGCGCTGAGCCGACCATGCATGCTGTGCGGATGGATCGCTCGCGCCTGCTCGAGACGCTGCGTCCCCGCCTCGGCAGCGCCCTGCTGGCCTTCGACTTCGACGGCACACTGTCGCCGATCGTTGCCGAGCCGAGCGAGGCGCGGTTGGCGCCCGGCGCCCACCGCGTGCTGGAGCGGCTGGCCCGGCGGGGCGCGCAGATCGCGCTCATCTCCGGCCGCGACGCCGCCACCCTGCTCGATCTCAGCGGGCTGGCCGACCTGCGCTCGCTCACGGTCGAGGGAATCTACGGCGCCGAGCAGTGGCACGCCGGACTGCTGCGCACCCTCGACGACCCGCCGGTGATGTCGCGGCTGCGCCAAGAGCTGCCGCACCTGCTGGCCACGATCCCGTGGTGTGACGGGGTGTGGATCGAGGACAAGCGGCTCTCGATCGTCCTGCACACCCGCCAGGCCCGCCGCCCGGAACGGGCCGAACAGGAACTGTGGGAACGGATGCCCGACTTCGCCGCTCGTCTGGGCCTGGAGATCCACGCCGGCAATCACGTCCTCGAGTTCCGCCTGCCCGGCTACGACAAGGCCTCGGCCCTGCGCCGGCTGGTCCACATCCACCGCCCGACCGCCGTCCTCTACGCCGGCGACGACCTCGGCGACGAGCCGGCCGCGGCCGAGATCGCCCGCATCCGTCGCACCGGCGTCACCGCGGCGTCGATCGCGGTCGGATCTCCGCCACCGCCGGACCTGGCTGCCACGGCCGACCTCACCGTCGCTGACCCCGCCGAGCTGGTCGCGCTCCTCACGGATTTAGCCGGCTGACAGCTGCTCGGCTGACAGCTGCTCGGCTGAGAGCTGCTCGGCTGGAAGCTGGCCGGCCGAGCCGTTCGGACACCAGCGAACGGCTACGCCCGCACGCGGTCCAGCTGGGCTTGAAACCACTCGGCGGGAGGGATGCCCACCGCGTCCGCTCGCAGCCGCGCCGCAGTCTTCGCCCGGCTGGCCGGCGCCTCGGACAGTGCATCGTGCAGGGCGACCGCCGTCCGCGAGACGTCGTAGGGATTGACCAGCCGCGACAACGCGCCGATGACCTCCGCCGCGCCGGCCTCACGGGACAGGACGACGGCCGGCTCTCGCTCCGAGAGGACGCACCCTTCCAGCACTACGAGGTTCATCCCGTCGCGCAGGGAGTTGACCAGCAGCACGTCGCTCAGGCGCAGTGCCGCCAACGAGCCGGGATAGTCGTGACCGATCTCCAGGCTCAGCGGCGACCAGTCGTCGGTACCGAACTCCTCCTCGATCTCGACCGCGAGCGCCTCCACCGCGTCGACGTAGACCCGGTATTCGGGCAGGTCCTCGCGCGAGGGGTAGTTGAAGACCAGGTGCACCACCCGCTCCAGCCACTCGGGGCGGGTCCGGAGCAGTTCGCGGTAGGCCAGCAGGCCGCGTAACACGTTTTTGCTCAGCTCGGTGCGGTCGACCCGGCCGATGACCAGCCGGTCACCGACCTGCTCGCGCAGGTCCCGCAGCCGGGCCTCGCAGTCCGGTGCCGAGGCGCGCTTGTGCAGAGCCTCGACGTCGAGCCCCAGCGGGAAGACGCCGACCGCCTCGCCAGGATCGCGGTCGAGCACCGCTCGGGTGCAGGCGGCGAAGTCGGTGGCCCACCGGTGGGTGTGGAATCCGATCAGATCGGCCCCGAGGATGCCGTCGAGCACCGCCGCGGCGACGTCGTCGGGGAGGATGGTGAAGTAGTCCGGACCCACCCAGGACGTGTGGGTGAAGAATCCGATGCGGAGGTCCGGGCGCAGGTCGCGCAGCATGCGCGGCACGAGGAACAGGTGGTAGTCCTGCACCATCACCGTCGCGCCCTCGGCCGCCTCCTCGGCCAGCGCCTCGGCGAAGGCCCGGTTGTATCGGACGTAGGAGTCCCACTGCCGCCGCCATGATCCGTCGAACACCGGGCGGTGAGGCAGCTCGTAGAGCATGTGCAGCACGAACCACAACGTCGCGTTGGCGATGCCGTTGTAGGCCCGGCGGAAAGTGACCGCGTCGATCGGCAACATGCGGACCTCGAACTCGCCGTGCAGCGCCTCCGACACGGAGGGGATCGAGGACATGCGCCCGGCCGCGGCCTGGCGGGCCAGGCTGCGTTCCTTGGGATTGAGGGCCGCGCACACCCACACCGCTCCCGGCGCCTGGGCCAGCGCGGCCTGCATGCCCGACACCAGCCCGCCGCCGCCACGGCTGATCTTGTCCTCGCCGTGGTCGACTGCCTCCACCGACAGTGGACCGCGATTGGCGGCGACGAGGAGCGGCGCAGAACCGAAGGAGGAGGTCACGCCATCCTTATACCGTCCGGCGGCACGGACCGACCTGCTTAGGTCGTCGCGGCCGCACGATCACACCGTGTCGTGTTCGGCCACCGCGTACGCCGCGGCCTCGGCCCGCTCCCGTCGTCGTCGCCGTACGGCCAGGGCGGTGTAGCCGATGATCAGCGCGCCGATGGCGGCCAGCGGAGCCCACGTGAGATAACGCTCGACCTTCGTCAGCGCGGAGGCGAACGCGTAGCCCAGCAGCACGCAACCGCCGCCCCACGCAATGCCGCCGGTGGCGTTCCAGACGAGGAACGTCCGGTACCTCATGCCGCTCATGCCGGCCATCGACGGCATCAACGCCCGCAGGACCGCGGTCAGCCGTCCGAGCAGCACGGCCTTGCCACCGTGGCGGTGCAGAAAACCGTCGACCGAGGCCCAGCGCGAGGGACCCACCCACCGGCCGAGGCGCGAGCGTCGCAGCGACGGACCGCTCAGTCGCCCGATCTCGTAGCCGACCGAGTCGCCGGCGATTGCGCAGGCGATGGCCACGACCATCATGACCGGCAGGCTCAGCACACCCTGGTGGGCGAAGTAGCCGGCGACCAGCAGCGCGGTTTCCCCGGGCAGGATCATGCCGACCAGCAGGGCGGCCTCGGCGAAGGCCAGGCCACCGGCGATCAGATACAGCCAGCTGCCGACCGACTCACCGATGTGCTTCAGGAACTCCGTCATCCGGTGCCGCACGGTCGCAAGCGGGGCAACGGCATGAGGGAATGGTGGCATGTCCGGGCCGCTGCCTACAGTGCGCGCGTGACGTCGACTCCTGCCGCGGTGGAGCGACTGACGTCGGCGCAGGCCCGGCGGATCGCCCTGGCCGCGCAGGGTTTCGGCGATCCGCGGCCGACCGGTCGCATCGACGCCCGCCATATCCGGCGCGTGGTCGAGCGGGTCGCGGTGTTGCAGCTGGACTCGGTCAACGTCTTCTGCCGGTCCCACTACCTGCCGGTGTTCGCGCGCCTCGGCCCGTACCCACGGGTGCTGCTCGACACCTTGAGTGCTCACCACGCCGGCCCGGTACGACGAGAGCTCGTCGAGTACTGGGCCCACATGGCCGCCCTGGTGCCGGTCGAGCTGCACCACCTGTTCCGGTTCCGGATGGAGGCCGCCCACCGCGAAGCGTGGACCCGCCGCATCACCGAGGACCCGAACCTGCTCGACTCCATCCGGGAGCTGGTCCGTACTCAGGGACCGATCCGTTCTGGCGATACCGGCTTCGAACGGCCCCCGGCCCGGCCGGGGCACATGTGGAACTGGCACCTGGGCAAGGACGCGCTCGAGTACCTGTTCTGGGACGGCGAGGTCATGGCCGCGCGCCGGGTGAACTTCGAGCGCTGGTATGACCTGCCCGAACGGGTGCTGCCGCCTGCGGCCCTGGTCCCGCGCCCCCTCAGCGACGTCGACCAGCAGCGGGAACTGGTCCGCATCGCCGCGAGGGCAATGGGCGTGGCCACCGAGGACGACCTCGGCGACTACTTCCGCCTCGGCCGCACCGCCTCCAAGACCCGGGTCAGCGAGCTGGTCGAGGCCGGCGAGCTGCTTCCGGTCGCCGTTGACGGATGGAACCAGCCGGCCTACCTCTGGCCGGGTACCCGCCGGCCTCGGCGGGTGGCCGCGCGGGCGCTGCTGTCGCCGTTCGACTCCTTGATCTGGTACCGCCGGCGCACCAAGCGGCTGTTCGGCTTCCACTACCGCATCGAGATCTACGTGCCCGAACCGAAGCGGGTCTACGGCTACTACGTGGTGCCGTTTCTGCTCGGCGACGCCCTGGTCGCCCGCGTCGACCTCAAGAGCGACCGGGCCCGGCGCGTGCTGCGGGTTCAGTCGGCCTGGGCCGAGCCCGGGGTCGACCGGCCGCACGTCGCGGCCGAGCTCGCCGCCGAGCTGTTCTCCGCCGCCGGCTGGCTTGGGCTGGATGCCGGGGTGGAGGTGGCCGGGCGTGGCGACCTGGCCGCCGAGTTGGCCGTCGCCGTGCGGGCCTTTACGGCGGACGTCGGTGACCCGGCCGTCGGGTCCGATGTGGGCTCGGCGGTGCCCGGTTCCCACGAGGTCAGCCGATAGCCTGTCCCGACCGATCCCCGCCGGTGCCCACCGTTACCGACCGTCGTCCAGGAGCCGCCCGATGTCCGAACCCGTTGCCCCTCCTGGCCCTTCGACCCTCAAGCCGGCCGACCCCGCGATCGTCGGGCCGCGCGTGCAGGTCATCGCGTGGACCCACTTCGAAGCTCCGGCCGACGTCCCGTGGGACACCGATACCGACGGTGGACAGGCCCTGGCCGAGTTCGCCGGGCGGGCCTGCTACCAGTCCTGGAAGAAGCCGAACCCGGCCACTGCGACCAACGCCGGGTACCTCCAGCACATCCTGGAGGTCGGCCACCTCTCGGTGCTGGAGCACGGCAGCGTGACGTTCTACCTCACCGGGATCTCCCGATCGCTGACCCACGAACTGATCCGCCACCGTCACTTCTCCTATTCCCAGCTCTCGCAGCGCTACGTGCCCGAGCGCGACGCGGCGCTGGTCGAGCCCGACGTGATCGCCGAGGACCCCGAACTGCACGCCAGGTTCGTGGCCGCCGGCGCAGCGGCGATCACCGCGTACACCGAACTGCTGGAGGGGCTGGAGAAGAAGTTCGCCGACGTCGAGCACGCGACGTTGCGCCGCAAACAGGCCCGCCAGGCCGCTCGAGCGGTGCTGCCCAACGCCACCGAGACCCGCATCGTGGTCACCGGCAACTACCGGGCCTGGCGTCACTTCGTGGCCATGCGCGCGTCCGAGCACGCCGACGTGGAGATCCGCGCGCTGGCCGTGGCCTGCCTGCGTGAGCTGTCGCGCGTCGCGCCGAACGTCTTCGCCGACTTCGAGATCAGCGTGCTGCCCGACGCCACCGAGGTCGCGTCCAGCCCGATGGTCAGCGAGGGCTGACCGCGGCCGAGCGGACCGGCCCCCGCGGGCTGTTCGTCGGGCTGACCACGCTGGACGTGGTGCACCGCCTCGACCGGCCGCCCGGGTCGGACGAGAAGGTGACCGCGACCGTCCAGGACGTCGGGGCCGGCGGCCCCGCGGCCAACGCTGCCCTGACGTTCGCGATCCTCGGCGGCTCGGCCACGCTGGTCACCGCCCTCGGGCGGCACCCGCTGGCGGCGGCCGCGGTCACGGAACTGGCCGGGTACGGGGTGGACCTCGTCGACCTGACGCCCGACGCCGCCGAGTCCCCGGCGGTGTCAGCGGTCCGCGTCGAGGCGCGCACCGGCCGGCGCAGTGTCAGCTCACCCGACGCGGCCAGTCGGGTGCCGGCCCCGGCTCCGACCGACGACGCGATCGCGGCCTGGCTGGCCGTCAACGATGTCGTGCTCCTCGACGGCCATCACGCCGAGACGGCGCCGCCCGTGGCTCGAGCCGCGAGGGCCGCCGGTGTGCCGGTGCTGCTGGACGGCGGGCGGTGGCGGCCGGTGTTCGGCGAGCTGCTGGCCGCCGCCGACTTCGCGATCGTCTCGGCCGACTTCGCCGTGCCGGCTGGCTTCAGGGGGCCGAACACCCCCGATGACTCGCCGGACGCGCAGGACGTCCTCACCTCCGTTCTGGCCCTCGGCGCCGACGCGGCCGCCCGCAGCGCCGGGCCGGAGCCGATCCGCTGGGCCGTACCTGGATCCACCGGCCGGGTCGAGGTTGCGGTGGTAGAGGCGATGGACACCCTGGGCGCCGGCGACGTCCTGCACGGCGCCGCGGCCTTAGCCATCGCCGCGGTCGGCGCCGGCCCCGGCCTGGCGCTGTGGCCCGAGGTCTTGCGCTTCGCCGCCGATGTCGCCTCTGTCCGGGTGGGATACGCCGGACCGAGGTCGTGGATCGCTGACCCGCGGCTGCCGGAACTCGTGAAGCCCTGGACGGGTTAGGCCATGGACGACGCCGACTTCGACGGGTTGACCCGGTTCCGCCCCAGGGACCTCGCTACCCGTGCCGCCGCCATGATCGGACCGTCGCGCCGCCTGCTCGGCCTGACCGGGCCGCCCGGCGCGGGAAAGTCGACGTTGGCCACCGCGCTAATTGCCGCGATCGGACCGACGCGGGCCGCGCTGGTCGGCATGGACGGGTTTCACCTGGCCGACGGCGAGCTGGCGCGGCTGAGTCGCACCGAGCGCAAGGGTGCCCCGGACACCTTCGACCGGGCCGGGTTCGTGGCCGCCCTGCGCCGGCTGCGCGAGGCGCAGGAGGTGGTGTACCTGCCGCGGTTCGACCGGGACCTCGAGGCGGCGATCGCGGGGTCACAGGCCGTCGAGCGGTCGATACCGCTGCTGGTCGTCGAAGGCAACTACCTCCTGAACTGGCCCGAGGTGGCCGAGTTGCTCGACGCCGTCTGGTACCTCGATCCCGATCCGAGCCGCCGGGTGGCGTCGCTGATCGAACGGCATGTGGCCTTCGGTCGCTCGCGGCTCGCCGCACGGGAGTGGGTCCTGGGCTCGGATGAGGCTAACGCCGCGTTGGTCGCCGCGGACCGTGACCGCGCCGACCTCGTCGTGGGGTGGGTAGCCGCCGCGGATGACGACGACCGGCTCACCGCCACTGATGCGGCGGGTGCCTGATCCTCGCGTCAATAAGGGCGCGCAGCGGTACGTTGTCGGGCGTGACTGGAACTACCGCCGGTGCGCGTTCCCGGCCGTTCGGCCGGGTGATCACCGCAATGGTCACGCCGTTCGACGCCGCCGGTGCCGTCGACCTCGACGCCGCCGCGGCCCTGGCCCACCACCTCGTCCACGAGCAGGCCAACGACGCACTCGTGATCAGCGGCACGGCAGGGGAGTCGCCCACCACCACGGACGCGGAAAAGGCGGCTCTCGTACGAGCCGTGGCCGACGCGGTGGCCGGCCGAGCTCAAGTCGTGGCCGGGGTGGGCACGTTCGACACCGCCCACACCCTGCACCTGGCCGAGGATGCGGCCAAGGCGGGCGCCGACGCCCTGCTGGTGGTAACGCCGTACTACTCGAAGCCGCAACAGTCGGGCCTGCTGGCTCACTTCCGCGCCGTCGCCGACTCCAGCGACCTGCCGGTCATGCTTTACGACATCCCGCACCGAACCGGCGTGGCCATCGCCGCTGACACCATGCGCCGCCTGGCCGAACACCCGCGCATCGTGGCCGTGAAGGACGCCGCGGGCGACGTCGTGGCCAGCAGCGCGCTGATTGCGCAGACCGGACTGGCCTACTACTGCGGCGACGACGCGCTCACCCTGCCCCTGCTGTCGGTCGGCGGGGTTGGTGTGGTCGGCACGTCCACCCACTTCAGTGGAGCCGCGACCGCGGCGATGATCACGGCCTACGAGCGGGGCGACGTCGAGGCGGCCCGCACTGCCCACGTCCGGTTGTTGCCGATCTACCGCGGCATCTTTGCCGCCCCGGGCGTCGTCCTGGTCAAGGCCGGGCTCGCCCTGCTCGGCCGCCCGGTCGGTGGGTTGCGCCCGCCTCTCGTGGAGGCCACCGAGGCCCAGGTAGCCGCCCTCCGTGCGGACCTCGAGGCGGCCGGTCTGCCCAGCGGTCCACTCCCAGCCGGCTAAGCCGGCTGCTGCTGATCCCGGGCATCGCCCAGCGTCACGTCCTGCGGTGGCGTCGGGATCGGTGCCGCGCCGGCATCGCTGCGCGGTCCCGGCCTGGGCCGGCGAGGTTCGCGCACGGCCGCGCCGCCGTCGTCGTCGTAGCCGTCGTCGTAGCCGGAGTCGTTGTTGCGGCCCGGGCGGCGGGTGCGGCGGCGACGGCCCGGCATGTCTTCGGCCTCCGGCCACCGGCGCGGGCGGGCACCGGCCGGAACGCGACGGAAGCGGTCGACCAGACGGCGTAGCGGGTTCATCGGACCCAGACCCTCCCTCGGCACCGATACGCGGTGCGGCGGCGATCGCGATCCAGCCTCGTGCCGGCCGCACCCATCGGGTAGGTGAGTTCGCCGGCGGCGTAACCGGGCCGCACGAGCCGCCGTCACTGCCGAGCCGGGGCTGGCGTAGTCGGATCCCGATCCCGTGGTTCCGGCCGTGTCTCCCGGCTCAATCTGTACTTCACAGTTACCGTGACCGCGTGACCTCCGGGACTCAGACCAGGGCGACGACCCCGCCCGCGCCGCCCCGCCGTCCATCGAAGCGGGGTGGACGCCGAGCTGGGCGCGGCGTCGGTCCGTCGCGAGACGACCACCGCCCGCGCCCGCCCCACCAGGGCCCCGGTGTCCTGGCGACGCTCGGCCGCGCGCTCACTGCGGTGTGGACGTCCGTGGCCCGGCTGATCGGCGGCGTGGCCCGCGCCGTCGGCCGCAACGCCGCCACCGCCCGCGACCTCGATCCCGCCCACCAGCGTGACGCCGGCGCCCTGGGCGTCCTGGCGCTGGCTCTCGTCGCTGCCACCGCGATCTGGTGGACCACGGCCGGACCGGTCGGGCGCGGCCTCGCCCTCGGGCTGCGCACCGTCCTGGGCAATGCCGCTCTGGCCGTTCCCGCGCTGATGCTGGCCGCCGCAGTGCACATGCTGCGCCACGTCGCCCGCCCGCACGAGCGAGGGCGGCTGCTGGTCGGCTGGAGCGCTCTGGGTCTGGCCGTGCTCGGCCTGCTGCACCTCTGGGCGGCGTCGCCGTCGCCGTTGGGACAGCGCCGCTCGGCCGGCGGAGTGCTCGGCGCGGCGATCGGCGGACTGCTCGAGGACGCCGTCTCGGCTCCCCTGGCCGTTCCGCTGCTGTTCCTGCTCGGCTGCTTCGGCGCCCTGGTCGTCACCGCCACCCCGTTGACCACCCTGCCGACCGAGGTCTCCCATCTCCTCGGCCGGAGCCGCGCCGATGAGCCTCGCGCCGCCGATGCCGACGCTGCCGCCGCCGACGACGACGACGCTCACCACAGCGACGCTGACCACGGCGGCGCCCCAGCCGGCGGTACGTCCTCGGCCGAGAGTGGGGAATCGTCCGGCCTGCTGAGTGCGGGACCGGTCACGGCTGCGGCGCCCGGCCCGGCCGCGCCGGCGCTTCGAGGATGGCGGGCCTGGCTGGGTCGCCACGACCACGGCCGGCTGAGCCGGTTCACGGTGAGCCAGCACACCGTCCACCATCACGACCCGGCCGCTCGGCCCGTCGACCAGCGGGGCACCGTCGGGCCGGCCGCGCCGGTCGATCTGGCGTCCGCCGTCACCGCCGCCCTGCCTGATCTCGAGGCCGGTATGACGGCCGGCGTCGCCGCACCGGACGCCGACTCCGCGACGAGCCGGCCTGCCCGCCGTCCCCGCAAGACGAAGGCCGCCGCGGACGCCGACGCACCGGTCACCAGGCCGACCCAGCTCGAGCTGCACGGCGGAGCCGGCCTCTACAGCCTGCCCACCCTCGGTGTGCTCGGTGCCGGCAGCCCGCACTTCGAGCACACCAGGAGCAACGACGAGGTGATCGCCGCCCTGACCGGCGTCTTCGCCGAGTTCGGCGTGGATTGCGAGGTCACCGGGTTCAACCGCGGCCCCACCGTCACCCGCTATGAGATCACCCTCGGTCCCGGGGTGAAGGTCGAGCGGATCATCCAGCTCGGGCGCAACATCGCCTACGCGGTCAAGAGCCCGGACGTGCGCATCATCAGCCCGATCCCGGGCAAGAGCGCGGTCGGCGTGGAGATCCCGAACTCCGACCCGGAGATCGTCATGCTCGGCGACGTGCTGCGGTCCCCGGTGGCCCAGCGGGACTCCCATCCGATGCTCGTGGCCCTCGGCAAGGACGTCGAGGGCGGCATGGTGGTGGCCAACCTGACCCGGATGCCGCACCTGCTGGTCGCCGGCGCCACCGGCGCGGGCAAGTCCAGCTGCATCAACTCCCTGATCCTGTCGATCCTCACCCGGGCCACCCCGGACGACGTGCGCATGGTCCTCATCGACCCCAAGCGGGTGGAGTTCTCCGGCTACCAGGGCATTCCCCACCTGGTCACCCCGGTGATCACCAACCCGAAGAAGGCGGCCGACGCACTGCAGTGGGTTGTGCGGGAAATGGACCTGCGTTACGAGGACATGGAGGCGAGCGGAGTCCGCCACATCGACGACTTCAACACCAAGGTCCGCACCGGTGCACTGGTCGCGCCGCCCGGCTCCGAGCGGGTCTACCAGCCCTATCCGTACCTGCTGGTCATCGTCGACGAGTTGTCGGACCTGATGATGGTCGCGCCGCGCGACGTGGAGGACGCGATCGTGCGGATCACCCAACTCGCCCGCGCGGCCGGCATCCACCTGATCATCGCTACCCAGCGCCCGTCGGTCGACGTCGTGACCGGGCTGATCAAGGCCAACGTCCCGTCCCGACTGGGGTTCAAGACCTCCTCGGTGACCGACTCGCGGGTCATCCTCGACCAGCCCGGCGCGGAGAAGCTGCTCGGCAAGGGGGATGGGCTCTTCCTGCCGATGGGCGCCTCGAAGCCGGCGCGTATCCAGGGGGCGTACGTCAGCGACGCGGAGATCCACGCCATCGTCGCGCACTGCAAGGCTCAGATGCAGCCCACCTACCGCGACGACGTCACCGTCGCCCCGGCCGAGAAGCGCCAGGTCGACGACGACATCGGTGACGACCTGGAGCTGTTCCTGGCGGCGGCCGAGCTGGTGGTGTCCACCCAGTTCGGCTCGACCTCGATGCTGCAGCGCAAACTACGGGTCGGCTTCGCCAAGGCCGGACGGCTGATGGACCTGATGGAAAGTCGCGACATCGTCGGGCCGTCCGAGGGTTCCAAGGCTCGCGACGTGCTGGTCAAGCCCGAGGAGCTCGACGGGCTCATGTACACGCTGCGAGCCGGTGGGAGCGCGGCCGACCTGGTCGACGTCGGCGCGGACGAACCCGCCGACGAGGGCGACGCCGAGCGCCCGGCGGTACAACTCGAGCCCCAGCGCCACGCCGGCTGACCGGCCCACGGCTCACAGGGTCAGCAGCATCCGGGTGTTGCCCAGAGTGTTCGGCTTGACGTACTCGAGATCGAGGAACTCGGCGACGCCCGCGTCGTAGGACCGGCGCAGCTGGGAGTACACGTCGGGGGCCACCGGCGTGCCGTCGATCTCGACGAAGCCGTGCCGGGCGAAGAACTGCGTCTCGAAGGTCAGGGCGAACAACCGGTGCAGGCCCAGGGCGCGGGCGGTCGAGATCAGCTCGGCCATCAGCGCGTCGCCCCAGCGCTGCCCGCGGTGGGCCGGCGCGACGGCCAGCGTTCGCACCTCGCCCAGGTCTTCCCACAGGACGTGAAGTGCGCCGCATCCGGCGACCTGTCCGTCAAACTCGATCACCTCGAAGTCCTGCACGGTCTCGTAGAGGGTGACAAGGTCCTTGGCCAGCAGCAGCCGCTGGTCGGTGTAGGTGTCGATCAGCGCCTTGATGCCGGGCACGTCACCGGTGCGGGCCCGACGCACCAAGGCCGGCTCGCTCAGGCTCCGACCAGCCGCCGCCGACACGGCCGCCACCCTATCGATGCAATGCGAGCCGCCATCGAGGCGTTGGAAGCCACCGGCGTCGATCTGGCATCGTGCACGCGGTGAGCACACGACGCCTGTCCGTCGGCTGCGATTTCGTCTACGACGCCGAGTACGAGACGCCGGCCATCTTCCAGGTCCAACCGTCGGCGTCGCCGGTGGTATCGATTCAGCACGAGCAGTGGTCCTCGACGCCGGAGCTGAGCCCGCGCCACTACGTCGACCTCTACGCCAATCCGTGCACCCGGGTGGTGCTGCCGGTCGGCCGGTCGAGCTTCCGCTACGACGCGGAGGTCGAGGTACCCGACGCAACCGAGGACGCCGACCCCAACGCGCCCGAGACGCTGCCCGACGACCTGCCCGACGAGACGCTGCTCTACACGCTGCCGAGCCGCTACTGCCTGCCCGACGTGCTCGGTGACGAGGCCTGGCGGCTGTTCGGCACCACGCCACCGGGCTACCGGCGGGTGCAGGCGATCTGCAACCACGTCAACTCCCACCTGACCTTCCAGTACGGCAGCTCCAATCGGCTCTCGACCGCGGCCGACGTATACGAGAGCCGCTTCGGGGTGTGCCGGGACTTCACCCACCTGGCAATCACGTTCTGCCGGGCGCTCAACATCCCCGCCCGTTACGTGTTCGGCTACCTGCCCGACATGGACGTCGAGCCCAACCGCGAGCCGATGGACTTCGCGGCGTGGATGGAGGTCTGGCTCGGCGGCCGGTGGTGGACGTTCGACCCCCGCAACAACGTCCGGCGCAAGGGCCGGGTGCTCATCGGCACGGGCCGCGACGCCTCCGACGTAGCCATGTCCACCACCTTCGGCGGACCGCGGCTGGACTCCATGACCGTGCACGCGGCCGAAGTCAGTGCCGAAATCAGTGCCGACGGCGCCGCCGTCTCCCCGCACGCCGCCGTCTCCTAGCGAGCCTCCTGGCAACCCTGCTAGCCGCGCATCCGTCGGCCCCGGCTTCGCCGTCACGCGGGACGGCCGGGGCGTGGCCGGCAGGTAACGTTCCGGGACGTGTCCGGCGCCGCGCAGCCTGCCGTTCCGCCGCCGCGCGGGGTTGCCCTGTTGACCCTGGGCTGCGCCCGCAACGAGGTCGATTCCGAGGAGCTGGCCAGCCGGTTGTCCGGCGGCGGATGGACGCTCACCGACCAGGACCAGGCCGACGTCCTGTTGGTCAACACCTGCGGGTTCGTCGAGGCGGCCAAGAAGGACTCGATCGACACGGTCCTGGCCGCGGCCGAAGGCGGGCGTCCCGTCGTCGCGGTCGGCTGTCTGGCCGAGCGCTACGGCCGTGACCTGGCCGCGGCGCTGCCCGAGGCCTCCGCGGTGCTCGGCTTCGACGACTACGCCGACATCGGTGCCCGCCTCGACCGGGTGCTGGCCGGGGACCCACCGGCGCCTCATGTGCCGCGCGACCGGCGCACCCTGCTGCCGATCAGTCCGGCCTCCCGCCCGGCGGCCAGTGCCGAGGTGGCCCTGCCCGGCCACGCGTGGTTGGCCGCGTCGGGCGCTCGCCGCCGCCTCAACCGCGGGCCGGTCGCCCCGCTGAAGCTGGCCTCGGGTTGCGACCGGCGCTGCACCTTCTGCGCCATCCCCTCATTCCGTGGCTCCTTCGTCTCCCGCTCCCCTCAGGAGGTCCTGGCCGAGGCCCGCTGGCTGGCCGCCGACGGCGTGCGGGAACTGGTCCTGGTGAGCGAGAACTCCACGTCCTACGGCAAGGATCTGGGCGACGTCACCGCGCTGGAACGGCTGCTGCCCGACCTCGGAACGATCGACGGTGTAGATCGAGTGCGGGTGTCCTACCTGCAACCGGCCGAGGTCCGGCCCGGTCTGGTCGCCGCCCTCGCGCAAACCCCCGGTGTGGCCCCCTACTTCGACCTGTCGTTCCAGCACGCCAGCGCGTCGGTGCTGCGGCGGATGAAGCGCTTCGGCGGGACGGACGCGTTCCTGGCGCTTATGACCGGAGCGCGCGAGCAGGCGCCCCGCCTGGGTGCCCGCAGCAACGTCATCGTCGGCTTCCCCGGCGAGACCGAGGCCGAGTTCGCGCAGCTGGTCGACTTCCTGGCCGCGGCGCAGCTCGATGCGATCGGCGTGTTCGGCTACTCGGACGAGGACGGCACCGCGGCCGCGGACCTGCCCGGCAAGCTCGACCAGGCCGAGATCAACGCCCGGGTCGAGCACCTCAGTGCAGTGGCCGACGAGCTGGTGGCGCAACGGGCCGAGGTCCGGGTGGGGGAGTCGGTCCGCGTGCTCGTCGAAACGGTGGAGGACGGCCATCCCATCGGCCGCGCGCTGCACCAGGGCCCGGACGACGGCGACACCCGGCTGGATGCTCCGGCCGCGGTGGGTGACGTGGTGGAAGCCACGGTGGTCGGCACCGACGGGGTCGACCTGCTGGCCACGGTCCGGGCTCTGGCCCCGGTGCTCCGGTGAGCTCCTCGCCGCCCACCCGTCCCAGCCCGGCGGCCGCCCGGGCCGAGGCGATCCGGACCGCGGCCCAGGCGGCCGCTGCCGCGCACCCGCCTCAGCCCGACCCGATAGGTGATCCGGCCAGCCGGGTGTCCAACTGGAACCTGGCCAACGGTCTGACCTTGGTCCGGCTGCTTCTGGTGCCGGTGTTCGCGTGGACGCTGTGGCACTCAGGCGGCCACGACGACGCGTGGCGGGTCGGCGCCTGGGCGGTGTTCGCCGTCGCCTCCGTCACCGACCGCATCGACGGTGAGCTGGCCCGACGCCGCCACCTGATCACCGAGCTCGGCAAGCTGGCCGACCCGATCGCCGACAAGGCGCTCATCGGCACCGCGCTGGTCGGGTTGTCCGCGCTCGGTGACCTGTCCTGGTGGGTGACCGCGGTGATCCTGGCCCGGGAGCTCGGCGTCACGCTGCTTCGGTTCTCTGTGATCCGCCACGGCGTCATCCCGGCCAGCCGCGGCGGCAAGCTTAAGACCTTGCTGCAGGGGGTGGCCATCGGTCTCTACATCCTTCCGCTCGGTGGCCTGCTGCACGCCGTCGCCGTCGTCGTCATGGCGCTGGCCGTGGTGCTCACCGCCGTCACCGGCCTTGACTACGTCGCCCGGGCGGTGGCAGTGCGGCGGCGGGGCCGGGTTCGATCCGCGCAGACACCCGCGGCGCTGCCGACGGCGGGCGCCATCGGCGCGGACCGCCGACGTCGGTGAGCGCCGGCTCGACCGCCGTGGATGTCGCCGCCTTGCAGCAGCAGCTGATCGACGCCGCAGCGACCGTGGCGGTCGCCGAATCGCTGACCGGCGGGCTGCTGAGCGCCGCGCTGACCGACCTGGCCGGAGCGTCGGCCGTCCTGCGCGGCGGACTGGTGGTCTACGCGACCGAGCTGAAGGCCCAGCTGGCCGGGGTACCGGCGGACCTGCTGGCCGAACGGGGCGCGGTCGACCCGGACGTGGCCTCGGCCCTGGCCGTCGGCGTGCGCGAGCGGCTCGGCACCACCTACGGTCTCGGCGTGACCGGGGTGGCCGGGCCGGATCCGCAGGACGGGCAGCCGGTGGGCACCGTCTTCGCCGGCTGCGCCGGACCGCGCCGCGTCCTGGTGAGCGCCCACCACTTCGACGGTGACCGGGGGGCCATCCGGTCCGCCGCCGTGCAGGCCGCGCTGGCCCTGTTGGCCCGGGAATCGGCGCCCGGCCCGGCAACGTTGTAACACCAATGTCATCGACTCGCCCGACCCCGGTCGGCAACAGCAGGTAGCGTGGAAATCGCGAGAGGGGAACCGTTGAACGCCCCGAGGGGAGGAGCCGGCATGAGCGTGATCCGAGAAGTCGTCGGAGAGACGATCCGCGGCATCCGGCTGCGCCAGCAGCGCACCCTGCGGCAGGTCTCCAGCGATGCCCGTGTCAGCCTCGGCTACCTCTCAGAGATCGAGCGCGGTCACAAGGAGGCGTCCTCCGAACTGCTCGCCGCGATCTGTGACGCCCTCGGCGTGCGCCTCTCCGACGTCTTCGCCGAGGTCAGCGACACGCTGCGGCGCCAGGAGAAGGTGGCCGAGCGCGCGTTGACGATGTCCTCGGCCCGTTCGGCCTCCGGTGCGCTGCCGCCCACGCTGGCCACGCCGGCCGGCGGTCTCGGCACTTCCGGTCGGGGCACTGCGACGGTCCGCGCCCGCGCTGCTGCCTGACCCTGTTCCTCGCTCCGGGATCTGCCTCGTTCAGCCAGACTCCCGAGCTCTACTGGGGCGATGTGGTGAGCGGCCGGCCGCTCGTGACACGATGAGCTTCCCGATCGAGAGGTGAACGACATGGCCAAGCAAAACCCCTTGATCCGCCTGTGGAAGTACCTGACCGCGTGGTCGAACAACCAGATCGACGAGAAGGCCGACCCGAAGATCCAGATTCAGCAGGCGATCACCGAGGCCCAGCGCGAGCACGAGGCCCTGAGCCGGCAGGCGGCCAGCGTCATCGGCAACCAGCGCCAGCTCGAGATGAAGCTCGACCGTCAGCTCGGCACGGTGGAGAACCTGAAGGCCCAGGCCCGGCAGTCGCTGGTTCTCGCCGACAAGGCGCGTACCGAGGGCGACGTGGCCAAGTCCACCGACTTCGAGAACACCGCGCAGTCTCTGGCCACCCAACTGGTCAATGCCGAGGCCAGCGTCGAGGACCTCAAGCAGTTGCACGACCAGGCCTTGTCCGCGGCCGAGCAGGCCCGCCAGGCCGTGTCGAACAACGCGATGATGCTCGAGCAGCGCCTGGCCGAACGCACCAAGCTGCTCAGTCAGCTCGAGCAGGCCAAGATGCAGGAGCAGGTGTCGGCCTCGCTCAACCAGATCAGTGAGATGGCCGCGCCGGGCAACACTCCCACCCTTGACGAGGTCCGCGACAAGATCGAGCGTCGGTACGCCAACGCCCTGGGTCAGGCCGACTTGGCGTCGAACTCGGTGCAGGGACGCATGCTCGAGGTGCAGCGGGCCACCCAGGACATGGCCGGTGCCTCCCGCCTGGAGGAGATCCGGGCGTCGATGCACCCCGAGCTGTCCGCAGGGGGCAACGGCGCGTCGGCGCCAGCAGCGATCGAGGACGGTGCCGGGGCCGACGTGACGGGCTTGCCCGCCGGTGTCGGCGAGGAGCAGATCCAGAGCGCCACGCCGCCGGCCGAACGCGCCTGACGCCTACGGCCGGCCCAATACCGCAGCCGCCCTGCACCTCAGCAGCCCTGTACCTCAGCAGCCCTGTACCTCAGCAGCCCTGTACCTCAGCAGCCCTGTACCTCAG